>DATAML010000058.1:0-20747 GCA_036260545.1 Caproiciproducens sp.
GATACCAGTTTTGGGGCGGCACCGGATACGGTGCTCTGCACCTCAGATGCCAGTCCCTTTACTTCACTGGAAGCGGAACGGTAAGCGCGGCAGCCTGCAAACCCGAATACAATTAAAATAAATACAATATAGGCCAATATCAGCTTTTTCATTCTTGTTCATCTCCCGCAAGGTTATTATTTTCAATTTGCGGGGGAACATACACATCGAATTTTATGTAAAGAACACCCCGGAGGATGTTCATTTCCTATCATGCGGTTTTTCCGGTTTCTCATGATGCTCTTCACATTTTTCATGGCACTTTTCCAACAAAGACCGCTGATTTGTAATGAGGTTAAGAGTTCCTACAACGTCAACGAAAAAGCTGCACAGCACTCTCATGGAGTGGTCATCCAGGCCTTTTGCAAGCGTTACGGCAAACGTTGTTGCCAGATAGGACAGCTCTTCAGGGGAAAGGTCACAAAGCATCGGAACCACCTCTGCTTCTATTTTATGCAGCAGCATATCCCGTTGTACTGCGGCAAACGGTACAGAAAGAGGAATATCATTGAAAAAGCCGCCCAATAATGGACGGCTTTTTCAAAAGGTTATTGAAAATCCTCGCGTGAGGAACTTGTAAACTATAAATTAGTATAACAAATAAATTCAGTTTTTAGAGAATCTATAGAATAATGTTAAAATTTATACATTTTTAACATTTATTTACCGGATACGATATCTTCCAGACACTTTATTAAATCATTCAGCGTGTACAGCTTAACATCCCTTTTGAGAATTTCGTTTTTCAGATCAATGGAGAGCGATTCAAAGCGGCTCCGCAGCTTCGGATCAACATAAGACATATCTATCACCTCAAAAAGCAGTTTTCCCGTTTCTGCGAAAAAAAACCGCCCGGTAAGGGCGGTTGGAAAATTATTTTGAAACTGCGAATTTTGATGTCACGGAAAAGACAAAGTTCAAGTCCTCAACGATCGATTGGTCGATCAGATTTTTCGAAGCCATTTCCCTCATAATGCGAATTGCGATGTTGTGAGCCATCGCTTTGCGGTAAGGCCTGTCCTCAGTAAGCGCCTGATAAATATCGATGCAGCCTAAAAGACGGGATTTATAATCCAGCTGATCCTGATTCAGGCCGAAAGGATAGCCGCTGCCGTTCAGCTTTTCGTGATGGTTCGCGGCACAATCGGCGATTTCTTCGAATCCGGTGATCATTTCCAGCGCCTTCCGAGTGTAAAAAGGATGGGACTGGATGATCAAAATTTCCTGCTTTGTCAGAGCGGCCGGTTTGTCGAGTATTTCGTTCGGAATCATCAGCTTTCCAAGATCGTGCAGGTCTGCCGCTATGCGCATTTTCCAGTAGGATTCCTGGTCAAACTCATAGTATTCGCAGAGGATGCCGGTTTTGTCGCTGATTCCGCGCGAATGCGACCCGGTAAAGGGTGACTTGGCATCAATGATATTACAAAAAACCTGAGAAACGGTTCTCATGTTCTTGTAATCGAAATTACGGTTGACATGCGGGGTAACCGCTGCCAGCGCGGTATAAACAAAATCATCGTTCAAATGAAGCCAGAACTCCATATTGTGGCTGAGTTCTTCAAAGACGCTGAGCAAATCCGGGTCAAAATACGATTTCGTTTTTTCGATTGACCGGATGACCTCTTCGCTTACTTTATCTTCCGAATATTGTATGGCAATGAAATCTGCAAGTGCTATAATGCGGGAATACAGAGGGATTTCGCTGCCGGATAACCCAAAAAACCCGCTGCCGTCGTAATTTTCATGATGGTAGAGAAGTACGTTTGTAACAGGATGAAAAAACGGAAATACCTTTATGTTTTTTTCTCCCTCAACGCAGTGGATGCTGTTCAGCTCCGCGTTTACATATTCCCCCGAATCGGTCTTTTTCACAAGAGATTTTGCAACCCCGTTGTCATGCAGAAGGGAGTAGGAAATCAAATCGAATAGATTGAGATTGTTGAAACCGAGCATTTCCCCAATCCTGGCAGATATATACGCGACGCGGCGGCCGTGATTTTTTTCGTTTGAAATCAGGCCTTTTTCTACGTAATCGAGAGTAAAGGAGAGTGAATTCAGTAGTTCGTTTACATTAAAATTCATTTTCGTAATCTCCAGATAGTATTGTAACGAAGTTAATTGTAAGATGGAATAAACAGTTATTGGAATTTTAATACGTCAATTACTGTAATTTACTTAAATATATTTTAACTACTCTGGCCACTATATTTAATAACTAAAAGGAATAATAACAATTAAATTTGCAGAAAACAGAAACTTTTTTTAATTTCATGATGGAAATTAATATTTGATCCTGATTTATGCCGCAATTCAACTTAAATTGTCTGATTATTACTTAAATTAATAAACCGGCCCGCCGAAAAGCGGGCCGGTTCGCGGTAGCATATTAAGCTAAGCTTAGAGTTTATTTGCCAAGAACCTTTTTGGTAACCTCAACAATGTGAGCCGCGTTCAGGCCAAACTCGTCAAGCAGGTCGACTGCGGGACCGGAATGGCCGTAAACATCGTTTACGCCGATTTTGGTAACCGGGGTGGGCAGCTCTTCGGCAAGCAGACTGCACACGGTATCGCCCAGGCCGCCGACTACGTTGTGCTCTTCCACGGTGATGATCCGGCCGGTTTCCTTCGCGGCCTTGAGGATCAGCTCACGGTCGATCGGTTTAATGGTGTGGATGTTGATCAGCCGCGCGTCAATTCCCTGCTCCTCCAGCGTTTTAACAGCCTGCAGCGCACGGGATACCATCAGGCCGGTCGCCACAATCGTGACATCCTTGCCGTCGCGCAGGGTAATACCCTTACCGATTTCGAACTTGTAATCGTCGGCGTTGTTGAAGCTATCCACGGCAAGACGGCCAAGACGGATATAAACCGGGCCGTGATGCTCGATCGCCGCTTTGACAGCTGCTTTCATTTCATAATGGTCGGCAGGATTCAGCACGACCATGCCGGGAATTGTTTTCATCAGCGCAAGGTCTTCGTTGCACTGATGGGTGGCTCCGTCCTCGCCAACGGAAATACCGGCGTGGGAACCCACGATTTTTACGTTCAGCTTCGGATATCCGACGGAATTGCGAACCTGCTCATAGGCGCGGCCCGCAGAGAACATTGCAAAGGAAGTTGCAAACGGGATTTTGCCGCAGGCTGCAAGACCGGCGGCCACACCGACCATGTTGCATTCCGCAATGCCGCAGTCGATAAAGCGATCCGGATAAGCTTTCTTAAAAATTCCGGTTTTGGTTGCCTCCGCAAGGTCTGCGTCCAAAACGACAACCTGCGGGTACTGTTCGGCTAATTCAGCCAGCGCCTGGCCGTAGCTCTCTCTGGTTGCTTTCTTTACCATCTCAGCCATTTATTCCGCCTCCAGTCCGGACAGCACCTTGTTCAAGTCCTGCATCGCAACTTCGTATTGCTCTGCGTTGGGAGCGGCGCCATGCCAGTTCACTTTATTTTCCATGAATGATACGTCTTTGCCCTTAACGGTCTTTGCAATAATCACGCTCGGCTTGCCTTTTACAGTCTTGGCATGGCTGAACGCGGTTTCGATCTCGTCGAAATCATTGCCGCTGATGATCTGAACGTCAAAGCCAAACGAACGGAATTTTTCGTCGATCGGTTCGGGGCCGCCGACTTCCGCTACGGGGCCGTCAATCTGCAGACCGTTGTTGTCAACGATGAGGCAGAGGTTGTCCAGGTTGTGGTGTGCGGCAAACATTGCGGCTTCCCAAACCTGTCCTTCTTCAATTTCGCCGTCACCCAAGACCGAATATACACGGTAGCCTTTTTTGTCCATCTTGCCCGCAAGCGCCATCCCGCAGGCGGCGGAAACGCCCTGGCCGAGGGAACCGGTGCTCATATCGACGCCTGGCGTACCCTTCATATCCGGATGCCCCTGCAGCATTGCCCCGATATGACGCAGTTTCTTCAGTTCATCTACCGAAAAGTAACCTCTTAAAGCCAGTGTCGCGTAAAGTCCGGGCGCGCAGTGGCCTTTGGAAAGGACGAAACGGTCCCTGTCCGGATTCTTGGGGTCCTTCGGATCAATTTTCATCTCTTTGAAATAGAGATAGGTGAACAGATCCGCGGCGGATAACGATCCGCCCGGGTGCCCTGATTTTGCATTGAAAACTCCCTCAATCGCACCCATTCTGACCTTGCAAGCCAGAATCTGCAATTTTCTCTTCTCTGTTTTATCCATGCTGACCTCCTGATTTTCGTTAATTCTATATAATTATACAACGCACTATCTGGTAATTCAATACTAAAGAAGGAATTGAATCGCATAAAGTCGCTTAATCTCTCTGTCGACTGCGGTCGACATCTCCCTGTAGCTTTTACTCCGCGGCCGCAAACTGGCTGTTGTAAAGGTTTGAGTAAAAACCGTCCTTTGCCAGAAGCTGTTCGTGGGTACCCTGTTCAATAATACTGCCGCGGTTCATAACAAGGATGAGATCGGCTTCTTTGATGGTGGAAAGACGGTGGGCAACGATAAAGCTGGTGCGTCCCTGCGTCATCCGTGCGAACGCTTTCTGGATACGGATTTCGGTTCGGGTATCGATGGAGCTGGTCGCCTCGTCCAAAATCAGGATCGGCGGGTCCGCCAGCATGACCCGTGCGATGCAGAGAAGCTGGCGCTGGCCAAGCGAAAGATTGCCGCCGTCCTCGGAAAGAACGGTGTCGTAGCCGTCGGGCAGCTTTACAATAAAGGAATGGGCGTGCGCCTCTTTTGCCGCCGCAATAACCTCTTCTTCTGTCGCGTCTTTTCTGCCGTAGGCGATATTGTCACGCACGGTGCCGGAAAACAGCCATGTATCCTGCAGCACCATTCCGAACATGGAACGCAGGCTGCTTCTGGTGATGTTCCGGGTATTGATGCCGTCAATTTTTATGGTTCCGCTGTCCGCGTCGTAAAAGCGCATCAGTAGATTGATGATGGTGGTTTTGCCGCAGCCAGTCGGGCCGACGATCGCAATGCGGTCGCCTTTGCGGGCGGATAGGTTCATATCCTGAATCAGCTTCGCCTCCGGACGGTAGGAGAAGTTCAGATGCCCTACGTCGATATTGCCCTCGCAGCTATTGAGCACCAGTGCGTCCGGCGCGTCGGGAATTTCCTCCATTTCGTCAAGGGTGCTAAAAAGCCGCTGGGCGGAGGCAAATGCGGTTTGAATCTGCGTAATGACCGCCGTTACCTCATTGAACGGCTTGGTGTACTGGTTGGCGTAGGCGAGGAAAGAAGATATTTGCCCAATGGTCAGCGGCCCGGGGCGCCCGGTCACTGCACAGACGGAACCGATCACTGCCACGGAGGTATAGACAATCCCGTTGACAAAGCGCGTGCTCGGGTTGCTGAGGGAGGAGTAAAACTGGGCTTTTACCCCGCAGCGGTAAAGGCGCCGGTTGATTTCATCAAACTGCTGTTCCGACCGTTCTTCATAATGGAAGGTCTTTACGATTTTCTGGCCGCTGATCAGCTCCTCAATGTAGCCGCTCAGCTCGCCCTGCGTTGCCTGCTGCTCCTTAAACTGCCGGTGGGAAAGCTTTGCGATAAAACCGGCCACGAAAAGCGACAGGGGTGTAACCAGCACCACAACAACCGTGATGACCGGGCTGATCGTCAGCATGAAAATCAGAGTGCCGATTATTGTGACGACGCCGGTAAAAAGCTGCGTCAGGCCCTGCAGCAGACCGTCCGATACCTGATCGACGTCGTTGACAATCCGGCTGATCAGGTCGCCGTGGGCGTGTCCGTCAATATATTTCAGCGACAGCCGGTTGATTTTCCGGTAGGTCTGCATCCGCAGGTCGCGCACGGTCTGGTAGGTAACCTTATTTGTGCAGTAGGCCATTACCCACTGAAATACGGCGCTCAGTACGATCGTAAAGGCAAGTATTCCGAGAATTGGCAGGATTCCCGGAAAATCCACCTTTCCGGTACCGATGATATGGTCGATCGCTTTACCGATGAGAATGGGGCCGTACAATGTCATTGAGATACTGATTACCGCGCTGACAAGCGCGATAAAAAGATAGAGGGAATACGGCTTGGCATAATGCATCAGACGCTTTAATACGGATTTTCTCATTTTTTGTACACCTCGTCTTTGCTGAGCTGTGAGAGGCAGATTTCCTGGTAAACCTCGCAGCTTTCCATCAGCTGTTCGTGCGTGCCGATTCCCGCGACCGCCCCGTCGTCCAGTACGATGATTTTATTCGAGCGCCGGATGGTGCTTACCCGCTGGGAAACGATCAGCACGGTCATGCCTGCCGTTTCATTTTTAATGGATTTCCGCAGCGCGGCGTCAGTTGCAAAGTCCAGCGCGCTGGCACTGTCGTCCAGAATCAGAATCTGTGGGCTGCCCACCAGTGCGCGCGCGATGGTCATCCGCTGCTTCTGCCCGCCGGAAAAATTCTTGCCGCCCTGATTTACCGGGCTTTTGATACCGGCAGGCAGTGCGGAAACAAAGTCGTATGCCTGCGCGATCTTCAGTGCCTGTTCTATTTCTTCGGCGGTCGCGTCCTTCTTTGCCCAGCACAGGTTGCTCTCAACCGTACCGGAAAACAACACCGCTTCCTGCGGCACCATGCCAATCTCGCCGCGCAGTTCAGCGAAGGAATAGCCGCGCACGTCAACGCCATCCACCAGAATTTTGCCTTTGGTAACGTCATAAAAGCGCGGAATCAGGCTGACCAGCGTGGATTTTCCGGAGCCGGTTCCGCCGATAATTCCAACTGTTTCTCCCGGCATAATGCAAAAGCTCAGGCCGCTTACCGCGTACTTGTCCGTGCCGCCGTAGGAAAAGCTGACGTCCTGAAATTCGATTTTCGCCGCACCGGCCTTCTTTACGGCGGGTTCGGCGTTTGTTTCCGGAACGGAAGTGACCGTATCGAGGATTTCGTTTACTCTTGCCTCGGAAGCGGAAGCCTTTGTAAAGGTGACAACAAGATTGGCTACGACAATCAGCGCCAGCAGAGTCTGCGTCATATAGTTGACAAACGCGATCACCTCGCCCTGCGTCAGGCTGCCGGAATTTACGCGCGCGCCACCGAACCACACGATCGCGATGATTGCGAAATTCATAATGGTATAGGTCAGCGGATTTAAAAGTGCGGAAAGCCTGCCGACCCGTATGGCTGTTTCCGTCTGGTCGTCGGCGGCTGCATCAAAACGCTGCTGCTCGCTTTTCTGCTTGGAAAAAGCGCGGATGACACGTACACCGCTCAGCCCTTCGCGTGAAACCAGCGAAATCTGATCCAGCTTTTTCTGCATCACACGGAAATACGGTACGGAACGGCTCATAATGTTATAGAGAACCAGTACGATCAGCGGCGTGGCAACCAGAAAAACGAGGGCAAGCGGCAGATCGATCAGCATGGCCATTACGATTGCGCCGACCGCCAGAAAGGGCGCGCGGATGACCAGGCGGATCAGCATGGCGACCGCGTACTGCAGCTGGTTAACGTCGTTCGTAATCCGCGTGATCAGGGACGGCGTGCCGAATTGATCGATTTCCGCATGGGAAAAGGTATTGATATGCCGGTACAGTTCGCTCCGCACCACCGTTCCGAAGCCCTGTGAGGCGATGGAGGCGAGTTTCTGGCAGATCAGCGCGCTGCAAAGGCCGGTAACGCCCAGCAGCAGCATGACGCCACCCATGTGCCAGATGTACGGTATATTGTCTGTCTTTACGCCGTTGTCGATCATTTTAGCCGTGATAACGGGGACGATCAGTTCAAAAATCGCCTCGATCAGTTTAAAGATCGGGCCGATAATCACCTGTTTTCGGTAGCGCTTCAAATAGCGCGCGAGTTTTAGCATTTTATCCATCATTCCCTTGTCATATTATGCCTTTTGCGTGTATTATTATAGCATAGGTGAATCCATATGAATAATATTTATTTAGTCTGATAACCATACGACAATCATATAGAATGAGGAAACAAAAATGGATTTGAAACAGTTCGGCTATTTTGTGGCGATTGCGGAAGAGGGAAGCATCAGCGCCGCGGCAAAAAAGCTGCATATCTCCCAGCCGCCGCTCAGTCAGCAACTGAAGACAATGGAAAACGAGCTTGGAGTAAAGCTGGTGGAGCGCGGTGCGCGGCGCATTACGCTCACGGACGCGGGCGTCCTGCTTTACAAGCGTGCGAACAGTATTCTGGAAATGACGGATGCCGCGATGAAGGAACTGGAGGATTACAGCGAAAGGCTGAGCGGGACACTGCGCCTCGGCGCGACCTCGTCCTCCGGCCCGGCTCTTCTGAATCGGAGAATGAAGGTGTTCTCCGGCGCCCATCCCGACGTCCATTTTGAAATTCACGAGGGCAACACGTTTCAGCTGATTGAGCTTTTGGGAAACGGACTGATCGAGATTGCCATTGCCAGAACGCCCTTTCACGCGGAAAATACGGACAGCTACGGTCTGAAAAGCGAGCCGCTGATCGCGGTGGCCGACCGGAAGTTTTTTGAAGGATTGGACGGAGAAGCGGTAAGCCTCAGGAAACTGCAGAACAGCCCGCTGATCATCTACCGGAGATTTGAAAAGCTGATTCTGTCCGCCTGTAAACAGTCTGAGTTTAAGCCGGTGATTTTTTGCAAAAATGACGATGCCCGCACCTCCCTCATGTGGGCCGACGCCGGGCTCGGAATTGCAATCGTGCCGCAGTCCATGGCGCCTTACCGCCAAAACGGACAGACCGCTTTCAAGGTGCTGAAGGACCCGAGTCTCCGTACGCAGGTAACGGCAATCTGGCGCAATGACCGTCCGCTTTCCTCTGTGGCAAAGGGATTTCTGGAAGTTTTTCAAGACAGAAATATGGAAGAGTGAATTGAAATTTACTGTGTAACCGGATCAGACATGCTGTCATATTCTGATATAAGCAGACGAGCAAGTGGAACCATGGATGAGTTTAATTTCTAATCGGACAAGCGGATAGGGAATGAAATGATGCTCGTCTTTATTTATATTGGAATGGTGATATTTAATATGAGAGGCATGAAAGATTGCTTAATTATTCGAAATAAAATTGACTGGGTAACAGACTTTACAAATTGGATGGGAGAAGGCCTGAAAGAAGAACTGGAACGCAGAGGTTTATCCGTGGTTGATCTCAGCGGAACCGCCGCAACCCCGGAAAATGTTTCCTATTGGCTGAAATCCGGCAATCGCAGAATTTCAAAGATGGTCATTGATTTTGACCATGGATACCCCGACAAATTGGTTGGAGAACGCAACGGAGAAGAAGCAACGATTATAGACAAACAGAATGCAGGAGATTTTACCCACGATTTGGATGTGTATACCTTTGCATGCAGTACAGGCGTACGCGGCGGATTAGGTGAAACGGCCGTGAAAAACGGATGCCGTTCATGGCTTGGGTATACGGACATGATATGGTATGACCCGTTTATTGCCTCAACCTTCAAGAAAAGTATGTGGTCTTATATTTTGGCTATGGCAGACGGAAAACCAGCGGAATACTGCTATCAGCTTTTAGTTCATGAATATAGAAAGCTCGCGGAAGAGTCCATGATCTCCGAGTGGGATCTGACAAAGCTGGTTCTCATAGGGCAAAAATAAAATTGAACGAACTCCGATTCGGCGAACACGAACAAAATTTGCAATAATATATGCCGGCACCGCTTTTCGTGCGCTGCCGGTTTTGTCGGGATTGCATCCGTGTCCGGCTGTACTCTCCGCATAAGGGACGTGGAACCTGCATAAATTTTAAACTTGTTTAAATTTAAGCTTGACAGGAAAGAAATCGGTGTTATAATTAAACGCGTATTAAACATGTTTAAAAGAGGGGACACCATGGGAAACGAAGACGCCGCAAAGCAGCTTCTTGCAGCTGCAGCCGAGCTGCTGGAAGAGGCGGAGAAACCGGAGGAAATCACATCCCGGCAGATAGCCGCCCGCGCCGGAGTAAATCTGGCGCTAATCAATTACTATTTTCAGTCCAAGGATAAGCTTCTGTTCGACGCGGTCGGTAAAATTATGGAGCGCTCCGCGGACAGCTTTCTTGCCGAGCCGAAAACCGTCATTCCGCCAAAGGAACGGCTGCGCAAAATGCTTTATGAATTGTGTGAGACCGTTGTAAAGTATCAGAAATTTACTGCCATTTATGTCCCGCATATTGTGCTTCACGACGATATTCTTGCGCCCTTATACATTCTTCCGATTCTTCGTGAATATTTCGGCGAGCGCAGGACGGAATTGGAGTGCAGAATTATCGCGTATCAGATGATTACTTATATGCAGGTGGCATTTTTCCGGGCGGACGCTTTTCAAAAATATACCGGTCTTGATATTATGGACGCGTCCGTAAGCAGAGAACTCATCGATATGGAACTGAAGCTGCTATTAGGAGAGGATAACAATGACTGATTTAACGGAGTATATGAGCCGCGCTATCGAAAACATCGTTCAAGATGCGCTGAAAAGCGCGTTTAAAAACCCAAAGGAAAGCGCGTATCTTTTAAAATATGCCGTGACGCAGAAGGCGGCGGGGCAGAAACGGAAGGAAAGCGAGCGGAAGGGTTGCCATATTCCGCCGTTTCTGATTGCAAGCATAACAACGCACTGCAATCTGTTCTGCAAGGGATGCTATGCAAGGGCAAACCATTCCTGCGGGGAACACCTGTGCAAAAGCGAGCTTTCCGCGCCGGAATGGGAAAGCATTTTCAGTCAGGCGAAGGAGCTGGGCGTTTCCTTTATTCTTCTGGCGGGCGGAGAGCCTCTCCTGCGCCGGGACGTTATCGAAAAGGCGGCGGAGTTCCCTGAAATCATCTTTCCTGTATTCACCAACGGAACCATGATGGACGAAGACTACTTCGGCCTGTTCAACCGGAACCGAAATTTGATCCCGGTTTTCAGCATTGAGGGAAACCGGACGCAGACGGATGCAAGGCGAGGTGAGGGAACCTACCATACGCTGATGGACGCAATGGGACGCATGAATGAAAAAGGGATATTTTACGGTGCGTCCGTCACTGTTACAAAGGAAAACCTGCAGACTGTCACGAGCGACGATTTTGTAAACGGCCTATATCAAATGGGCTGCAAGCTGATCTTATACGTGGAGTATGTGCCGGTCAGCGCTTCCACAGCTTCCCTCGCGCCCGGGGAAGAAGAACGAAAAGCGCTGGAGGAAAAGCAGGCGGCGTTAAGGAAAAAATACGAAAATATGATTTTCCTTTCTTTCCCCGGCGATGAAAAACATACGGGCGGCTGCCTTGCCGCCGGCAGGGGATTTTTCCATATCAATGCGGCCGGCGGTGCGGAGCCCTGCCCGTTTTCTCCTTTTTCTGATACCAGCGTAAAAGCGGTGGGGCTGGAAAAAGCCCTGCAGTCCCCGCTGTTCCGCAAACTGAACGCGGAAGGACTCCTTTCCGGGGAACACGAAGGCGGCTGCGTTCTGTTCCAAAAGGAAACAGAAGTAAAAAGCCTGATGGCATAATTACTTAAAAGATACCTTTTAACCGCAGAACAAGCCGGTGCTTAGATTTTAAGTACCGGCTTGTTCTTTTGACGTTTGACTTTTGAAAATATTGGAATAGGAACGGATTATAACATTTCAGATATTTCAGCCCCGGTTATTGTTCCATTCCACGCGGGAAGGTTCTGCTCGGGTAGGGTAAAAAAGCAAAGATTCTGGAATTGATTATACGACACACATATTACATTGACACACATAGTAATATGTAATATAATATAGCAGGTAAGAGGTGAGAAAATGGACAGTATCAGCAGCGATTTGGTCCGCGGGCATATTGATACCATGATTCTGCGGGTTTTAAATGACGGGGATAATTACGGCTATGAAATCGTCAAGTCGATCGGCAAGAACAGCGGGGGAGCCTATGAACTGAAGGAGCCGTCCCTCTATACCAGCCTGAAACGGCTGGAAACCCAGCGGCTGATTGAGTCCTATTGGGGCGATGAAAGCCAGGGCGGACGAAGAAAATATTACAGGATAACACAATCGGGAGTACAGTCTTATCAAAAGGCGCTTGCGCAGTGGAATATTGCAAAGGATTTAATCGATATGCTTATCGGGGGAGGAAATCAGCATGAGTGACCTGGATATCTACGTAAATAATCTGTTTGCAAAGCAGAAGCAGACACGGGAAGTGCAGGATTTAAAGGCGGAAATCCGAGCGAATCTGGAAGCAAAGAAAAACGATCTGATTGCCGGAGGAATGAGTGAAAAAGAAGCGCTTGAACAGGCAAAGTCAGGAATTACGGAAGTGGATAGCCTGATCAGCGGAAATATGAAAATTTATATCAATCCATTTAAGCAGGAACGGTATCAGCGGTGCCTGATTTATCTTTTATCCGCGTGGCTGTTCACTATCCCGGTGAGCGTCTATTACCCGGTTGGACGCATATCGGTTACTTTATTCCTCATATCGGCAGGTATCGGTATTTCATATTTTGTCTTTCAGAGCGCTCTGAAGAAAAGGCCGGAAAACGAAACGGAATATGTCAATGTAAAGCGTTATGAACGAATGGCAAAGGCGGCGTGGATCATCTGGGCGGTCTTTATACTCCTATGTTCGCTGCTCACCACGGCGGCGTATTTCAGCAGCAATATCTGGTTCGGCCGTTCGGTCAGCATTACCGGCCCTTACGCGCTGGGGCAGCTGTTTGTTAATTATCTGAATCCGTTCCTTACTGTCCTGTGTCCTCTTTCTCTGGGATTAAACGTAAGGCTTGCAGGGAAATACGAGGTGAGAAATGATGGCACAGCGGAATAGAATAATAATCGCGCTTTTTCTGACCGGAGTCGTGCTTTCCTGTATCATGCTGCTGGCAAGACAAAGGCAATACCAAAAGGAAGAGGCCTACAATCAGGCACAGCAGGAGGCGACCACCCATGACCTGCAGAGTATCATGTCCTATAAAAATAAGTATATGGGAAACGCTTCCAATAATATCGGGCTGTTTTCCAATCTGCCTTTAAGCGATTTGGATCGCAAGTATAGCCAGAATCCAAAAACCTTTATGTTTGAAATTGATTTTCAAGGGGACTCCAACCACATCGAATCCGTCAGGCTGAAAAAGGAAATTATCTACAGCGCGGTTTCCGCCTTTGCGCTTATTGATAATCTTCAAACGCTGAGGTATCACTACACGGATATCACCTATACCGTGAACCGTGCCGATGTCGAAAAGCAGTACGGCGCTTTGCAGAGTATGCTGAATGAATCAAGCTGGCGCTCCATGCAGGAGAAATTAAAGGACAGCGGTTATGTTGAAAACACTTTTCAAAAGCTGATAAAATAACAAAACCCGTGCCGGTTTTAGAGCCGGTACGGTTTTTGCTTGTCATGTAAACTTAATGAGTGTCACAGGCGCAGGCTTCGCATTCTGGAATCTCGCCGACAAACGGAGTGGGGTCGATGCCCTGTTTTTTATAATAATCGGCGACAGCAGCCTTGATTGCCTGTTCGGCCAGCACGGAGCAGTGGATTTTTACCGGCGGCAGGCCGTCCAGCGCTTCCATTACCGCCTTGTTGGTCAGCTTGAGCGCGTCTTCGATTTTTTTGCCCTTGACCATTTCCGTTGCCATGGAGCTGGTGGCGATCGCCGCGCCGCAGCCGAAGGTCTTGAACTTCACGTCGGTGATCGTGTCGTTGTCAACCTTAATGTACATCCTCATGATATCGCCGCATTTCGGATTTCCCACCTCGCCGACGCCGCTGGCGTCCGGGATTTCTCCTACATTGCGCGGGTTTGCAAAATGGTCCATAACTTTTTCGCTGTATGCCATAAGTCGTATCCTTTCTTTCTGTCAGTCGTTATTCAAATTTCTTCTGGCCGGAAATGATTTCTTCCCACAAAGGGGACATGGAACGCAGGCGCTCCACAATTTTCGGCAGGATGTCAAGAATATAATCGATGTCCTCTTCCGTGTTCTGGTCGCTGAAGGTGAGCCGCAGGGAGCCGTGCGCGATTTCCGCCGGCAGCCCGATGGCGAGCAGAACGTGGCTTGGGTCAAGGGAACCGGAGGTGCAGGCGGAACCGGAGGAAGCGCAGACGCCCTGTAGGTCGAGCATCAGCAGCAGGGATTCGCCCTCGATCCCTTCAAAGCACAGATTCACGTTGCCGGGCAAGCGCTTAACACGGTCGCCGTTTACGCGCGAGCGCTCGATTTTCAGCGCGCCGTCAATCAGCCTGTCCCTCATCTTGGAAAGGCGCGCGGTGCGCTCACCCATGGTTGCGCAGGCTTCCTTCAGGGCTACGCTCAGTCCGACCGCGCCGGCCAGATTTTCGGTGCCGGCCCTGCGTCCGCGCTCCTGCGCGCCGCCTTCAATCAGGTTCGGCAGCCTGAGGCCCTTGCGGATGTAGAATACGCCGACGCCCTTCGGACCGTGGAATTTATGTGCGGAAAGCGAAAGCAGGTCGATGTTCTGTTCGTGAACATTAATGGGGACGTTGCCCATCGCCTGAACGGCGTCCGTATGAAAAATAACCTTGTGCTTCTTGCAGATTGCACCGATCTCCGGAATCGGCTGAATGGTGCCGACTTCATTGTTTGCATACATGATGGAAACCAGCGCGGTATCCTCGCGAATCGCCGCTTCCAGTTCCTCCGGCCTTACCAGACCGTCCTTGTGCACGTCCAGATAAGTGACGTCAAAGCCCTCTTTTTCAAGCACGGCGCAGGTATGCAGAATCGCGTGGTGCTCAAATTTGGAGGTAATGATGTGCTTTTTACCGACTTTGGCCTGCTCGTGCGCGATTCCCTTCAGCGCCCAGTTGTCGCCCTCGCTGCCGCCGGAGGTGAAAAATATTTCGCTCGGCAGAGCTCCCAGGCATTCAGCTACGGTTTCACGCGCTGTTTCAAGCTGCTTTTTCGCCTCGCGCCCTACGGAATACAGGCTGGAAGGATTTCCGTAGTACCTGGTATAAATGAGATCCATTGCTTCCAAAACGGACTTTGAAACAGGAGTAGTTGCGGCGTTGTCCGCATAAATAAAACGACCCATTATATCACCCTTTGAAATTCATTTATATTATTGTAGGTTTTCTATGGTATTAATATACACCTATTTGGTATAGATTTCAATAGCACAATAAAATTATTTGTATTTTTCTGCCGCAGCCACGGCAAGCCGGTCGCAGCGCTCGTTTTCCGGGTGGCCGGCGTGGCCTTTTACCCATTCGACCGTTATTTTATGTTGTTCCGCAAGGCTGAGGAGCTCGTCCCACAAATCCGTG
This sequence comes from Caproiciproducens sp., assembly GCA_036260545.1. Taxonomy (GTDB): domain Bacteria; phylum Bacillota; class Clostridia; order Oscillospirales; family Acutalibacteraceae; genus DATAML01. The sequence continues at coordinate 15,261 of DATAML010000058.1, forward strand.
TTCAGCGCGGGCTTTTTGTCGGCCTTGCGCCAGCCGTTCTTTTTCCAGCTTTTCGCCCAGCCCTTTGAAATGGCGTCGCATACATATTTGGAATCGCTGCAGAGAATGACTTCGCAGGGCTCCTTCAGGCATTTCAGCGCCGCAATCACTCCGCTCAGCTCCATGCGGTTGTTGGTGGTATCGGCTGCGCCGCCGCTGATTTCCTTTTCCGCCCCGTTATAGCGCAGTACCGCGCCCCAGCCGCCCGCGCCGGGGTTCCCGGAGCACGCGCCGTCCGTGAAAATTTCAACCTGCTTCAAAAAACATCATCCTTCTCCGGTTATTCTTTCAGTTATCGCATAAAGTATAGCATAAAGCTTTTGCTGAAACAATTCCGCAGCCTGTTTAAATGTGGGAATTTACGGCCATAATATATTTACTGACGACTGTTTAATGACTTGACAGGTATAATGAATCAAGGTACAATAATAACGATATTTGTGTCCGGATTCGTTTTATTTGCTTCCTGGGTGCTGTTTTATAAAAGCGGCAGATTTTAGAGATAAAATTTTACTTTTCCGTATCCTAATTGTTTCCGGTGCCGGGTGGCGCAATTTCAACCGAAACAGAAAAGTTCCTTTTTTAAACAGAGCCTGATTTAGACATTAAATATATTTCTGCATTTTATGCGGAAAACCAGCACTCTTTTGCAGCTGCCCGAAGCAGTGCCGAAAGTGCAACAAATCAACAGGGCTGTGCCATGTCCGCCTGCACCGTTTGCAGACGGACTCTCTTTGGCTGCACCCTGAATTAATAATGGAGGTTATTTTGTGACGGAAAAAAATCAGAATAAGCCGGCGGAGCGCAAGGAAGTCGGGGAGCCGAACAGCAATACGGCGGGCGGGGTACGTTCCAATCTTTATCAAAAGGTGGTCCCGCCAAAGAGACAGGCACAGAGTGCGGAGCATCCTGTACGGAACAAAACGCAGAAGCCTGCGGATCAGGTCATCGGCGGTGATACGGTTCCGGGGGAGCAGCCTGTAAGGCAGAGACGCCCGCGCCAGAGAAAGCCTGCGCAGCCCGCGAAGAGCGCGGCGCCGAACGTGCAAAAGCAGGCGGTTCAGAGGCAGGAGCCGCAGAAGCAGGCAGTTCAGCGGCAGGAACCGCAAAGCAAGGCTGGAAAACGCCGCCAGGGCAAGCGCGGTCCCGCCAAGGAACAGAAGCCTTCCATCAAGGCATATTTTCTCGGTGGCTTAAATGAGATCGGAAAAAATATAACCCTGTTCGAGTGCGGGGAAGATATGCTGATTGTCGACTGCGGAATGGCGTTCCCGGACGGCGATATGCTCGGCGTGGATCTCGTTCTGCCCGATTTTACCTTTGTGGAGCGCAACGTGGAGAAAATCCGCGGAATCGTGCTTACGCACGGTCATGAGGACCATATCGGTGCGCTGCCCTATCTGCTGAAGAAAGTGAATCTGCCGATTTACGGTACTCAGCTTACTCTCGGACTGGTTGGGGGCAAGCTCAAGGAACATAATTTGCAGAACAAAGTAAAAATGAATGTTGTTCATCCCGGTGAACACGTGAAAATGGGCTGCATGGATGTTGAATTCATCCATGTCAACCATTCCATTCCGGATGCCGTCGGCCTGGCAATCCATTCTCCGGCCGGCACGCTCATCCACACCGGCGACTATAAAATAGACTGCACCCCCACCCAGGGGGAGATGATCGACCTCGGCCGTTTTGCCCAGCTGGGGCAGGAGGGCGTCCTTGCCCTGTTTGCCGATTCCACCAATGCGGAGCGTCCGGGCTATACCATGTCGGAAAGCAAAGTAAGCGATTCCTTTGAGCGCCTGTTTAAGCGGGCGGAAAACAACCGGATTATCATCGCCACATTTGCTTCCAATATCAGCCGCGTCCAGCAGATCATCAACTGCGCGGTCAAATTCGGGCGCAAGGTTGCCCTCTCCGGCCGCAGTATGCTCAATGTAATGGGCATCGGCATGGAAATGGGTTATCTGGATGTGCCGGAGGGCGTTTTAATCGATCTCGACCTCATTAACCGCTATCCGAAAGAAAAGATCGTGCTTGTAACAACGGGCAGTCAGGGCGAACCGATGAGCGCGCTGACCCGCATGGCCTTTGCCGACCACCGCAAGGTGGAGGTAGGCCCCGGCGATTTCATTATTATTTCCGCAAGGCCGATTCCGGGCAATGAAAAGACCGTCGGCAATGTGATCGACGAGCTGATGAAGCGGGGCTGCGAGGTTGTGTACGAATCCATGTACGAGGTGCATGTATCCGGCCACGCCTGTCAGGAAGAGCTTAAGCTGCTGCTCGGCATCACAAAACCGAAGTATTTTATTCCGGTGCACGGCGAGCAGAAAATGCTGCGCAAGAGCAAAGGCGTGGCGGGCAGCATGGGCTATGACGCGTCCCATGTTTATATCGGCGATATCGGCGACGTGCTGGAGCTGAACCAGGATTATATGCGCAAGCTCGCTTCCGTACCGGCGGGCCGCATCCTTGTGGACGGTCTCGGCGTCGGCGACGTCGGCAGCATTGTGCTGCGTGACCGCAAGCATCTTTCCGAAGACGGCCTGATTGTCGTAGTCTGCACCATCAGCTCCGACGACGGACATGTGATTTCCGGCCCCGACGTGGTCTCGCGCGGATTTGTCTATGTGCGCGAGTCCGAGCCGCTGATTGATGAAGCCAGAGAGCTGGTTGATTCCGTTCTGAAGAACTGCGCCGAAAACGGGATTCACGACTGGGGTACGCTCAAAACGCGTATCAAGGATGAGCTTTCCCGTATGCTTTATGACCGTACGAAACGCAGCCCGATGATCCTGCCGATCATCATGGAGGTCTAATTCCTTAAAAAACTGCGTTTGGCATTATTGCCGAAGGAGTAATTGCTTTGAAAAGAAAAGTATGGGTATCGTCGCCGGTGTTTTATATTGTCACGGCAGTCATGCTCATCATGGCCGGCCTGAGCTGGTTTTGGAACGCTTATGTTTTCACCGCGGAAATGCTGCTTTCCGTTGTTTCCATTGCCGCTGTAGCGGTTTCAACGGAAAAGTTCAAAATGCATGTGAACACCGCGGTGAAAAGCGCCCAGAAGATTTTATCCGGCGAGGAATACCGATCGCTTCAGGAATTTACCATGCCGGTAGCCGTAATCGGCAACGCGGGGGATATCATCTGGGTGAACAGCGCGTTTGCGGCTCAGGTCAGCACAAAGCGGGAATGCCGCGGTGAGAACATTTTAAAGTTTATTTATCCGAAGACGATCAACCAGATTATTGCCGACAGCGGCAGTGACATCACGGTCGGCAGCAGGCAGTTTACAGTTTTTGCAACCGGTACGGAATACGGCAGTATCCTTTATTTTGTAGACGATACCTATTACAAGGAAATCAACAGGGAATATACCGAGCGGCGCCCGGTTGTGGCGCTGGCTTTCTTTGATAACCGCGAGGAACTCGCCCGGGACTGCACCGGCAGCGAAGACACTCGCATTGCCTCCGAGGTGGAGGGCGCGCTCATCGGCTGGGCGCAGAGCATGAACGGTTTTCTCAAACGGCTGAGCGGCGGGCGCTATCTGATCCTTACCGACGAGGCGCATACGCGCGAAGCAATGGAGAAACGTTTTCAAATCCTCGATACCGTCCGGAATATCAAAGCGGGTGAACGCCGCAGCGCCACGATATCCATCGGCGTGGGCCGGGGGGCTTCCTCGCTTTTTGAGGGCGAGGAGTGGGCGCGCAAGGCGCTGGACATGGCTTTGGGACGCGGCGGCGACCAGGTTGCAGTCAAACAGAAGGATGATACATATGAATTCTTCGGCGGCCTTTCCAAGGGCGTGGAAAAGCACGACAAGGTGCGTACCCGCGTGATCGCCGCAACACTTTCCGACCATATCAAAGGCAGCGAAAACGTCCTGATTATGGGGCATAAATATTCCGATCTGGACAGTGTCGGCGCGGCGATCGGTCTGTGGAGCTCGGTTACCAAAGTGCTCAAAAAGCCGGCCTACATCGTAATCAACCGAACACAGACGCTGGCGGCTCCGCTGATCGGCGTGATGGAAGCGGAAAACGAGGGCAGGATGTTTGTTTCCCCGCTTGACGCGCTTTCCATGGTCAACCCGAAAACCACGCTGATCGTTCTGGATACCCATTCCCAGGAGTTTGTGGAAAGTCCGGAGCTGCTCAGCGCCGTGCCGCGCATCGTGGTCATCGACCACCACCGGATGATGGTGCGGCATATCGAAAACGCGCTTGTTTTTTACCATGAACCCTATGCAAGCTCCACTTCCGAAATGGTTTCGGAGCTGATTCAGTATATCGGCGACAGTATGCTCACTCAGGCGGAGGCGGAAGCGCTTCTGTCCGGCATTATGCTCGATACCAAGAACTTTGTGCTGAAAACCGGCGTGCGCACCTTTGAGGCGGCGGCATATCTGCGCCGGCGCGGGGCTGACACGGTGGAGGTAAAACGTATGTTTTCCGATACCATCGAAACCTACAAGGCGAAATACCGGATCGTGTCCAGCGCGGAAATTTTGGGCGAATACGCAATCACCTATGCGGAAAAGGAATTTCCGGATATCCGGATCACCTCCGCACAGGCGGCGGACGAGCTTCTGTCCATCCAGGGCGTGAACGCTTCCTTCGTAATTTTCCCGACCGGGAACGTAGTGAACGTATCCGCGCGCTCGCTGGGCGACGTGAACGTCCAGCTGATTATGGAAGCTATGGGCGGCGGCGGCCATCTTACCATGGCGGGAGCCCAGCTTACCGGCGTAACCGTTCAGCAGGCGCGCGAGCGCCTGACCGGTATCCTCAAGGAGCAGCAGCCCGCGAACTAATCATAGTCATTACAATATATATAATTACAGATACGGAGGAATCAACATGAAGGTAGTACTGCTTGAAGATATTAAGGGAAGCGGCAAAAAGGGCGAGCTGATCAACGTCAGCGACGGCTATGCGCGCAACTTCCTTTTTCCCCGCAAGCTTGCCAAAGAGGCAAACGCGCAGGCGATGAACGAGCTGAAAAACGCCGAGGAAGCCAAAGCGTTCAAGCTGAAAAGCGAGACGGACGCAGCGCAGAAAACCGCAGATCAGATCAGCGGAAAAAGTGTCCGGCTTTTTGCCAAAGCGGGGCAGGGCGGGCGTTTGTTCGGTTCGGTAACTTCAAAGGAAATCGCCGAGGAGCTTAAAAAGCAGTACCATGTTGACGTGGACAAGCGCAAAATCGTCCTTGACGGCGATATCAAGGCATTCGGAACCTACGAATGCGAGGTCAAGCTTTACAACGGTATTTCCGCCAAGGTTTATGCGGTAGTCGGCGAAAAGGAATAAGCATAACAAAACGGTTCGGCAATTTTCCGGTTGCGCGACCGTGGCTTTGTAATTAAGGAAAGGAGGAAAACAGCTTGGATACGTTATCGGCGGGCAGCTACAGCGCGCTGAATCTTCCGTTCAGCCCGGAGGC
>DATAML010000059.1:0-4035 GCA_036260545.1 Caproiciproducens sp.
AACCTCCATACCCTCATTCACCGGATAAACGCACGCGGCCACCAGCGACCGCGCCCCCTTTACCTCGACAACGCACATCCGGCACGCACCGATCTCATTGATTCCCTTCAGGTAGCACAGTGTGGGAATATCAATCCCGGCGTACCTAGCCGCCTCCAAAATCGTGGAGCCGTTCGGCACCAAGAGGGGCATGCCGTTTATTTTCAGATTTACCGTATTCTCCATCATGGCACACTCCTTTATCCTTTTACAATGGCATTGAATTTACATTTTTCCATGCACGTACCGCATTTGATGCATTTTGAGAGATCGATTCTATGCGGGCTCTTTACGGTGCCGCTGATAGCCCCGACCGGGCAGTTGCGGGCGCAGAGCGTGCAGCCGCGGCATTTGTCCTCCTGAATCCGGTAGTTCAGCAGCGCCTTGCAAACGCCCGCCGGGCAGCGGTGCTCCGCAACGTGGGCTATGTACTCGTCACGGAAGTAATGCAGGGTGGAAAGCACCGGGTTCGGTGCGGTCTGGCCGAGCGCGCAGAGGGAGTTCTCCTTGAGGTACCGGCAAAGCTCCTCCAGACGGTCAATATCCTCCATCGTTCCCCTGCCGGACGTTATTTTTTCCAGCGTTTCCAACAGGCGCCTTGTACCGATGCGGCACGGCGTGCATTTCCCGCAGGATTCGTCCACGGTAAACTCGAGGAAAAATTTTGCGATATCCACCATACAGTTCGCGTCATCCATGACGATCATTCCCCCGGAGCCCATCATGGCACCGATGGAAATCAGGCTTTCGTAATCGATCGGGATATCGAGCTGAGAGGCAGGAATGCACCCGCCGGAGGGGCCTCCGGTCTGCGCAGCCTTGAATGTATGCCCGTTCGGTACGCCGCCGCCGATTTCCTCCACGATTTCACGCAGGGTGGTACCCATGGGGACTTCCACAAGGCCGGTATGGTTGATTTTTCCGCCCAAAGCAAACACCTTTGTGCCCTTGGACTTTTCCGTTCCCATGGAAGCGTACCAGTCAGCGCCTTTCAGAATGATCTGCGCGATGTTCGCGTAGGTCTCCACATTATTCAGGATAGTCGGCTTCTGGAACAGGCCCTTCACTGCCGGGAACGGCGGACGCGGGCGCGGTTCCCCGCGTTTGCCCTCAATGGAGGTCATGAGTGCGGTTTCTTCGCCGCAGACGAAAGCACCGGCCCCCAGGCGCAGATCGATATCAAAATCAAAGCCGGAATTGAAGATATTTTTTCCCAGAAGTCCGTATTCCCTCGCCTGACGGATTGCAATTTGCAGGCGCCTGACGGCAATCGGGTACTCCGCGCGCACATAGATGTATCCCTGCGCGGAACCGATTGCGTAGCCGGCGATCGCCATGGCCTCCAGCACGCAGTGCGGGTCGCCTTCCAATATGGAACGGTCCATAAACGCACCGGGATCACCCTCGTCCGCGTTGCAGCACACATATTTCCGATCCGCCTGATTTTTTGCCGCGAAGCTCCATTTCAGGCCGGTGGGGAATCCCGCGCCGCCCCTGCCGCGCAGGCCGGAGGCCTTGACCGTTTCCACCACCTGCTCCGGAGTCATTTCGGTAAGCACCTTGCCCAGCGCCCGGTAGCCGTCCACCGCTATGTACTCGTCGATGCACTCCGGGTCAATCACACCGCAGTTCCGCAGCGTAAGCCGGTGCTGCTTTTCGTAGAACGGGGTATGGCTCAAGGAGCGGATGGTATTCTCATCCACAATGGTTTCCTGATAAAGCAGACGCCGGACGATTTTACCCTTTAAAAGGTGTTCTTCCACGATCTCCGGGATATCGTCCGGTGTTACCCGGCTGTAAAAAGCGCCCTCCGGGTAAACAATTAAGATGGGACCGAGCGCGCAGAGGCCGAAGCAGCCGGTACGCACCACACTGATCTCCTGCTCCAGTCCGAACCTTTTAATCTCTTCTCTGAGCCTGTTTATGATTTTCTCACTGTTTGAGGAGGTGCACCCGGTACCGCCGCAAACCAGTACGTTGCAGCGGCACCCGTCCGCTGCGCGGGCCGCATTGCCGCTGTTGAGGCGCAGAGCCACCCGGCCTCCGGCTTTTTCACGGATCGCCTGAAGCTCTTCCAAAGTCTTCATCTGTATTTCCCCCTTTTTCTTTGACGCCGCATTCGCCTTCCGTAAGCAAAAGCGGAGCTTATTCGTAATGTTCCAGCACCTCTTCCACTTTGTCCGGCGTCATGCGGCCGTAAACATCGCCGTTTACGGTGATTACAGGAGCCAGCCCGCAGGCTCCAAGACAGCGGCAGACCGTAAGGGAGAATTTGCCGTCTGGCGTACACTCCTCCGGCTGTATCCCCAAAACGGCAGTAAACTTCTCCAATACCGCCCCGGCGCCTTTTACGTAGCAGGCCGTTCCAAGGCAAACGGAAATGTTGTATTTCCCTTTAGGAGTCAGGGAAAACTGGGAATAAAAAGTGGAAACGCCAAATACTTCCTCAAGTGGAACGTCCAGACCTTCCGCGATTCTGGTTTGTACCTCCTCAGGGAGATATCCGCAGACCTCCTGTGCTTCCTGTAGAACCGGCAGTATCGCGCCTTTTTCCCCTCTGTGCCTTTTGATGATTTCATCGAGCTTTTCCGCCTGTTCGGGCATGCCTGAAAAAGGCAGACTGCTGATACGTTTTTGCATCCTTTTTCCTCCTCGTTATTATTTTTAAATAGACATTTGTTAAAATCATAACAATATGCTTTATGTTAATTTAGCAGGTCAAAAATTCTGGCGCCGAGAACTGTGCAGGGCAAGGCGGCAAATCTGTTAATGAGGGAGCACACTCCCTGTCTGCGGCTTAAATTTGCAGGTTCGTCCGCGAAAAGCGGCAAAATTGCTTGGCAATCCCTTACGCGGACAGCCCGCGGGCGGCTGCGGAAAATCCGGAGGAAAAGCGGTCGCAGGGCTTATCCTCTTTTGCTTCATACCGGTACCCTTACCCTCCGGCATACCGGGCGGTCACACGCCCAATCCCGCGCGGCGGCTTCCCGGATTTCCTGTTACTATGTATATGCTTGACTTTCTGATTTTATTTCTTGAAAATATAATGATATCCAACAAAAAGCGACAGGGAAAAGCGGACAATTTTAGTCCATGAAGGTCATTGACTTTAATAAGTTAAAGCGATATAATCAATCTATGTACTCATTTGTTCTGAATAATTTAAATTTGGAGGTTGCACTTAATGAAACGCGTTTATAACTTTTCCGCAGGCCCCTCGATGCTGCCTGAGCCAGTACTGCGCCGCGCAGCAGATGAAATGCTCGATTACCAGGGCAGTGGTCAGTCCGTAATGGAAATGTCCCATCGATCTAAAATCTACGAGGGAATCATTGGATCTGCAGAAAGTTTACTTCGTGAAGTCATGAGTATTCCGGACAATTACAAGGTTCTTTTCCTGCAGGGCGGTGCTTCCTCCCAATTCGCTATGATCCCCATGAACCTGATGACCGGCAGCAACAAGGCTGATTTTGTTCTGACCGGCCAGTGGGCCACAAAAGCCTATAAAGAGGCTGCGCGTTACGGCGATGCCAACGTCGTGGCATCCTCAAAGGATAAAACGTTCAGCTACATTCCGGAGCTGGATCCTTCCACCTTTACGAAGGACGCGGATTATTTCCACATCTGCATGAACAATACCATCTACGGCACAAAGTACCACACGCTGCCGGAAACCGGCAGCGTGCCGCTGATCGCCGATATTTCCTCCTGCATTTTAAGCGAGCCGATCGATGTGAGCAAATTTGGCGTGCTTTACGCGGGCGCACAGAAAAACATGGCTCCGGCCGGCCTGACCGTGGTAATCATCCGTGAGGATTTGATCGGCCACGCGATGGATATCACGCCCACCATGTTCAACTATCAGACGCACTCGGAAAACGGCTCCATGTTCAATACACCGCCGTGCTACACGATCTATATCTGCATGCTGGTTCTGGACTGGCTGAAAAATACCGTGGGCGGTTTGGAGGAAATGAAGAAAATCAACGAGAAAAA
>DATAML010000069.1:0-8172 GCA_036260545.1 Caproiciproducens sp.
GCTTGCAAGGTCCATTACAAAGCCGCTTGGAATTGTTACAGAACGGCTGAGCCTGCTTTCGCAGGGCGATCTGCACACGCCGGTGCCCGCGGTAAGAACTCACGATGAAACGGCCGTTCTTGCGCAGGCGGCGGACAGAACTGTTACAATGCTGCATGCCGCGGTTGACGACATCACAAACCATTTGGGACTGATGTCGGAGGGCGATTTTCAGCACGATATCGACATGGAATACGCGGGCGATATGAAACCGATTAGGGATTCCATCCATAAAATAGAGTACTCGCTCAGCCGGACGCTTTGCAATGTAGGCAAGGCCGCCGGGCAGGTTGCCGTCGGTTCGGTTCAGGTTTCAAACGGTGCTCAGGTGCTGGCGCAGGGCGCGGCAGAACAGGCGAACGCAATCGAAACGCTCTCGCAGTCGGTAAACGGGATTTCCGCCCATGTAAAGAAAAACGCGGAGAATGCCGCAGAGGCGAGCCGAATCTCGCATGAGGCCGCTGAAAAGGTGGAAACGGGAAAAGACCGGATGGAGCGCATGACGCGGGCGATGGCGGATATTACCCAATCTTCCGAGCAGATCAGCAAGATCATCAAGACCATAGACGATATCGCGTTCCAGACGAACATTCTGGCGCTGAACGCTTCCGTGGAAGCCGCGCGCGCCGGAGAAGCGGGAAGGGGCTTCGCAGTGGTTGCAGGGGAGGTGCGAAGCCTTGCAACCCGGAGCGCGGACGCGGCGAAAAGCACAGCGCAGCTCATCGAGCAATCCATCCGCACGGTAAAAGCCGGCAGCACAATCGCGGACGAAACCGCAAATTCGCTGCTGTCCGTTGCGGACAGCACAGAACAGTCCGCAAAGCTGGTTGAGCAGATTTCAAAGGCTTCCAGTGAACAGGCCGGTTCCGTTCATCAGATTACGAGCGGACTGCAGCAGATTTCCGCCGTCATCCAGACCAATTCCGCCACGGCGCAGCAGAGCGCGGCGGCAAGCGAAGAGTTGAGCAGTCAGGCGAAAATCATGAACGACCTGCTCGGACAGTTCCGGTTCAAAGAAGATTTGCCTGAAAATCCTGTGGAAGCAGACAGTATCCTCCAATCCGTTTCCCCGGTTGTGACACCGGCCGGCAGAGAAGAAAATATAAAATATGCGTGATGACAGCCCCCTAAGGCTGCAGCCAGCAAAGGAAGCAAAATTGTACTGCTATTTTGCGGTTACATGATTCTGTCATCAGTCTGGTTCCCAATCGGTTTGATTGGGAGCCGTTTTGTGCTATAATTCCCTTGGGGTGATTTTATGAAAAGAAATACTGTCTTAAGGATTTCAGCCGCCGTGCCCGCAGCGGCGGGTTTTGTATGGTTCTGTATCCCGTTTCACTGGAATGTGCACAATATCGGGAATCTGTCCGGCGTGACCGTCTGTGCGCTGGTTCTGACTGCCGCCCTAATTTATCCGGCAATCAGCAAACTGTGCAGCCGTTTCAAACCGTGGAAAATCGCATGGAGGGTGTTGACTGCCCTTTTCCTTGCAGGTATTGCGTGGGCCGGGTTCCTGTCCTGCCTTATGGTTTCCGCCATGAATTCCGCACCGCCCGAACACGCAACCGTAATTGTGCTCGGCAGCAAGGTGGACGGAACAGTTCCAAGCGCCGACCTGAGGGTGCGCCTTGAGACCGCCGCCGATTATCTTAAAGCAAACCCGCAGGCCAAATGTATCGTGAGCGGCGGAAAAGGGGCGGGCGAACTGGCAGCGGAGGCATCCGTCATGAAGGAGTATCTGACAAAGCTGGGGATCGATTCATCGCGTATTGTCATGGAGGACCGTTCAAAAACTACAAAGGAAAACCTTGAATATTCCCTCGCGGTCATACGGGAAAACAGCTGGAGCGAAGATATTGCCATCGTGACCGACGAATACCACCAGTATCGGGCAGGGCGCATCGCCCAAAGCCTGGGCATGAAGCCTTATGCCGTCTGCGCCGCAACGCCCTGGTATATTTTTTCAGCCTGCTGGGCGCGGGAACTGCTGGCTCTGACAAAATTTATGATCGCTCCGTAATTTACTATCGGACTGAAATATAGTATAATAGTCAAAATAATGTTCGGAGGTAGGCATGGACGGGCTTCTGATAAAAAATGCAAGAATCATCGACTCGGCAAACAGCCGCGACGGAACGGGTGATATTTTGCTCCAGGAGGGCAGAATAAAAGAGGTCGGCGGGCAGCTTCGCTGCGGCGGAGTACAGGAGGTCGACGCGGCGGGGCTGGTTGCCGCGCCCGGCCTGGTGGATATGCACGTCCATCTGCGCGACCCCGGCTTCACCGGGAAGGAGGACATCCTTTCCGGATGCAGGGCTGCCGCCGCCGGAGGGGTGACCAGCCTTCTGTGTATGCCGAACACCAGCCCGGTAACGGACAGTGCGCAGACCGTATCGTATATACTGGAAAAAGCCCGTACCGCGGATGCCCGCGTCTATGTTGCCGGGGCGATTACAAAGGGACTGAAAAGCGGGGAGCTCTGCAATTTCGGCGAGCTGAAAGCAGCCGGAGCAATCGCACTGAGCGACGATGGCCGCCCCGTGACGGATTCGGCGCTGATGGCGCGCGCGATGCAGCTTGCACCGCAGCTTCCGCTGCGTATTGTTTCGCATTGCGAGGATTTATATCTGAGCGCGGGGGGCAAACTAAATGAGGGCGTCGTTTCAGAAAAACTCGGCGTAAAAGGGGTTCCCGCCGCCGCCGAGGACTGCGGCACCGCGCGGGAAATCGCGCTTGCGGCGGCCTATGATGTGCCGGTGCATATCTGCCATGTCAGCACAAAAACCTCGGTCGCGTTCATTCGTGACGCGAAACGAAGGGGCTTGCGGGTCACGGCGGAAACTGCGCCGCATTATTTTGCCCTTACGGAGGACGAGCTGCTCAACCGCGATGCCGATTACCGCATGAGCCCGCCGCTCCGCACGGAGGAAGACCGGCTGGCGGTAATAGAGGGTCTCTGCGATGGAACCATCGATGCCATCGCGACCGACCACGCGCCGCACACGGCAGAGGAAAAATCCGATTTCCTTGCCGCGCCGAACGGCAGCATCGGGATGGAAACCAGCCTTGCCGCGGGCATCACCTATTTGGTAAAACCCGGTTATCTTACGCTCAGCAAGTTCATCCGGCTGATGAGCACCGCTCCGGCACGGCTGCTGGGAATTCCCGCGGGTACGCTTGTCCCGGGTGCTCCCGCCGATCTGGTGCTGTTTGCCCTTAATGAACGCTGGACGGTCGACCCCATGAAGCTACACGGGAAAAGCCGGAACGCAGTGTTCAAAGGGAAAGAGCTGACCGGAAAAGTAAAAATCACCGTTTGCCGCGGCAAAATCGTTTTTAAAGATTGATAATCCCCTTTTCACAAAAGGGTTAAAACATTCAGGCGTCGAGAAATCGCACAAGGCAAGGCGGCAAACCTGCAAACGAGGGAGCATACTCCCTGTATGTGACCGAAATTTGCAGGTGCAGCCAACGCAGCAAGCAAAATTGTACCACAATTTCGCGGTTGTACGACTTTATCGATAGCCTGAACTTAACGGAGGAAAGAGAATGGCACTTAATAGACTGATCGAAGGCATCGTAAAACTGCAGAATCCCACGGTGGCGGGACTGGACCCCAAGCTGGATTACATTCCGAGCAGCATAAAGGAGAAAGCCTTTACGCAGTATGGCGAAACGCTGGAAGGCGCGGCAGCCGCCCTGCTGGAATTCAACCGAGGCCTGATTGATGCGCTGTGCGGGATTGTCCCGGCAGTGAAGCCGCAATGCGCCTATTATGAGATGTATGGCTGGCCGGGTGTAAAGGCATTGTACGATACAGTCAGCTACGCAAGAAAAAAGGGAATGTTCGTCATTACCGACGGCAAGCGCAACGACATTGGCACCACCATGCAGGCTTACGCGGCGGCGCACCTCGGTAAAGTTACCGTAGGCAGCAAACAGTTCGCGCCTTTCGGCGGCGACGCGCTCACGGTCAATCCCTATCTCGGTTCGGACGGGATCAATCCGCTTCTGGATATCTGCAAAGAAGAGGACAAGGGTATCTTCGTTCTGGTCAAGACCTCCAATCCTTCCTCCGGCGAGCTGCAGGACCGAAATCTTGACGACGGCAATACGCTGTACGGCACGGTGGGAACCCTCTGTGAAAAATGGGGCGAAAGCCTGCCGGCAAGATACGGATATTCCGGCGTGGGCGCTGTGGTCGGCGCTACATCCCCGGAGCAGCTTGCGGAGTTGCGTGCCAAGCTGCTTCATACCTTCTTCCTTGTGCCAGGGTTACGGCGCACAGGGCGGCGCCGCAAAGGATGTTGCCCCCGCGTTTGATTCCAACGGCCTCGGCGCGGTGGTCAACGCTTCACGCTCCATCCTGTGCGCGTGGCAGAAAACGGGAGCCGCCGAGCAGGATTACGCAAAAGCGGCGGCGCAGGAAGCGCTCCGGATGCGTGATGAAATTGTGGACGAAATCGGAAAAATTGAACTGAAATGAGCAGATATTTTTTACTGTCTGTATAAAAAGGACGAAATATCATGAAATATGACGTTATGCTCTGCAAAATCGTCGGGAAAAAGCAGCTGACGAACGATATCTTTGATTTTACCGTGGATGCGGGCAAAATTGCGCAGGCTGCAAGGCCCGGACAGTTTGCCCAGATTTATGTGCCCGGCAGGACGCTGCGCCGTCCGATTTCCATTTGCGGAATCGACCGCGCGGCGGAAACGCTGCGGTTTGTGTTCCAGATTCGGGGCGAAGGCACGGCGCAGCTTGCCGGCATGGAGCCCGGCGAAAACGCTGGATATTTTGGCGCCGCTTGGAAGCGGCTTTGCACTCGGCGATACTGCGTGTAAAGCGGTGTTTGTGGGTGGCGGAATCGGCGTTCCGCCGCTTTTGGAGGCGGCAAAGGCATTCGGAGGCAACGCCACAGCGATCGTCGGCTTCCGGAATCAGCAGTCCGCGATTCTTCTGGAGGATTTCCAGAAAAACGGCAATCGGGTAATCCTAGCGACCGACGACGGCTCCGCGGGACATCACGGACTCGTTACGGACTGCATGGCAGACCTGGAATTCGACGCGGTTTTTGCGTGCGGGCCTTCCCCCATGCTGAAAGCGGTGAGCAAAATCGCGCGGGAACGCGGCGTTCCATGCCAGATTTCCCTGGAGGAGCGCATGGCCTGCGGAATCGGCGCGTGCCTTGGCTGCGCCGTAAAGCTGCGCCGGGAAAACGGGGAAGAATACTACGGCCATGTCTGCAAGGACGGCCCGGTATTCGATTATCAGAAAGTAGTCTGGTAAAAGGGGCAAGCCAGTCCCTGTTCGCCCAGCTTGAAATAAAAAGGATAAGGCAGGTCTGAATCATGGCGGATTTACATGTAAACATAGCCGGAGTGGATTTCAGCAATCCGCTGATTGCCGCTTCGGGAACCTTCGGCTTCGGACATGAATTCCAGGAGTTTTACCCGCTCAGCACGCTGGGCGGTATCTCCTGCAAGGGCATCACGCTTGCCGAACGGCCGGGCAACCCGCCCCCGCGCATTGCGGAAACACCGGGTGGTATGCTGAATGCGGTGGGTCTTCAGAACCCCGGCGTGGATTACTTTATCGAACACGACCTTCCCTGGCTCAGGGAGCAGGGAACAGTCATCATCGCGAATATCGCGGGAAACACGCCGGAGGATTACTGCCGGATGGCGGAAAAGCTTTCCGATTCCGACGTCGATATGATCGAGCTCAACATTTCCTGCCCGAACGTGAAGCAGGGCGGGGTGCAGTTCGGAACAAGCTGCGAGGGCGTGGAGAACATTACCGCCGCGGTGCGAAAATACTGCAAAAAGCCGCTGGTGGTCAAGCTTTCCCCGAATGTCAGCGATATCGCGGAGATTGCCGCGGCAGCCGAAGCCGCGGGCGCGGACGCGCTTTCCATGATCAACACCCTCACCGGTATGCGCATCGATATCCGCTCCCGCCGCCAGATCATCCGCAACAATACCGGCGGTCTTTCCGGCCCGGCGCTTCTGCCCGTGGCGGTAAGGATGGTGTGGCAGGCGGCGCAGCGGGTAAAAATTCCGATTGTGGGCATGGGCGGTGTCTCCAAGTGGGAGGACGCCGTGGAGCTGATGCTCGCGGGCGCTTCCGCACTGCAGATCGGTACGGTACTGTTTACCGACCCATATGCACCGGTAAAAATACTGGACGGCCTGAACCATTATTTGGATCAGAATAAAATCGCTTCCGTTACGGAGCTTACGGGAAAAGTACAGGTTTGGTAATTAATTTTGAATAATGAATAAAGCAATAAAGGAGAGCAGGCGGCAAATGAGGGAGCATACTTGCTGGATGTGACTGATATTTGCGGCTGCGCGACTTTATCAACAACCTGAGGAAAATGCTATGACAAGAATAATTTTAGTGCGCCACTGCGAAGCGCAGGGCAATACGGACGGGGTCTTTCAGGGACATTCCGACTGCGATATCAGCGGAAGAGGAGAAATCCAGCTTGACCTGCTGGGCATCCGGTGCCGCAATATGCCGATCGACGCGATCTATTCCAGCCCGCTCAGGCGCGCCTATAAAACCGCCGAGGCGATCAACCGGTACCACGGGCTGGGTATTCAGATTGACCCGCGCCTTAAAGAGATTAACGGCGGCGACTGGGAGGGTGTATCCTGGGATGAACTCCCTTCCATCTACCCGGAGGAAATAGAAGTATGGAACAAAAGGCCGTATGATTTTACCCCGAGCGGCGGAGAAACCATGCGCGAGGTTTATAACCGGATGTGGGAATGCGTGACCGATATTGTAAGGAAGAATCAGGGAAAGACCGTATGCGTGACCTCCCACGGCTGCGCGATCCGCAATTTCCTGTGCCGTGCCCTGAATAAGCCCATTGAACAGATCAATCAGGTCGGCTGGTGCGATAATACCGCCATCAGCCAGATCGATTTTGACGAACAGCTGCACAGCAATGTGGTTATGATAAACGACGCTTCTCATCTTACGCCGGAAACCTCGATTTTTATGCACCAAACCTGGTGGCTGCCTCAGGAATAAGCGCTGCGGAGGAATACGATGAAAATACTTGCCGTGGATTTGGGCAAGGTCCGTACGGGCCTTGCCATATGTGATGAAAGCGAACTGCTGGCTTCCCCCGCGGGAGTTATCAGCGAATATAACATGGAGCGCCTTGTACAGACGGTCGCCAATGAGGCCGAGGAAAGGGCTGCGGGGTGCATCGTTGTCGGCCTGCCGCGCAATATGGACGGCAGCGAGGGGGAGAGCGCGCAGAATGCCCGCGCCTTTGCGGAAAACCTGCAAAAGCTGGTCAGCGTGCCGGTGGTTATGCGGGATGAGCGCGGTACCACCATAACGGCGCACGGATACCTCAATACGACCGACACGCGCGGGAAAAAGCGCAAAGCGGTGATTGACGCGGTCGCGGCGACCATTATCCTGCAGGATTATCTCGACTACCGAAGGAACCAGAAAAGCAATGGCGGACTGTAAATAAGAAAAAAGGGACGTGCATCCGGATTTCCGGGTGCGCGTCCCTTTTGAGTTTATTCATCCGCCGGACTTCCTCCGGAATTTTTATTCCCGTTCTATGCGTAACGCTTGTTTCCAAGATAGAATATAGCAAAAAGTCCCGGCCCGCAGTGTGCGCCGATCACAACGCCGAGGTTTCGAATCGTTACCTTCGACACGGCAGGAAAGGTCTCAAGCACCTTGTCCCGCATGAATTCCGCATCCTCCAGGCAATCGGCGTGGTTTATGAATACCTCCTTACCGGCCGGTTCGGTGAAATCCTTTTTCATCCGGTCAAGTATATCAAGCAGAGCGGCCCTCCTGCCGCGAATCTTTGTGGCGACAACGAGTTTTCCGTCGTCCGACACATAGAGGACGGGCTTAATGGAAAGGAGCGAACCCACCATTGCAGCCGCGTTCGAAACGCGCCCGCCCCGTTTGAGGTAGTTGAGGTCGTCCACTGTAAACCAGTGCATAATTTTAA
Source organism: Caproiciproducens sp. (assembly GCA_036260545.1). Taxonomy (GTDB): domain Bacteria; phylum Bacillota; class Clostridia; order Oscillospirales; family Acutalibacteraceae; genus DATAML01. The sequence goes on from DATAML010000069.1 coordinate 8,040, forward strand.
GCTTATTAGCCTCCGCCCATTCAACCGTCTCGTCAAAACTCTTGCCTTCGTCTCTCAGACTGACCATATAATGCAGCAGCAGCCCGAGACCGCCCGATACGCACAGGGTGTCCATAAGGTAAAAGTGCTGTTT
>DATAML010000072.1:0-1939 GCA_036260545.1 Caproiciproducens sp.
TTCTCCCCTGCAGTCAAGCTGCTCGGCGAGCTTTTCCAGCTCCCGGCCCTTTAAAAGCTCCAGCGAGCCCATGCAGCGGTTTTCAAAGCTGTCCTTCATATAGGCGATCAGGTCGTTGTCGGAAATACGGTCCAGCGTATCATTCTTGGCGTAATAAAAAATTCTGAGCAGTTCCTGCATGGTTTCAACATAATTGCGCGGGTCGATAAAGGAAGAGTCGCAGAACGCTTCGATAATCTTCGTGATGGTTTCGCTGCCGACCTCCACCCGCCCGTTTGCGCTGAGCTCCTCGCTCCGCGTTTGAATCAGGGCTTTCGCGTCCTGCGGCGTAAGGGTAAGGCCGTACTGTTCCGTCTTTTGATTCAAGGCGGTGATTTCGGTTTCCGTTCTCTGCTCAGAGAGCGCATTGAGGGAAAATACAGCCAGCTGTGCGTCAATCAAAGCAATCATCCTCTTTACTGAAAAAATTTTTATCTTTCCCCTTGACAAACGGTTCATTTTGTGTTATGGTATATATGTAAAAATATTGATATAACAATATGCATATATTCCAAATTTAACTATACCATTGATTCGTTTCAGAGTCAATGGCTTTTTTATTTCCTATAAAATTTCCAGCTGTGATTGCTTTTTCCTCCGGGTGAAAAGTTATGCCCTGCTTGTCCTAGCAAGCCACTCGTTTATCATAGATTCAAATAATTCCTGCTGCTCAATCTGCAAATTATGTCCGGCATAATCCAATGCTGCAAATGTTGCTCTTGTGTAATTCTCTAATATGTCCCAGGCATCCCGATAACCTACACAGCTATCTTGCCTGCCCACAAGAATCAGAGCAGGCTTTTCAAATTTTTCAGCCAGTTTATCCACAGGGAATGAAAACGCGTATCCGGTTTTCTGGAAAGTCCGCAAAAATTCATTGTTCCCGATTTCAATCCCCGATAAAATCTCTTCCTGATACCTTTCGTATGTTCGCTCATTTTGGACAACGAAGTCTTCATTGAATTCCTTCGCTTTTTCAGCACTAAGCTTCGCCAGCAACCGGCTGTCTTTTTCCAAAACTATATGTTCCGGTACATCTCGCTCGCTAAAATTCGGTCGGATTACCGGGCATAGCAACGCAAGGCCGTCCACACGCTGGGGCATCTTACAAACAATACCTCTCGCTAAATAGCCTCCATAGGAGTAACCGGCAAGCAAGAAATTCTGATTTGGTATTAACCTATCAATCAGGCCAATCACTATTTCAAGCATCCTGTCCGCATTGGTAATCCAATCCGAGCTGTCTGAATCCCCCATTCCGGGCAGGTCAAAATAAATTCTCTTATAGTTGTTTTTATTCTGAAAAACCGGCTCCATACAGCCGGTCATCATTCTGTGGTCAACAAAGTAACCGTGAATCATAACTATCGGTTTCCCCTGACCGATAACCTCATAGCTAACTGAAACATCTTGTACTTTGCTTTTCATAAATCTTTATCCATCCTCATATGTAATAATATAGATAATTACAAAATGTAAATATCAAATTAGACTATACCATTGATTCGTTAAAGAGTCAATGGCTTTTTTATTATATGAAACTTTTGGCGGTTCCTAGTTTTCAACACCCCCGAAGCATTAAGATGTTCAGTTATCCCCTGCAAACGTATATCCGCTGTCTTCCAGCGCCTGAACCGCGCGGCCAAGCTGCTCCGCCTTTACCAGAATATAATCAGTGTTAAAGGTGGATACCGCAAATACGCTGATCTGGCTTTCCGCCAGCACCGCCGTTATTTTGGACAGAATCCCAACGAGGGAGAACTCCATACTGCCGACTACGCGGAAAGCCTTCCAGCCATCCTCGCGGACGGTGCAGGTTTTCGGCACGGACGGCGTGCTGCAAACCAGCGACAGCTCCTCGTCGGTCTTTCCTACAAATACATATGGATCCCCGAAAGGG
>DATAML010000076.1:0-11337 GCA_036260545.1 Caproiciproducens sp.
GTAATTGCGACCAATCCGGCAAGAGCGCCGTTCGCGGTCATGGAAGGATCCGGTTTGCCGTATTTGATCCACATATAGAACATCGCTACCAGACCGCCGATTGCGCCGGCAATCATGGTGTTTGTGGCAACAACGGCAAGACGGAAGTCCCCCGCGTTGAGGGTGGAGCCTGCGTTGAAGGAGAACCAGCAGAAGAACAGGACGATTGTGCCGATGATGGCCATTGGGATATCATGGCCGGGGAAAGCTCTTGCCGTGCCGTCTTTCTTGAATTTGCCGATTCTCGGCCCGAGCACGATCGCTCCGGCAAGAGCCATCATACCGCCCATGCAGTGTACAACCGCGGAACCCGCAAAGTCAACGCCGCCGTGGCCGAGGCCGAAGTTCTTGCCCATGGTGGAGAGCCAGCCGCCGCCCCACATCCAGTTGCCGAACAGCGGATAGTAAATCATCGATACGAAGAAGGAGGAAATTACAACCGCGGAATACTTTACGCGCTCTGCCATAGCGCCGGTCGGAATGGTGACGGTCGTATCCATGAACACCATCTGGAAGAAGAAGAGGGCATAGATTCCGGCGTCATATGTACCGCCGGACTGTAAGAAGAAGCCTTTATAGCCCATAATTCCGCCGAGCCCCGGTATGGACAGCATGCCGTTCAGAACCGAGCCGCCGCTTCCAAGACCGGCCGCGCCGCCGGAACCGCCGAACTGGAGGGCAAAGCCCATGAGGAAGTAACCGACTGCGCCGACGAGGAATACCATAAAGTTCATAGTCATGGTGTGCGCGGCATTCTTTCCGCGGCAGAAGCCGGTTTCAACCATTGCAAAGCCGCACTGGAAGAAGAATACCATGAATCCGGTAATCATAACCCATACATAGTTTGCGCTGAGCTGCGCTTTGTTCGCCGCGACCGCAACGTCCTTTACGGTTTCAGAGCCGGTCGCCACCGCGTAGGAAGCACCGGTCGGGTCAGCGCCGGTGCTTGCCGCAAATACCGAGGTAGACAGCAGCATCACGGCGACTGCGATGAGGGAAGCTAAGCCGAGTATCTTCCATAATTTTTTCATATCAATATCCCCTAACTTAATGTTTTATAAAAGCGTAAGCCTTATGTGGATTACAGCGCACTTTCGCCGCTTTCGCCGGTACGGATTTTGACCGCCTGCTCCACATTGTAAACAAAGATTTTGCCGTCGCCGACCTCTCCGGTCTTGATGGTTTCGGTGATCTTTGCAATGAGTGGAGCGACCATTTCGTCAAGAACAACGGTCTCCACCTTGATTTTTGGAAGGAGGTTTATGCTGAATTCGGTACCACGGTAGACCTTCTTGCGGCCTTTCTGGTTTCCGCATCCGGAAACCATGGTGGTGGTCATGCCGTGGATATCCAGCTGGTTCAGAATTTCCTTCACATCTTCAAGCTTTTCCGGCCGGATGATCATTTCGATTTTTTTCATTGTTTCCATCTCCTATTCAGAATGTTGTTATAAAATGAAATGCCGGTTCCGAAATTCATCGGAACCGGCACCGTTGCCCGTTCATTCATATCATATTATGATTTTTAAACCCTAAAGGTGTGATACTGCTATCCTTTTTGATGGGAAACAGTATGAGAAATAAAAAAGGCGCGGAACAGTCTTTTGACTGACTCCGGCGCCTTTGCCTTCTCATATATCATTACTTGCTTTTTGCACTTTTGGCTTTTTTGAAGTTATCCCAGGAGAATCGGGATGTGGGTTTGAAAACTTCCTCTTTCAGCTTCATCAGGGACATTAAATAACGAACCCCTAAAAACAGAATGACAACTCCAAAGATGATTCCGGGGATCTGCGAACCGAGCACCTGAAAACTCACATTGTTCAGGAAACTGTATGCTGCAAGCGCAGCGCCGGAAACACAAATCGCGGCGGCAAAAACAAATAGAATAAAAATCACAATTTTCTTTTTGAACTCAACTGGCACATTGCTTTTAGATTGCATTGTCACCACTCTCTCCTGTGCGGATTCTCACAGCCTGTTCAACATCAAAGACGAAAATCTTTCCGTCGCCGACTTCGCCGGTCTTGATCCGTTCGGTAATCCTGGCGATTAAGTCGGAGATGACTGCGTCGTGAACCACCGTCTCAATTTTGACTTTGGGAAGGAGGTTAATCTCGCATTCGGTTCCGCGGTACATGCTTTTTCTGCCTTTTTGGTGTCCGCAGCCCGAAACCATGCTCACTGTCATACCGTAAATCTCAAGTTCGTTCAGGATTTCCTTCACTTCTTCAAGCTTCTCCGGCCGGATAACCATTTCGACTTTCTTTATAACCTCAGTCCCCCTTTACAAGAAACAATTTGAAATAGAAATCAGGATATTCGGTTTGCCCGGTTTCTATCCGTTTCTTTAAAATCATCATACACGAAATGTATGAAAAGTCAATCCCCGTTGTTCACAGTCTGTTAAAATTCATCGTTTTGCCGGAAATGTACAAAATCGCCGTCTTATAATTGAACAATCCTCCAACATTTTCTTCTGCGATTTCATACTGTTTGGAAAATAAATGAAATAAAATTAATATTTTTATCAAAAAAAGGAAAAAGAAAAAGTACGGTCAATAATAAGCTTATTATATTAATCTGCGCTTTTGCGAAGAATGAAAAATTCAATGCAACAAATATCCATATCGGAATCTGACCGGGAAAGATCAGCGGACTTCTTTTCAAGCTGCACATTCGGTTATAACCGCTGCGGCTGGCTATAATAATGATATATTATTTTGGGAAAGTGATAGCGCAATGCAAAAACAAAACAGAACGCGTGCGGCGGTGCTGACCGTAGCGGTGGGGACCTTTATGTCTGCGCTGGATTCAAGCGTGGTCAATGTTGTGCTTCCGGTCATCCAGTCAAGCTATGGCGTATCGCTTTCCGCGGCGGGATGGGTCGTCATCGCTTATCTTCTGGTGATCAGCAGCCTGCTCCTCACCTTTGGCCGGCTGTCCGACCTATACGGCCACAGAAGAATTTATATAGCCGGTTTTGCCGTCTTTACCGCAGGCTCCCTGTTGTGCGGCCTTTCCGCAAGCATTCTTATGCTGATCGCTTTCCGTGTATTGCAGGCGCTGGGCGCGGGAATGATGTTTTCCGCCGGCCCCGCCATTATCACCGACGCCGTCCCGGAAAATGTGCGGGGGAGAGCGCTCAGTGTAACAGCCGTGGCGGTGGCGGTGGCACTTTGCAGCGGGCCGGTTCTGGGCGGAATTCTCGCTGAACTGGCAGGCTGGCAGAGTATCTTTTTCATCAATGTGCCCATCGGTCTGGTCGGTACTTTTTTAGCGGCAAGAAATATTCCGAAGGATGATAAAAAGGTTTCCGGGCGGTTTGACATCCTCGGCAGCGTAATGATTTTTGCCGCCCTGATTCTGATTCTTACGCCGCTCGACTTACTGGGAAAGGAAAACCTGAACCCGGTTCTTTTTTACGGGATGCTTGCCGCCGGGATACTGGCCGGGATTGGCTTCGTCTTCTATGAAAAAAAGGTGGAGCAGCCGATTTTGAACATTGCGCTTTTCAAAAGCCGGGTGTTTGCCGCCGGAAATTTTGCCGCCGTATTTAATTTTATGGCGCAGAATATTATGATATTCCTCGCGCCGTTTTATCTTGAAAGGCTGCGGCTGTTTTCCCCGGCAACGGCCGGAATGCTGTATATGCCGATGCCGCTGGCAACCCTGCTGATTGCGCCGGTCAGCGGCATCGCCTCCGACCGCTACGACAGCCGCTACCTGTGCTCCGGCGGGATGGCGGTCATGGCCGGCGGCCTGGTGATGCTCAGCTATCTGAAAGCCGATACGCCGGTCTGGTATATTGTCACTGCAATGGCGTTGGCCGGTCTGGGCTCCGGAATGTTCCAGACCCCCAATAACAGCGCGGTGATGGGCAGTGTGCCCGCAGAGTACCGGGGTACGGCGTCGGGGGTACTGGCGACGATGCGCAACACCGGCATGGTTCTGGGCGTTGCGGTTTCCGGCGCTTTGTTTTCCCTGAATTATAACCGGGCGGGCCTCCTTTACGGCGCGCAGGGGTTAAAGGCCGCGGAGCTGCAGCAGGCTTCTTTTCTCTACGCGCTTCATTTTACGTTTCTCACTGCGGCAGGTGTGGCGCTGCTTTCCATGCTGGTTTCCTTAAAAAAGGGAAAAGTGCGGACAAAATTATGACTTTTCAGTTGACAAAAGAAAAACGGAAGAATATAGTTATATTATAAACTTTTAAAAGTATTCAACAAAAGCGCGTTTCTGTGAGGAGGATTACATTGAAAAAACCGGAAAAAAACATTGTTCTTATCGTCATTATTTTTCTTGCGTTTGTCAGTCTGGGATTCCCGGACGGAATCACCGGGGTGTCCTGGCCGGCTGTGCGGAGCGCCTTTGGCCTGCCTTTGGGGAACCTCGGCATTATCACAACGCTGCTGCTCTGCATGTCCGCAATCTCAAGCTTTTCAAGCGGTCATATCATCGCAAGGTTCGGCACCGGCCGCGTAACGTTTTTCAGCGCGTTTCTAACCGGTTCCGCGCTGCTTGGGTACTCCTTTTCCGGAAACTTTCTCTGGATTCTGCTTTTCACCGTGCCGCTCGGATTGGGGCAGGGGGCTGTGGATTCAGGACTGAACCTGTATGTTGCCGAACACTATACCTCACGCCATATGAACTGGCTCCACTGCTTCTGGGGCGTGGGTGCTTCCGTGGGGCCGCTGATCATGACGAGGGCCCTGATGCAGGGAAACCAGTGGAGGCTGGGTTACCGTACGGTTTCCTTAATTCAGCTTACCATTGCCGCCATACTCTTTTTCAGTGTGGTAAAAGGCCTGTGGGATACGCAGAAGTCCCATATCGGGGCAGTCGAGCAGACCCATCTTCAAAATGCCGAAATCGGGCTGAGCTCAAAGGGCGCCCAGATACTGGCGATGTTCCTGTTCTTTCTGTATGCCGGACTTGAATTTTCCGTGGGCGCGTGGATGAACAGCGTACTGATCGAATCCCGCCATATGCCGGTTTATCTTGCGGGGATTGCCTCTTCCCTGTTTTATGCAACCATCATGATTGGACGTTTTCTCTCCGGCTTTGTTGTCAACAGGGTGGGGAACACGCGCATGATCCGTCTGGATATGGCACTTGCGCTTGCCGGGCTGATCTGCCTGCTGACCGTGAAAAACGACACAGGCGAACTGATCGGCGTTGCCATGGTCGGTCTGGGGCTTGCCTCGGTATTCCCGTGCCTGATGTACGAAACGCCGATTCGGTTTAAAAAACAGGTGAGCGACCGGCTGATCGGTTACCAGGTGGGCGCGGCCTGCCTTGGAGGTTCGATGATATCGTCGGGAACCGGCATGCTGATTTCCCGTTTCGGGCTGGAGCTGCTGTTTCCGATTCTGATTCTCCTGTTTGCCCTTACCTTTGCGGCAAATGAAATTTTGGGCCGCGGTGCAAAAACTGCCGCGGCAGCTTATCAAGCTGCCGCTCAAAATACATAGTTTCATAATATGCTGTCTGAGAGGTTCCGCATCCCCGTTACTTTGGAATTTGTCCATCAGGAATCATTTTCTGTCAAGAAGGCGGGGCAGCCGCGCTTTTCCCTGTCCCCCTTGTCAAAGGGAGATGTGCAGATGACAAAGAGATCAAATTTTTAGCATAATCTATGCAGCCTGCCGCCGGGAAACCGGCGGTATTTTTATTTTGCCGCATTCTAACAAAGCTGCCCGGCGCGTATAACTTATGACGGTGTCCGGTTACACAGGAAAACCGGGAAAGCGGGTGAAAAAATGAAGGTGGCTGTGTCACGGCCAGGCGGCGCAAAAAAGAAGAGGAAAAAGCCCGATACCTTTTGGCTGCTCGTATTTATGGCTGCAGCGCTGTGTTGCATTCTTTTTATTCAGAGGAATTCCGAAAAGGCCGATAACCGGGAATTGACGCGGAATCTTGAGCCGCACAGCGGGGTCAAGACGAACATCGGGCTTGCCAATTTTGCGTGGAATGCTCTGGATTGCCGATCGGCCTACGTATTCGGCGCGGTGGGGCAGAGGGTAACGCCGGAATTCCTGCGCCGGCAGGCAAGCTGGTTTGCCGGAAATCAGAGAGCTGAACTTTCCGGCTCCGAACTCGGCTGGATTTATGCAAGATACGGAGGCAGGCCCGCTTTCGATTGTATCGGCCTGATCAAGGCCTATTCGTGGATCGATGAAAAAACAGGAGAAATATCCTCAAAGCATAAAAACGCCATGCCGGACTGTACCGTCAACGGTCTGCTCGCGCAGGCTTCCGAGTATGGGCCAATCGCGGCCATGCCGGATATTCCCGGCCTTGCCGTGCAAATGGACGGACATATCGGCGTTTATGTCGGCAGCGGTGAAGTGATCGAAGCGCAGGGCAACCGTTCCGGCGTTAAAAAGACAAAACTCAACGGACGCGGCTGGAAATGGTATGTTAAAGTACCCGGAATCCATTATGAGGAGAACGGCACCTATCTGATCCACGGGCGGCAGGTCACGTTAACGCAGGGCAAAATTTGCCAGCCGGAGGTAATTCCCGGTATTTCTGGCCAGAAACCGCAGTAAACAGGGAAGTGTACGGTAATAATAACACAGAATAAAAATCGAAGAAAAGCAAAAATATTTGTCAAACTAAGATTAAAATAGTATAATATTCAATATAACCTGCGGGACGTCCGGAAAGTCCGGTTGTTCCAGTCTGAAGTCAGAAAGGGCATGGTCGTGAGAATGAGCAAGGTTATTTCTGTTTCCAACCAAAAGGGCGGTGTGGGAAAAACAACAACAACCTGCAATTTGGCAGCGGGGCTTAAGAAAAAGGGATTCCGTGTGCTGGTCATTGACCTGGACCCGCAGGGCAATCTTGGTTTCAGCATGGGCGCCGAGGTCGACACCAGTGCGACGATTTACGATGTGCTGAAGGGCGACGTAAAAACCCAGTTTGCAATTCAGAAGACAGATACCGCCGACCTCATTCCGTCCAGCATCCTGCTCAGCGGGATTGAACTGGAGTTCACGAATACCGGAAGGGAATTTCTGCTCAAGGAGTCCATCAAGCCGATTCAGGAGCTGTATGATTACATTCTGCTTGATACCCCGCCCGCGCTCGGAATTCTGACGATCAACGCGTTTACGGCGTCCGATTATATCATTGTGCCCATGCTCTCCGATATCTTCAGCCTGCAGGGAATTGCGCAGCTTTATGAGACAGTGGAGCGGGTCAAAAAATACTGCAACTCCGGCCTTTCCATCGCGGGAATTCTGCTCACCAAATATAATCCGCGCACTCATCTGGGCCGCGAAATCCGCGGGACGGCCGAACTGATTGCGCAGGATTTGCATATCCCCGTATTTGAAAGCAACATCCGCAGCAGCGTGATAGCCAGTGAAGCCCAGTCCGTACAGGATAGCCTGCTGGACTATGCGCCAAGAAGCAGCATTGCGAAGGATTATGTGGCGTTTACCGAAGAGCTGCTGTCAAAGGGGGTGTAAATATGGCTCGGACAAAAAAAGAGATCGACAAGGAACTGATGTATAAAAAGCTGATGCCTTCCGGCCCGAGGGCTGCAAAACCTCCGGAGGAGGCGGCGGAACAGGCTTCCTATGCGCCGAATTTACGGCCGGAAGCGGAAGAACCGTTCACGCCGCGCCGTCCCGCCGCACGCCGCGACGTGGAGGTTCCGTTTATGGACACCCAGTCCACCGAACTGGTGAACGCAATGGAGGCGGTTGTGCTGGACAAGCTGGACGGCGTTCTTGCCAAGTTCAAATGCTGCAAATGCGATCGGTGCAAAAAGGACATTGTGGCCATCGCGCTGAATAAGCTTTCTCCGAAGTATATGGTTCTGCCTCACGGGCAGCCGGTACCGGATATCGACCCACAGACCAACGCGGCGGTCATTACCGCCATGATTCAGGCCGTCCTTGAGGTTCGCACCCATCCCAGACATTAAAAACGGCCGTTAAGACGAAAAGAGCTGTTGAGAAATAGCTTCTACAAAAATAATACATAAAATGCGCTTTGAGTGGGCTAAAAGTCCATTTCAAGGCGCATTTTCTCTGATCTCAGATATTCTTTTGTGCAATTGCTATCACAATATACTCTTCCCGGATGCCCCTCCTGTACTCTTCGGGAGGGACATCCGTCTATAGCAGTTATTCCTCTTGGATGTCCTTTGAAACAGGCAGCCGGGGAATCACGGTCTGCGCCGTCAGACAGGTAAGACCGGTAAGATAGTCGTTTTTGAAGTTGCCGGAAAAGATAATTTCCGGCTGCATAATATCCGAAATGTAAGTCTGCACGGAAGCCTTTATTTCCTCCAGACTGATGTGGTCTATTTGAAAGCGCTCTCCGCCGATTACGACCAGGGAGGGGTTTGTCACGCAGTTGACAATGGAGATCAGCCGGGCAATGCTGTTGGTTATCTCCTGTTTATCCGCGGATTCCTCCAGCACGGTATCTACGTCTTTATTCGGCAGAAGGGGCAGAAAGCCCAGCTCGCCCGCAAACCGCTTTGCCCCGTGCACGATTTTTCCGTCCACAATAATTCCGGCCCCGCTGCAGTTTTTGTTCACATGAATGTACGCCATGTTGATTGTGCTTAAATCGCAGTCCCGGTTTTTTTTCGCGTAATGGATGGCAAAGCCGAATGCGATCGCGTTCAGGTCGTTTTCCAGAATAACGGGGAGATGGTAGGTGGTCTGAATCTGTTCCCCAAGGTTATTAATATACCACAGGTTAAAACCGGTGCTGACATAATAATGTTCGTTTTCCACGATGCCCGGCACGCCAATTCCTACCGCGCAGATTTTCCACTTTTTCAGACATTTCGCCACAAACTGGCTCACCGAAAGCTTTTCGCCATTCGTTTCATGGCAGTCGGATTTCAGAACGTTGCCGATCAGATCGCTTACCTGGTAGATAATGTTTTTTCCGTCAAGAAAGAAAGATAAAATGAGATTCCGTTTCAAATTGAGCGAATATCTCTGTGCCCGCCGCCCGCCGCTCGATTCATCCAGCTGCAGCTCAACGATTTCGCCGCTTTGCAGCAGTTCCTCCAGAAGCGTGCGCACGGTTGTCGTGCTGATCTTAGTCCTTTCCGAGATTTCAGCCCTTGTGGCGGACTGCATCTCAATCAGCGCGCGGTAAACAAGCGTCAGATTCATTTTTTTCATCAGTTCCGGTTTGCCGGTAATATTCTGCATCATTACAGCCCTCTTTTTCAAAAAATCTGAACCAGCGGGAGCTTTCTCACTTTTAAAAGATTATAACAAAACAATATTCCGATTTTACCGTTTTGTCAAGCACGACTGTAAACAAAAGAGTAAGTATATTCTCGGCTATAATTCGATGTATGGCAGCCGCCCGCAAAAGGCGCCGAATTGCCATGAAAATACCCCCGGCGAAAAGCCGGGGGATAAGCATTGCAATATTGAGTTACATGCTGCAGTCGGGTTGTGAAATGCTTTTCAGAGCTTCTTCCGCATTGTCCTGCTGGGTGGGTTCAACAGAAATATCCCCAAGCGCGACAATTCCAACAAGGCTGTTGTTGTCTACGATCGGAAGTCTGCGAATTTGCTTTTGGCTCATGATCCTTGCGGCGTCGTCAACCTCCATATCGGGGCTTCCCACCACAGGATTTGAACTCATGATTTCCTGTACCTTCTGCTGCTTTGTATCCTTGCCGTCTGCGATTGACCGCAAAGCAATGTCGCGGTCCGTTACAATGCCGATGATTTTTTCCTGCCGGCAAACTGGGATGGAACCAACGTCGTACTGCTTCATGAGCTGCGCGGCGCGTTCAACGGAATCGTCCGTGTTCAGGCTTGCTACGTCCTTTGACATAATTTCTTTTACTTTCATAATATCACCTCAAGGATAGATTACCCCCTAAAGTCTTTTTTATGAGAAAAGCCGTAAAATTTTATCATCGAAAGCGCGCAAAAAGCGAAGCACTGGCGCAGAGCCGGTATGTTTGCGGAACGCGCATCGCTTTCCGGGACTCCTGCAACGTCCGAATAACAGGCCATAATAAAATCCCTCAAATGCCGGCCGAAGAAGCCGCATTTGAGGGAACGTTTATGCTTTTTTGATCTCGTGGAATTTCTTTCTCAGATACTCCGCAAGCTCCGCGGCTCCGGCGGCTGGCTTATCCTTTTTCAGGCTTACTTCAAAAACAGGCGCCTGTGAAACGGCGCGCAGCCCTTTCAGGAAGTTCTGGCTATCAAAGCCTACCGCGTCCTTCAGGTCGCATTTTGTCAGCGCGACCGCGTCGATGTAGCTGAACATCGGTACATATTTGAACGGCTTGTCGTCGCCCTCCGGCACGCTCGCGGCAAGCAGGCGGACCGCTTCGCCAAGGTCAAACTCGGCGGGGCAGATGAGGTTGCCGACATTCTCGATAAACACGATGGCGTCCTTCATGTCGATCTGTTCCACGCCGTCGCGGATTACGCGCGAGTCTAGATGGCATTCGCCGCAGGTGTTGATCTGGGAGGAGGGAATGCCCTGTTTCTGCAGGTTTTCCGCATCGATGGACGAGGCAATATCGCCTTCCACCACACCCACCGGGATATCCTTCAGCTCTTTTGCAATTGCTGAAATCAGGGTGGTTTTACCCGCTCCGGGGGCTCCCATCAGGTTTACGGCCAAAATGTTTCTTGAAGCAAAATAAGCGCGGTTTTCCTCCGCCAGCTTTTCATTCCCTTCAAGCAGTTCCTTCATGATAATAACTTCCATAGGATTCACCTTTCATATTGAATTTTTATTCCCCGTCAAAAGATCGGATATAGAATTCGCGGCCGGTATCTCTTAATAGTACCGAGTCACCGCCGCATTTTGGGCAGGTAAAGTCTTTTCCGTGAGGAAATTCGTTTCCGCATTCCCTGCATTTGAGCATCGCGGGCCGATTCTCAAAGGCAAGCTTTGCGCCCGCGCAGACGCTGTCCTCTGCCACAACCTCAAAATACATCTGCACGGATTCGCCGATGATGGAAGAGAGCTCGCCGATTACAAGGTTAATCTGCGATATTTTTGTAAAACCGCGCTTCTTTGCTTCTTCGTCCATCACGCGCACAATATCAAGAACAACGGGCAGTTCGTGCATTTCGATTCCTCCGGCTGGTTTTTGTGCTCCGTCAGGCGGCACAGGGCTTTTAAGATATATTATTTCCAAAATCTATTGTACTATAAACCGCATCTCCTTGTAAATGGGTATTTCATTTTGCGGGGCGGCCAAAATTTGCGGTTGCCTGACCGGCCGGTATCGCCGGAATTCAAGTAAATTTCTTTCACATAGCATATTAACGTTTTAAAC
>DATAML010000092.1:0-2368 GCA_036260545.1 Caproiciproducens sp.
CCGCACTTCATCCGCAACAACGGCAAAGCCCTTGCCCGCCGCACCGGCGCGCGCCGCTTCCACAGCCGCGTTTAAAGCGAGGATATTGGTCTGGAACGCGATATCCTCGATCGTCTTGATGATCTTTCCGATTTCGCTGGAGGATTCGCTGATCTCCGACATTGCCGTAACCATTTGCCCCATCTGTTCATTGCTGCGAATTACCTGTGAAGCCGCTTCGAGGGACAGCTGATTGGCGGTTGCCGCGTTGGCGGCGTTCCTGTTTACCTGCTGTGCGATCTCTGTAATGGATGCGGACAGCTCTTCAATGGAGCTCGCCTGCTCCGTGGCACCCTGTGAAAGCGCCTGCGACGCGCCGGAGACCTGCTCCGCCCCGGTTGCAACCTGATCGGCGGACTGATTGATATTGCCAAAGATTTCGTTCATGTTGGAAACGATTCTCGCCAGTGCAGTTCCAATCGGGGCAAAATCGCCCCTATAGTCCTGCTGTGTATCCACCGTGCAATCCTTTGCGGCGATACTGCCCAGTACGGACGATATTTCGCCCACATAGCCGTTCAAAGTATTGACTGTTCCGGCAAAGGATTTGGAAAGCGTCTCGATTTCATCCTGTGTTTCCACAAGAGGAACCTCTGAATGGAGGTCGCCCTGTGAAAGCGTCTCAATGCGTTTCACCAGCGCAACGATCGGCTTTACGATCGGGTTTGCTATCCGGAAGCCAATTACCCATGACAAAATGATGAACAGAAGCACCAACCCGAGCGTTATGTATAGGGAAGAATAAAATCCGCTCATCATTTCCGCGGTTTTGGCGGTTACCCCAATGGACCAGCCGTCGGTGTTCGCAATCGGACGGTAAGATATGAAATAGTCGGCTCCCTGAAAATTATATCCCATTTGCCCGCTTTTTCCTGAAATCATATTTCGGGTTATCCCCGCCATTGCGGAAAGGCTGCTGTCTTTTTTTGACTTTTCAATAAAATTGGCGAAACTTTTTACCTGGTTCCTGTCCTTATGCGCAATAATAGTTCCGGCTTTATCCACAATAAAACTGTATCCGGTGCTGCCGATGGTCGCATTGTCAACCATCGAGCTGAATGTATCACTGGCCAGCGACGCAAATACGATGCCGTTTGCACTGCTCATTTTTGCAGCAATATATATTACTGTCGTGTTGTCCTTTCTGTTTGTCACCGGACTCGACATGAAAGTATTTCCGTTGATTGCCTGATTAAAATACTCACGGTCGCCGACATTTACCCCCGCTACGTCACTCTGGCCTGTTGCATCCGCCGTACTGACAGTAAGAAACCCGTACTGCTTTGCGAGTTTTTCCTTTCGGAGCGTCTGTACGGAAACTGAGCCGGTGGCAATGGAATCATCCGCCGCAATCTGCTCAACTGCCATTTTATACTGCTGAATTTTATTTTCTATAGCCAGGCTGTACGACTTGGAGGCAATATTAACTTCCTCCTGCATGCTTTTGTAGCTGTTCTGATATAGAACAACCGCCGCAATAACGCCGCTCAGAATACTAATGGATACGGATAACCCGACCATTCCGGCCAAAAGCCTCTTTTTAATTGATTTGTTCTTTTGTTTTTTCACTTTTTTCAAATTTATTGTTCCTTTCTAAATTTTATTCCGCATAATTTTCCTATATAATATTTCGTCCGATTCTATGAAATATTTAATCTTTAGGAAAATAAAACGCTAAATTATATGTTTGCTATAAAAAACTCCGCAGCTTTTCAGCCACGGAGTTTTCTTTTTTATGCCGGGTTTATGTATGAATCAGTATTTTTCAGGCCCCCGGCGGCTTACAGCCGGAACAGAAATGATATTTGCATCCTTTTTTTTCTCACGGGATAAACCGCTCTGAATGTCGTGCAGATTCTTCAGCTTGATTTCCGCCATCATATCCTTCAGCATCTTTGCCTGGCTGCTCAGTTCTTCGCTGGTGGCCGCGCTTTCCTCGCTGGTGGCGGAATTCGTCTGCACCACCGCCGAAATCTGATCCACGCCGAGCGTTAACTGGTTGATGGAGGTTGCCTGCTCGTTGGACGCGGTAGATATTTCACCGATCAGGTCGGTCGTCTTCTTTGCGGATTCAATCACCGCATGAATTGATTTCGCTGTTTCATCCGCTATTTTTTTGCCGTTTTCAACTGACCGGACCGAGCTTTCGATCAGGGAAGTGGTATTCTTCGCCGCTTCCGCGCTCTTGCTTGCCAGATTCCGCACTTCATCCGCAACAACGGCAAAGCCCTTGCCCGCCGCACCGGCGCGCGCCGCTTCCACAGCCGCGTTTAAAGCGAGGATATTGGTCTGGAACGCGATATCCTCGATCGTCTTGATGATCTTTCCG
>DATAML010000110.1:0-7898 GCA_036260545.1 Caproiciproducens sp.
AGCCGTCAAACGCCTGCTGACTGATTTCTGTAATTTTATCCGGTATTGTAACGTTTGTAAGACCGCTACAATTCATAAACGAACAAACGCCGAGGGAATCAAGGTTCGCCGGAAGCTGAATTTTCGTCAGCCCCTTGCAGCCCTTAAACGCATAATTTCCGATTTGCGTCACATTCGCCGGGATGGAAACGTTTGTCAGCTTGGAACAGTCCTCAAACGCCCAGTCGTCGATGGAGGCAATGCTTTCCGGCATGGTGACGCCGGTCAGGTTGGAACAGCCCCAAAATGCTTTCTGTCCGATTTCCGTTACCGTATAAGCATTTCCGTCTTCACCTATTACCGAAGAAGGAATCATTACTTCGCCGGAATAAGATGGACTGTTCGCAATGACTTCCACGGTTTTGTTTTCCGCGGAGAGCACCTGATATTGAATGGAAACGCCATTTTCATTCTTTTCAGTGAATTTGAATGCATCCGCATATGTCCCAGATTTTACGGACACCTGCCCGCCGGTGACATAGGACGAAAACGCGGTATTATAGGATTCCAAGCTGGCGGGAGGTACAACACAGGTAATCGAATGGTCTCCTGTAAAAACGTCTGTACCAACGGTCTTCGGCACTTCGCCTTCAAAAGTAAGTTCCGTAAGCGCGGCACAGTCTGAAAAGGCCTGATTGCCAACCGCGGCCACACCCGACGGTAAAACTGCGCTCGTGAGTCCTTCGCAGCCGCTGAACGCGCCGCTGCCAATCCCGGTCACCTGATAGGTGTATCCGTCGGAACCTTTTACGAATTCGGGGATAATTACCGGACCAGAATAAGCCGGAGAACCGGCAGCCACTTCCACCGTCGCAGGCGAAACGGAAGTAACCTTATATGTAATCACTGTTCCGCTGTTTTGAGCTGAAAATGTTTCGCCTACACAAAGCTGCAGGGGCTGGTCGCCGAATTTAATATAATACGGGAAACAGTATGCCGAGGAAAATGCCGATTGATAAGCTTGCACCGATCCGGACGGCACCTGACCGTAAATCGGGTGGGCATCTCCGAAGAATATGCCACCGCTGTTTATTGTAGTAGGAGGAACTGCACTTTTAAAGACGATTGTTTTCAAAAGCGGATCGTTGCTGAAAGCATCCTGATCGATTTTCTGCAGGTTCCCAAGAAACGTAATGCTTTTCAGTTTCGGGCAAGAACTTAACGCATACATGCCTACGGAAGTTATGCTTTCCGGAAGCGTGATACTTTCTATGCTAGTTCCCATCAGCATTTCAGTGTTAATTGCAGTCAGGCCGGAAGGAATGTTTACTGATGTCAATGCGGCACATTCGCGGAATATGCTGCTGCCGCAGGTCGTAAGACTATCCGGCAAGACAGCGGATTTCAGGTTCTTGCATCCAAAAAACGCCCAGTTTCCTAATTGGCTTATTCCGTTTCCTAATTGGAGTTCTTTTATTCCGCAGTTATAAAATGCTTGCTCTCCAATGGATTTTACCGAATCCGCGATCGATACACTTTCAAGATTCGTACAGTTATAAAATGCTTGATCACCAATTGCAGTAACTCCGGATGATATAGTGAGCCCCGTGAGGGCGGTTTGGCCGTAGAGCGCCTTGTTTCCCACCGCGGTAACATGATAAGGTTCATCGTCGTATGACGTAACGGATGGAACCGCAAATACACCGGAAATATTCATCGCACCGGTAAACTTAGCTTCCTTTTTATCTCCGACGGAAATCGCCGTGTAGAAATACCCGTCGTCTCCGGTGAATGGATCGCCCACATTCAGCGGCCTTAACAGCATTTTCAGTATGGGAAGTCCGTCGTTTTTTCCTTCTCTGAGTCCAAACCCTATCTGGTTGTAATAAATGGTAAGGTTGATGCTGCCGAAATTAGTAGAGCTCATGCTGCTGTTGCAGAGAAAAGTATCCGTTTTCATCTCGGAAGCTGTTATACAATGGGTTTTGTCCAGAGCTCCGCCAAATGAGCCATCAAAGCCGAATAGTTTTCTACTAGCCGCAGCCACTTCATGTCCTGCAACCGTCTGTTCTTTATCGCGATTGCACATTAAAGCTGTGTAATTGGCTCCGCATGGTGCACTGTAACCAATAAGGCCTCCCGCGTACAGTTGGGCGGACACATCACAGCTTGCATAGGAATTCTTATAGTAAAAATATCCATGATTGTAGGAAATACTTATTTTTCCAACGCTGCCGCCTGCGCAGCTGCCGCTCCCGCTGGCATATATTCCGCCTGTCACATAGGTTTTTTCCAGATGCAGTTCTTTACTTTTACTGCTTGTATTCGCCACCAGACCGGCGAGCCCGCCCGCATCCGCGTTTTCGTGGGAGGAATAGATTTCAGCATTTTCAATGCCTACCTGGCGAACCTCCGCTCCGTCCGTTTGGCTCAAATAGCCAAACAGTCCCAGATAAAGCAAATCTGAGTTGGGATTATCCGAACTTCCGATGGTGAGGTGGGAAATAACATGGGCCCGACCGTCGAAAGTACCCTGAAATCGGTTGCCGGCGTCTGTGCCGATTGGCGTCCAGTCTCGGCCGGCAAGGTCGATATCGGCAGTAAGCGTAACGGTCTTTCCGGCAAACGTTGTCCCGCCGTTCACCCGCTTGGCAAAATCCGCAAGCTGCTGAGCCGTTCCGATTTTATAACTCGAAGCGGATTCGGTGTACCAGCTTTCATCCGTGCTGTCTTTCCAGTTCATGCTTTCCGCGTACGCGGCCAGCTTCGGCATCATTGCCACCACCATACTGACGGCCAAAGCTATGCTTAAAAATTTTTGGAAAACTTTCTTCATTTTGCGCATCCTCCTCTGATAATATTTCCCTTTTGCAGTATGGATTCATTATTGTGAAAGTCCGGAACCTTTTACCCGTCTGACGTAGCCATTGCGGGTGCATTCAAAGAACGTCACAGCTTCAAGGCTTGTACTGTCGATCGGTAGATTCAAAACGGAGCAGCAGGGGCAGAGGCTGCTGTATTCCATTCCGACAGTTCCTTCCCGCGCTTCGCAGCATTTTCCCGTGTATGGAAACTGCGTCTCGCCTACCCCACAGCGTCCGTCATCCGGACTTGCCTCAGCTTTGGAATTAGCCACCATTTGCTTCACCTCGTTTTCTTTCATTATACCCCCCCACTCTTAACAAAACCGCTAACAAAAAACGACATTTTCATGCTTTTATATAATTTTTTTACCATACTATACGGTATAATATGGAAAGAAAATAAAATGGAGGCTTCATATGAAGAGGGCAAATTCGCTCCTTACAGTGCCGAAAGCGGTACCCGGGGAGATGATTCGGCAAACACTAATCGATCGGATTGAAAGTGATGCAAGAAGGATTGTCTTTGTGCATGCCGGGGCCGGATACGGAAAGACGACTCTTCTGGCGCAGCTGGCAAGACATGCGGGGTGTGCCGTCTGGCTTTCACTCACGGGGGAATCCGACGTTCTGTCCTTTGCCGACACCCTCTGCGAGGCGGTGCGGCGCATTTTCCCTCAATACGGCTTTCAGCCGTCGGAGTGCCTGCCTTTTATGGGAAAAGAAAACTTTACTTCTATTCTTGCCAATGCCCTCATTGGGAGCATTGAGAACCTTTCCTCCCAAATTGTATTTGTTTTAGACGACCTCCATACCATCCAGAACCGCAGGGTTAAGGAGCTCCTCGTCTGTTTTCTGCGCTTTTCTCCCGATTCCCTGCGGCTGCTTCTGGGCAGCCGGGAAATGCCGTGGCCTGAATTTGCGCCGCTGAAGGTGCGGGGAAGCATCCTTGAAATCGGGCGCAGTGAGCTAGCCTTTACACAGGCGGAAACCGAACAGGTGCTTGGCTTTTTTGACAGCGATATTTATCGGATAACCGAGGGATGGCCTCTGGCCGTGGGTTCCTTCCGAGTCCTGCTGGAAAGCGGCATCTCTCCCACCGACGTTCCGTCTCAGGGCTCCGATGTTTTGTCTTCCTACCTTTTCTATGAATGTATCAACCGTCTGCCGTCTGATACGGCGGACTTTTTAAAGTGCTCCTCCTGTTTTGACGATCTGGATACTTCCATGCTGAACATAGTTCTGGATCGGAAAGATTCCGTATTCATACTGGACGGTCTTATCACAAGGAACCTGTTCACCGTCAAGACCGGAGAAGGGCATTACCGCTATCACGCACTGTTCCAAAAAAGCCTGCTGAAAACACTGGAACCCACCCGGATTTCCAAGCTGCAGCGCCGTGCCGCACGGTATTATCTGGAGAGACAGGACTTCCTGACGTCTGCCGAATACGCCATAAGACTCAATGACCGCCTACTTCTGGAGCAAATCATTTTGGTGAGCTACCGGCTGTTGATTCGGTCCGGCTCTTTCAGCGAACTGCGGCGGTGGTTTCAAGTCATTGGTGAGGATGAATCCGCATCCGGCGCTGACTTTCTGCTTGCAAAAGGTGCTTTTTTATCCTGTATAGGAAATTTCACAGAGGCGCAGAAAGCGCTTGACCGCGCTATTCCTGTGCTGAATCAGGCAAACCGTACGCTTTATATGGAAGCCATGCTGCACAAGGCCCGCGTGCTTCGCAACGATGTTTCCTTTGAAGCCTCCGACGAGCTTTTAGACCGACTGCTGCCGGATCTTGCACAATGTGAGACGGAAACAGCCTATCTGATCGTGGTGGAAAAGCTGTACAACCTTTGCTGGAATTCCCGCGTCATAGAGGCTTCCTCCCTGGCGCGGCAAGAGATCGATCGGTGGGCGCGGGAGGGAAATCTCAGAATCAAAGCTCAGCTGGAACGGTTTATGACCGCCGTCCATTTTTTCGCCGGAAATATGCGCGAGGCAGTTGCCAGTTATGAAAAAAGCCTTGCTCTCCCGGAGGAAAACAAGGAATCTTTGGATATTCACGAGGTGGGCATCTATGCCGCCAAGGCCTATCAAATGATGGGCAACAGGGAACGCTCGCTAAATATACTGACTGACGCGCTGAGCCAAATGAAGCGCTACGGCAAATATGAGGAAATGTGGTCCGGCTATCTGTTCGCCGCGGAAGTCTATTTTCAGAACACGTTCATTGACCGTTCCAACGGAATCAATGCATCCTATGATATAACCAAAAAGTACTTTGCGCTGGCAGACGAATATGCACCTCTTTACCGCAGGGCTACCTATCAGCAACGGTGGGCGCGTCTGCAGCGGCTTACCTACAGTATTATGTTTGAAGGCGGAGCAAAAGAGAAGACGATTGAGGAAATTTTTCAGCATCTGAACGACTGTGGCGATTATTTTAAATCCATCATGCTGGCAAGGCTGATGGGCTATTTTGCCGCGGTGCATGATTTTCCAAACGCGGCCATGTGCGCAAAACAGTGTGCGGAGGTCGGCGAAGATACCGGAACGCACCTGCATTCTTCTCTTGCCTATGGCGTGCTGGCCCGCTATTCACTGGCAGCCCGCCAGTGGGAGGATGCAAAGAAGTATACAGCCCTCTTTCTGAACCGGTGTGTGGAAAACGGCATTTACGAATACTTTAGAGCGCTGAACGACTATGGCCCCGTGCTGCAGTTTGCGTATGACAACAACATTGAACGGGGCTGTACGGAGCAGCTCATGGCCTTCGCGGGTTTTCATATTCCGAAGGCTTATGTGAAAACCTTTGGCAGTTTTGCAGTTTTTCCCTTTAAAGATAGGACCAGCGCTGTTAAAATGCGGACAAAGAAGGAGCGGGAGCTTTTTGCCTTTCTTCTGGACACCGGGGAACAGGGAGCCACCAAGGAACAGATTTACGACGCCATCTGGTCAGAATCCAAATCCAATAATATAAAAGGACTAATTGGCGTCAATTTGGCTCAGCTGAAAAAGGATCTTGCGCCGCTTGGAATAAAACAACTGATTCTGTGCCGTGAAAAGCGATACAGTGTCTGTCGGGACGAGTTTGTCTGCGATTTTGAACTTTTTAAGCGCGCCGCTCAAAAAAACCAGGAAGTTTCTTCCGATTACAAAGATGAAGTTCTTTCTCTGTATTCCGGAGAATATCTTTCCGATTTTGAGGCATTTTGGGCCACTCCTAAAAGGATTGAGTTTGAAAAAATCTATGAAGATGCACTAAACACCGATGCCAGATAATTAATATAAAATTTAATATTCAGCATACTTCACCAGAATTATTGAAAAGCCGTGCTATGGTATTCGGCATGAGGTTGTGCAATGAACGTTTTTACATTGTGGTAAGATAGATAAAAGGCCAGGAACTCCGGCGCTCTTCTATGTGAAGAGGCTGGAATCCCTGACTTTTGTTTTCACTTAGCAAGATTCTACCAACATTGGGTGCACACTGCTCAACCACCTTTTCCAGTGCGACGGCAGTCGCAAGAATTGTTTTCCCGGAATCCGCGCCCCCGGTAACGGAAACGAACCTTACCGCGTCGTCCATCATAAGCTCAAAGGCCATTTTCTGTTCCAGATTCAGGGGGACAGCCCCCATGCTGTTTAGGCGGAAGCGGTCGTACAGAGCTTCTAGAATGTGTATATGGATACCGTCCTATGAGCGGTGGAAGCATTGCCCTTGATGGCAAACAAATTGAGAACTATTCCCCTTCCGAATCAATCAAAAATGGCATGGCGCTTATCTGCGAGGACAGGAGAGGAATGGGATTGGTTGCTTTTCTGAGCGTAAAGGAAAATACGGTTCTCTCTACGATCGATCACTATGCCGGACTTTTTGGCATCGTAAAAGAAGCAAAGGAGACAGCAGACACAGTAAAAAAAAATTAAAATGCTTAATATTAAAACAGAGGGCCCGGATCAACCGGTACTGGAGCTTTCCGGCGGAAACCAGCAAAAGGTAGTTTTCGCAAAGGCACTGTAATCCAACCCAAAGGTTTTGCTGTGCGATGAGCCGACGCAGGCAGTGGATGTAATGATCTACATACTTCTCCGGAATAAAGCGGACGAGGGAAATGCCATCGTCTTTGTTTCCTCGGATTTGCAGGAATTTCTCGAAACAGCGGATAATATTCAGGTTATGGCGCATGGAAGGACAAAGGAGTTGCTAAGTGCCGTTATATGAAATGTGGTAAAAGGCTGTGTAACGCTTTTTAATGCTTATTGTAGAATTATGTCGAAGCAGCCGTACATACGGTTGCAACTTAAGTGAACAGTTTTATTTTGTAATAAAATAGAGAAAAAGGCCAGGAATTCCGGCATTCTCAAGAAGAGAGACGGAATCCCTGGCTTTTATTTTTACAGGAGAGAATATCTGCGCGCATGCTTAGGGGCTACGTTTATGCCTCACTGTTACTTAGGGCCGCCATACAGTGCTGGTTTGTAAGCTTAATCACCCCAGCTACTACAGGATTTGCCGAGTAAACCTTCCTGTATCTTTTTTCTCCGCCGTGAAGATTAATGCCGATCTGATATCGGTCTGTTGCCGGCATATTGTGTTCATGGTGTCCAGCGAAATAAAGCAGTTTAAAATCTGTGAAAATGTATACCGCGGATCTAAAAGGGCCGGTGGACAATTCTCATCTGTTGAGTATCGGAACCGTTCTTCGGCAGTCTTCGACTTCTTTCAGGGTGGGCATAGCCGGAATTGCCCCACTTTTGGTTGTAGTCAGGGAACCGACTGCGTTTGCAAAAGAGATCATATTTTCCATATCTGTCTTGGTAAATTTCTGAATTTCCGCCAGCGTTTTCCCGCGCAGGCAGTAGTGCACCGCTCCGGTAAACGCGTCGCCTGCCCCGTTCGTATCGATCGCTTTGACATCATAGGTTGGAAGAGTTCCGCTGAGCTTTCCCAGCTTGTAATATGCGCCGTTGGCGCCTAACGTTACCAGAACAAGGCTTGCTCCCAGCCTCTGTATCACACAGGCGCCGCTGCACAAATCCCGTTCCCCGGTCAGC
>DATAML010000111.1:0-13083 GCA_036260545.1 Caproiciproducens sp.
GTGGTGCCGCCGATGGGCGCGGAAATGGAGCGGCTCGGCTGCACCTGCGCGGTTCCCGATTACTGTTTTACTGAATACCTCGAAGGGTACAGGGAAGAAAATATCAACGTGGAAATCTGCCAGGCTGTTGCCGAGAAGAAACAGGACTCGGATATGGTGACCTTTAAGACAATAGAAAAGGTAGAAACAGCGGCCTGCGTTCTGCATAAAGGCCCTTATACGGGATTTCCGAAAGCATATGCCGCAGTCCTGAAGTGGATTGAGGAAAACGGCTACGAGATAACGGGGAACCCAAGGGAATCCTATATCGACGGGGTATGGAACAAGGACTCAGAGGAAGACTGGCTGAGCGAGATACAGTTCCCGGTAGAGAAAAGGGAGCGCAGGCAGTAACCGGGGCTTATCCGGAATCGTTTTTAAAAGCCCGTGCGGGGAGCAAAACCGCGCGGGCTTTCGTCATGTTTCCGGTTCTTCTGGGGCGGTTTTTTCAGAGAAAATCCTATACATTATATATAGTGATTTTTGCGCATGTTTTGGGTATGAAAATATTCAAATAAGCCGTCTCTGCGAAATACTATATATAGTATACAATTTCCAGGGAAAAACGTCTTATTTGGCGAAATTTATTTGATTTTTGGGAAAGATGACGCAGTGTGCCGGTAAAGTTTCGGTGGTCAAAATAATGGAATATATTTAAAATAATACCATAATATGACATTTTGGGGAAAGTCAGCGCCAGAGCCGTTTTTTCAGAATGTCCGTCATTGCGGATAACAAGATTAAGTTGAAAAACGGAAAAAGATGGAGAAAAAACAGCCTTGTAATAGTTGTAACAAGTTTGTAACTTTCGCTTTTCTTGCATATTGCACAGAATTTCCAGGATTCCCAATCGCAAGCGGACAAGAAAAGAGGCGTTTTAAGTGCCAAATTGGAATTTAATCAACTTTTGGTTTGTGCATATTCAACAAAACGTGGTAACGAATTAATTTGACAACTATGCAAGAAGTGAATATAATAACTCGCATCGATGCATATCCTAATAACTGACGGTCGGCAATGTGGGGGAAAAATCGCAAATCCGGCATTCCGGCACAAGGAAAAGGGTGATTAAATGCAGTTTTTTAAGGGGATTCACTTCCATTTGAACAGTATGCTGAAAAGGGCTCTGGCTCTTGCGGTCATGATCATTATTACGGTCAGCACGGTGGCTACCGTAGCGGCGGCTACCTGTAATGCGAACATCAATTATAACGGGATAAGCAAGCGCATTCAGCTTTTCAGCAGCAACACAGAGGATATCCTCAATGCAGCCGGCATTAAAACCGGCCCGCAGGATTTGATTGTACGCAGCGAAGCCCAGACTCCCGGAGGGGACATTAATATAACCGTGAAAAGCGCATATCAGGTGAAGGTGGGCGAGGACGGTCAGGCAAAGGCCGTTACCGTACACTACGGCGACACCGTGGCGGACGCGCTGAGCGCGGCGGGCATCACTCCCGGAGCAAACGACAGCATTTCGCCTTCAACAGAAGCCACGGTTTCCAACGGAATGAATATTCTGGTCAGCCGTAAATGCAATGTTACGATCACTGCGGACGGGAAAACCAAAACCGTTACGGTCAGCCAGGGCAGCGTGGAAAAAGCGCTCGGCCAGGCCGGTATCGCGGTAGACGGAGACGATCTCGTCAGCGCGGCAAAAACGGCTGCGGTCAGCGAGGGCATGAAGCTTACGGTTTCCAGAGTGGCCTACAAAGAGGTTACCGCCGTGCAGAGCATTGCCTATAAAAGTACCAGCGTGAATGACAACACCCTGCGCAAGGGTGTTAAGAAGGTTCGTACAGCCGGTAAAAACGGCACCCAGAAGGTCGTAATGCGCCAGAAGCTGATTGACGGCAAGGTGGCGGGCAATGAGCTGGTGAGCACCTCAGTGGTGCAGCAGCCGGTCGACCAGGTGACTCTTGTGGGAACAAAGAAGATCTCCAGCGCTTACGCATCCATCAGCGGAGACGGTACAGTGATCGACCAGAACGGGAGCACGGTAAATTACAGCAAATGCATCACCGGAAGATGCAGCGCCTACACGGGCGGAGGATGGACCTCCACCGGCAAGGCCGCTTCCTTCGGGCTGGTTGCCGTGAATCCTAAGATCATTCCCTACGGTTCAAAGCTTTATATCTGCTCCTCGGACGGCAGAACCGTGTACGGTTACGCCACAGCCGCTGACACAGGCGGCGGCGTGATGTCCGGAAGTATTGTGGCCGACCTGTATTACAATAATGTCAGCCAGTGCCGGAACTTCGGCGTTCGCAACATGAGAATCTATATCCTGAAATAAAAGGGGAGCGGGAAACCGCTCCTTTTTTGCGTTAGAACCTGCGGTGGAGAGATTTTACCGGGCTGCTGCCGTCAAGCAGCAAAAGAGGTTGATCTTGGCGAGGAAGAGATTCTCCTGCAAGGATTTTCGAGTACTGTTCGATTTGTGAAAGCCAGGAAAAGAAAATGTTAAAATTTTTTTGGAAAAATCAGGATTTCCTCTTGTAATTTATAGAACATATGTGTTATTATATGGACATAGAACATATGAACGATACCGGCACGCTGGTATGTGCAGGCGGAAAGGCAGGACTTTAAAATGATTGGTGTTACCGGAGTTGCATTGTTGGTGTTTACGGCGGCTCTCTGCCGCAAGTACCGCCCCAGATCGCAGGACAGCCTTGTGCTCTGCGGACTGGCCGCGGCGATGGGGCTGATGGCGCTTGTTTCCGGCCCCGCGGGCTGGAAGGTTCAGCTGATCCAGTGCACACTGCAGGCGGTAGTGGGATTCTGCTGCTTTGCGCAGCTCCGGCGCGAAAGCATCCTGCGTACCCGCCGCCGCGCCCTGCATTTGCACCGTGCACCCCGCGACAGTATGAAATCCTGCGCGTAACTTTGCTTGACAAGCCTGCCCAATAGAGTTATATTTTAAACAAAATAACATTTATTGGCAGGGGGCGTTCTTTTTGACGTACGTCTATGCCGCGATGTGGTTCGCGGTGGGATTAATCCTGATTTTTCGCATGGGCAGGGAGAACCGCATCTTTTATGCCGCGGGCGCTTTCTTTTTTCTGCTGGGCGGCTGGTGGCTCGCCAACGCGATCTTTCCGGGCGCAAACCTGTTTGCGGGCATCTGGGGCTGGGTACTGCGCGGGATTACCGCGGTTGCGCTGGTTTTGATGTGTGTGGTGTTTTACAGGGAAACACAAAAGGAAAAATCCGCGCGCGGAGAAGAACCGCATGATGATAAAAATTAATCCGGCTTCGCTGACGCGGAGCCTTTTTCTTTGGGAATTCTTTTCTCCAATTTGTGGGAAAATGCGGCGGGAATTCTATGAAAATTACTGACAAAAAGCACTTTGGAGCATACAATAGAGTGCGGGGCAAATATATTGAAACCGCTTCATTATAGATTGTCTGCCGGGACCGGTTCCCGGCAGGCGCCTATAATACTGTCTTCCTACAAAAAACAGACATCATTGCGGTTAATTTTCCATCCTGCCGTGTTCTCATCGCCGGCGGGCGCCAGCCCGCTCTCCTTCTTGGCTTTGCAGGACAAAGAATCTCCTCTCAAATCTTGTTTCCCTTTTATGGCAGAACAGGATAAGCGATTCGGTTTTGAAGTTGAAAAAACAAAGGAACTGGGGTAAAATAAGAAGCATAATATGGAGGAATGAAAATGTTAATTGCACCATCGGTACTGTCTTCCGATTTTTCACAGCTTGGAAATGAAATAAAGAGAATGGACGTCTGCGGCGCGGACTGGATTCATCTGGATGTAATGGACGCGCATTTTGTACCGAACCTCACGTTCGGAGCGCCGGTCATCGGAGCCGTGCGCGGGTTTACCGCCATCCCGTTCGATGTTCACCTGATGATGGACGAGCCCCTGCGCTATATGCCGAATTTTCTGAAGGCCGGGGCGGATATCATATCGTTCCATATCGAAGCGTCATCCGACGTGTCCAAAACCATTGCCGCAATTCGCGAGGGCGGGGCGAAGGCCGCGCTTGCGGTAAAGCCGGGAACTCCGGCGGAGGCGGTTTACCCTTACCTTGACGATCTTTACATGGTACTGGTCATGACGGTGGAGCCCGGCTTCGGCGGACAGAGCTTTATGCCGGACATGATGCCCAAGGTGGAAGCGCTCAAGGCGAAAAAGCCGGGGCTGCTCGTGGAAGTGGACGGCGGCATCAGCCTTAGCACCATCCGCACGGCCGCAAAAGCGGGCGTGGATGTCTGCGTGGCGGGGACAAGCGTATTCAAGGCCGCGGATTCAAGGCAGGCCATCGCCGATTTAAAGGCGGCTGCGCTTCAGCGGTAAGAAGTTTTTATTATCAGTCTGGGCCGCCGGGCGGCAGTATTTTAAGGAAAAGGAGGCACACGGTGTGATTGGACGGCATGGAGTCAATTTGGAGCAGCTCAAGGAAGCATCCCTGAAAAATCCGATTCAGACGCTGGCGGCGTCCGCAGCGCTGCCCAGACCCCGGCGTTTTGCGCCGCCCGAGGGGAGCTATAAAGCGGGCGACCTCATTGCTGCCGCGCAGTCCGCGGAAATTATAGACGAATTTGACGGCGTGCCGCTTTTTCAGAAGCTGAAACGGATGCGCCGCCTTGGGGTGGATACCGTTCTGGCCTGCTGTTTTGACGAAGACCCCTACACCACCAGCGCCGTGGCGTCACTCCGGGAAAACACCGACGCGATCATCGCGGGGCTGGTGCTCATTGCGCGCGTATGCGGCGCGAAGGAGAATAAAATTGCGGTTGCCACCGAGCGGGAGGCAAGAAAAATTCGCAAACTGAACCCGCAGGCTGACCTGGTCGTGGCGGGGGAACGCTATCCGGCGCGCGCGCTCCTGCGGCGAAAGCTTCGCACAAGGGGCAAAACGACCGTTCTCATCGGAGCGCAGGCCTGCGCGGCGCTGACTGCCGCCGCGGACAACGGCGAGGTGCAGAGTTCCACGGTGGTCACAGTGGCCGGCAGTGCGGTGGAAAACTGGTGCAACCTGCGGGTGCGTATCGGTACGCCCCTGCGGGAGTTATGCGAATACTGCCATATCGGCGACCGCGCCACGGTGATCGTGACCGGTTCCTCTGTAACGGGGAAGGCCGTGATTGATCTCTCTGCCCCGGTTACCGCCGCCACACGCTGCCTGATCGCGCTTACCAAAGCGCCAAACCATAAAACCTATCCCTGCATCGGCTGCGGCAGGTGTTCCCACGCCTGCCCGCACGGGATTGTTCCTTGGAAAATCGCAAGGGAAATGGGAAGTTCGCATCCGGACCCGCTCAAGCTGCCCAACACGCAGAAATGTATCCGGTGCGCCTCCTGCTCCATCGTATGCCCCTCCGGAATTGATTTGGCGGGAGTCGTGGCGAAAGCCGCGGCAATCAGGAAGAGCGGTGAACTGAATTGACTTTGAACGCAGCCGGAACCCCGATTATTAAAAGCGATGCTTCCGTGTCTTCCATGATGCGGGATATGCTTTTTACGCTGACCGTTCTGCTGGTGCTTCCCGTTGTTCATTACGGGCCCAGACCGGCCGTTATGGCGGTTCTTACCGCTCTTGTCTGCGGCGCCAGCGAGATATTGTTCAATCTGGTGCAGACCCGGACGACCGGAATCAGCGACGCTTCCTCTCTGGTGACCGGAATGATCATCGCCATGCTGATGCCGGTGAACGCGCCCCTGTGGCTTCCGTGCGCGGCGGGGGTGTTCGCCATCGTTGTTGCGAAGGGGCCGTTCGGTTCCACCGGGCACAATCCGTTTAATCCGGCGGCCGCCGGATTTTCCTTCGCGGTGATCTGTTGGCCGGATTTGGTGTTCCGCTATGCTCAGCCGGCTTATAAAACAGCGCTGCCCGCCTTTGCTGACTGCGCTGTCCAGACGGCTCCGTCGCCCGCTGCGGTGCTGAAAAGCGGACTGAAGCCGGACGTGCTTCCTCTGGATATGCTCTGGGGGAACTTCGCCGGGCCGATTGGCGCCACCGCAATATTGGTGATTGCCGCCTGCGGAGTGTTTCTCATTTTAAAAAGAACCGCGCGCTGGGAAATCATGTTTTTCTTTTTGGCGGCGGCGGTGCTGATCGCGGCGTTTTTTCCGCGGATCGCCTGCAGCCCGCTGACCTCGGTAAAATATGAAATGATGTCCGGCTCCATCTTTTTCTGCGCTGTCTTTATGGCGACCGACCCGGTAACCTCGCCGCACACGGCGCGGGGGCGCTGCGTTTACGGCGCGCTTGCGGGCGCGCTGGTGATGCTGTTCCGCTTCTTCGGAGCGTTTGAACAGGGTGCGGGCTTTGCGATACTGATTGCCAACGCCGCCTCGCCGGTCATTGACGGCCTGATCTGCGGCACGGAGAAGTGGGAGGAAGAACTGGATGAAGATTAGAAGAGCACTGCTCCGCGAAACCTCCAAAATCTTTTTCAACGGCGTATTTAATAAAAATCCTGTGCTGATCGGCGCGCTGGGGCTGTATCCCGTGGTGGCCGCCGGCTACAATATGCGCAACGCGGTGGAGCTTTCGATTTTGTTCCTGCTCCTTGCCATACCCACATGCCTGATTTCCTGCCTGATCGGCTGGCTGGTGCCGGTTCGTTTTCGCGCGTCGACCGCGCTGCTGATTTCCGCAGTGTTCTATCTGCCGGCCGCCTGGCTCACAGAGCAGCTGATACCCGGCGCAATCCCCGCGCTCGGGATGTTTGCCGGTTTGATGATCTGCAACTCCGTGATTATTTTCCGCGCTTCGGACTACGCACCCACGCACATCGCCTGGGCGGTGTTTGCGGATACCCTCGGCAGCTCGGTGGGGTTTGCCCTGGTGATCTGCCTGAGCGCCGCGATCCGCGAATTCTGGCTCAAGGGCAGTCTGTGGCACACCAACACCGGAATTTACGGCACTTCCGACAAAGGAGTGTCGCTTCCGTTTTTCGGCTTTATCCTGCTGGGCTTTTTTGCCGCATTTGTCAGCTGGGTGAACCGCAAACGGGAGAAAAAAGCGGAGAAAAGGAGGCTGACGCACGAATGACTGTTTTTCTGCAAATTTTGTTTGCCGCGCTGGCGGCGGTTACGACCGAGAACCTTCTGTTTTCCGGGGGAATCGGGTTCTCACGCGTTCTCCGCGCTGCGCGCAAGCCCAATACGCTCGCCCTGTATTCCCTGCTGATTGCCCTGTACTCCATGGCGGCCATGCTGATCAACGCAGGCCTATATCCGTTCTTTCAGGACGGAGACCTTTTGATTTTCGTGCGTCCCGCGGTATTTACTGCCTGTATTGTTGCCGTTTACGCTATAAGCGCCGTGGCCCTGAAAACGCTTGCGGCCAATTTCTATAAAAAGTACGGCTCCGTTTTCTCCCTTTCGGCAATCAATACCGTTGTGCTTTCCATGCCATACGCACAGAAGAGCTTTAAGCTCGGTTTGCCCGAAGCAGCAGGGTTTGCGCTGGGAACGGGCGCCGCGTTCTTCCTTGCTGCCGTTGTTTTAAGCTACGCTACCGGCCGCTTCCGCGATGAGGAAATGCCCAAAGCTTTCAGCGGGATGCCCGCCGCCTACCTTTACATCGGAATTTTGTCGCTCGCCTTTGCCGGACTGACCGGAGGAAAACTGTTTTAAAGCAAACCTACCTGTTCGACGGGCAAGCGTTTACCCCAGAATAAAAAAACAGCGTCCCGGCTGCGGGACGCTGTTTTTTGTAAGCTTTCTGTCATATTACTTTCTGGGTTTCAGCATAAACTTGGGGCCGCTCTTTTCAAAGCCGTATTTTTCATAAAGCCCGTGAGCGTCCGTGGTCAGAAGGATTCCAAGCAGCGGCCGGAACGGCTCGTCCTCGGTGATGGCACGGATCAGCTGCTTCCCGATTCCCCTGCCGCGCCAGACGGGGTCGACAATCACATCGCAGATGTAAAAGGCCGTGGCAAAGTCCGAAACAACCCGGGCGAACCCTACCTGCACACCGTCCGCAAAAGCGGAATAGCAGATGGAATTCTCAATCGATTTTTCAATCGTTTCCCTTGTCCGGTTATTCGCCCAGTAGCTTTGCCCGAGCAGCTCCATTACCCGGCCGGTCTGCAGCAGCGCCTTATCCTTGCTGATGGTAAAAATCGTTTCCGAATCAGCCATAAAGCCACCTTCTCCGACTCAGTATCTTATGGTTTTAAAGAAGCTGTCCACCTGATCCTTGACCGGTGTGGTCGCCTTGCCGTAAACGATGGTTTTGTTCATGCGGGCAAGCGTATGGTTCAGCTCGCCGTTTACCAGCGTGTACTTGCAGTAAGAAGCGGAATCCAGTGTGCTGGAGGTGCCGGACGTGCCCTTGGAAATATTATCTTTAATATTTTTGTACATGTCTTCGGCGGAAGAATCTGTTTTGAATGAAATATAAACGATTTGCGTACCCGATTCGCTTTTAATTGCGGAAACAAACTTGTCCACGCCTTCGGCGGAAGTGGTTTCCTCCTGTACCGTAAAGCCGGCGGCCTTGGCCTGTTTTGAGAATTCATCGGCGGTGATCGGCGAACGGGCCGAACAGCCTGCCATGGAAAATACGGCGGCCGCCGCAAGGATTGCGGCGCAGAATTTGAACAGTTTTTTCAAAGTAAATCCTCCTGTTTTATCGGCATAATAATTCTGTAACGTTTTTGTTTGCAACATGGATTTATTATAATACGGCTTTTTGCCGTTTACAAGAGATACTGTCCTCCCGTGAAAAAATAGACATTGTAGCGGTGAGTTTTCCGTCCTGCCGCATTCTCGCCGTCGGCGGGCACAGCATGGAAGAATTGTATGAAACCGCCTGATCCGGCGGAAAAGGGGCCTGGTTTTCAAAAAAGCGGAAGGCTTGCGGCAGATAATTTTCCAAAAACACCCTTGTTAAAAGCTGTATAGTAAAGCCTTTCCTGCGGATAATAAGATTGACATCACCGACAGGAGGTATAAACGTTGAAAGCCACAGGCATAGTCAGAAGAATTGATGATCTGGGACGCGTTGTCATTCCAAAGGAAATCCGCCGCACCCTCCGTATCCGCGAGGGTGACGCGCTTGAAATTTTTACCGATTCGCAGGGTGGGGTAATTTTTAAAAAATATTCGCCGGTTGGCGAGCTCTCCGCTTTTGCGGCACAGTACGCAGATGTGCTTTCCAAGTGCATTAACCTGCCAACCCTCGTCTGTGACCGCGACCATGTTGTGGCGGCGTCGGGCGTTTCCCGTAAGGAATATCTTGAACGCCGGATTACGCCGGAATTGGAAGAATATATGCAGAACCGCAAAAATTTCATCAGCACGGGAAAATCCGAATTCCGCCCGGTGGAGGGCGTGGACCGTGCGGCGTCCGTAATCTGCCCCATTATCGCTTCCAGCGATGTGACCGGAGCGGTTGTTCTGCTCCAGGGCGAGGATGACGGCTCCCCCGACCAGACCGAAACCAAGCTGGCGCAGGTCGCCGCTTCATTCCTCGGCAAACAAATGGAAGAATGATTTTAAACCCGTCCCGCCGGATTGCGCTTACCGTTTTGCACGGTTTGCGGCAGTCCGAGGGGAGGGGCTTTCCTCGTTTTAGTTTTTTGTCAATAGCCCTTGCATTTGCGTTTGGATTGTGATATTATAATCAAAGTAATATTATGAAGGATGAAAGAGTGGGGCAACCCGCTCTTTTGTTTGTATTATGAGGTGAAAAGGATTGGCTTATTCAAAAAAGGGCGGTAATACGGTGGAGGCAGTCAGAAAACTCGCCGAACCCATTGCGGCCGGTCTGGGGCTTTCCGTTTGGGACGTCCGGTTTGTAAAAGAGGGCGCGGACTGGTTTCTGCGCATTTTCATCGATAAGCCCGGCGGTATCGGGATTGACGACTGCGAGGCCATGAGCCGCGCAATCGATGCGCCGCTGGATGAGCTGAATCCGATTGAACAGTCCTACTGTCTGGAGGTATCCTCCCCGGGGATTAACCGCGAACTGACGCGAGCGGAGCATTTTGCCGCTTATCCGGGCGCGGCGGTACAGGTCAAGCTGATCCGTCCGCGGGAAGACGGCGCGAGGGTTCTTACCGGTACGCTGCAGGACTATAAAGACGGGGTGATCACCCTCCGGACGGACGGAGGGGAAACGGCTGCGCTCGCCCAGAAGGACGTTTCGTCGGTGCGGCTGGCGGAAGATGATTTTGTTGGAGGTATTGAGGAATGAACAGCGAAGTGTTTGAGGCCCTTGGATTACTGGAAAAGGAAAGGGGCATTCCGGTGGATTTTATGATCGACCGGATTAAAAAAGCGATTGTTACGGCCTGCAAAAACAGCTACGGCAACGAGGACTGCGTAATCAACATGGACACCGCCAAAGGGACGTTTGATGTGTATCTGCGCAAGACCGTCGTTGAGGACATAACGGAACAGGGGAAAGAAATCCTGCTTGAAGACGCGCGCAAAATCGATCCCGCCGCGGTGGAGGGAGACATCGTGCCCGTGCAGCTCAACACCAAGGAATTCGGACGCATCGCCGCTCAGACGGCGCGCAATATCATCCGTCAGGGCATCCGCGACGGTGAGCGCGGGCAGATGCTCCACGAGTTCCAGAGCAAGCACCAGGAGCTGGTTTCGGCTCTGGTTGAGCGCGTAGACCCGCGCACTGGGGCGGCAACGCTCCTCATCGGCAAGGCCGAGGCGGTTCTGCCAAAGAGCGAACAGGTCGGCGACGAAAAGATCACTGAGGGCGACCATATCAAGGTTTACGTCGTGGACGTAAAGGAAACCGAAAAGGGCCCGCGCGCCATCATCAGCCGCGTGCACCCCGATCTGGTAAAGAGACTGTTTGAAACCGAAGTGCCGGAAATTTACGACGGCACCGTTGAAATAAAAGCGGTATCACGCGAGGCGGGTTCCCGCACAAAGCTTGCGGTGGTCAGCCACAACCCGGACGTCGACGCGGTCGGCGCCTGCATCGGTACGCGCGGCGCGCGTGTTACCAATATCGTGAACGAGCTGGGCGGCGAAAAGATCGACATCGTGGAATACAACGAGGATCCCGCGAAGTTTATCGCTTCCGCACTTTCCCCGGCGGACGTCGTCGCTGTGGTTCCCGCGGAGGACGGAAGCCGTTCCTGCCGCGTAACCGTTCCGGACAGCCAGCTTTCTCTGGCAATCGGCAACAAGGGGCAGAACGCCCGCCTTGCCGCCAGACTGACCGGCTGGAAGATCGATATTAAACCCGAAAGCGGCTTCTTCGGCGAAGAAAAACCGGCCGGGGGAGAATCCGAAGAGGAATAATCGGACTGCGAATTCAGAAAAAGGCGGTGGGTGCGATGCATCAAAAGCGTGTACCGATGCGTATGTGTACCGGATGCGGCGAAATGAAAACGAAAAAAGAACTTGTCAGGGTGGTAAAATCGCCCGAAGGGGAAATTTCTCTTGACCTGACGGGGCGCAAACCGGGGCGCGGAGCATATGTGTGTAAAAGCATAGACTGCCTGAGGGCCGCGCGAAAAGCGAGGAGATTTGAAAAAGCCTTCTCCTGCAAAATTCCCGATGAGGTCTATGACCGTATGGAGGAGGAAATCAGCCAAAATGAATGAAAAACTATTGCATCTTCTGGGCATTGCCCGGCGGGCCGGAAGGCTCTCGCTCGGCAATGAGGCCGCGGTGGAATCCCTGCGAAAGGGAAGCACGCAGCTCATCCTGTTCGCGAGCGACCTTTCGCCCCGGACAGCCGGAGGGGTTGGGTTTGCGGCAAAGGAAGAAGGGGTTGCGGCGGTGCGAATCAATGCGACCATGGATGATATCAGCATGGCTCTTGGAAAGCGAACCGGAGTTGTTGCGGTGAACGATCCGGGGTTCGCAAAAAAGCTGCTGGCGCTGAGCGCGGATGAATGAGGAGGAATCTTATTATATGATGATTAAATACAGGGTCCACGAGGTCGCGAAGGATTTGAACATACCGAATAAGGATGTGATCGAAACTTTGCAGAAATATACGGGCGAAACCAAAAAACATATGACTGCTCTTACCGAAGGTGAACTAGATATTGTTTTTGATACCTTTACCCAGAAGAACAGCACCGGCAGCCTGGACGACTACTTTGCGCAGGCTTCCGAGCCGAAGGCTGTGATCGAGCCGGAAAAACCAGACGTTGTCATACGGCCGGAGCAACCGGCGGAAAGAGCCCCCATACCGGTGGTTCCGGCACAGCAGCCCGCGCAGCGCGCGCCGCAGCCGGCAATTCAGCCTGCCGCGCAGCAGGGTCAGCAGCCGCCTGTGCGCAAGGCGGTAAAGCCGGGCAAGATCACGCCGGTAAGGCCAAAGCCGCCCGTACAGGCGCCCCAGCAGCAAAGGCCGGCACAGCAGCCGCCCGTGCAGAGGAGACCCCAGCCGGCGGGAACTTCCGCCGATTCCAACAGCATCCAGCGGCCGGCGGGCAGGATTGTGGATACCCGCTCTTCCCACGTGGAGCTGGATAAATACAATGAGAAATACGACCGTCTGGCATCGGAAAAAATAAATACCACCAACACGGTGCAGAAGCAGAAGCTCACGCAGCGCAGCAGCCAGTACCGCGGAAAGCCGAAGAACTCCCGCAAGGAGACGGAATCCGAGCGTCTGCGCCGCATCGCTTTAGAGCGCAAGGCAAAGCCGATCACCATTCAGATTCCGGATGAGATCACTGTGGGCGAGCTTGCCCTGCGTTTAAAGGCGACCGCCGCCGAGGTTATCAAGAAGCTGATGGTTCTTGGCGTGTTCGCGGCAGTGAACGACGTGATCGATTTTGATACCGCATCCCTTGCGGCGATGGAATTCCACGCAAAGGTGGAAAAGGAAGTCGTCGTCACCATCGAGGAGCAGATCATCGACGACAGCGAGGATAAGGACGACAACCTCGTTCCGCGCGCGCCGGTCGTTGTGGTCATGGGCCACGTCGACCACGGCAAAACCTCCCTGCTCGACGCCATCCGCCATACCGACGTAACCGCGGGCGAAGCAGGCGGCATCACGCAGCACATCGGCGCCTATCAGGTGAAACTCGGAGAGCGCAACGTTACTTTCCTGGATACCCCGGGCCATGCCG
>DATAML010000112.1:0-7604 GCA_036260545.1 Caproiciproducens sp.
CTTCTTTGGCACGAAAAATGAAATTTTTATAGACCTTAATAAAAGAGCTGCTGCCTATGCGTCGCAGAAGGGTTTTGATTACGAATGGGTACCCCAGCAGCCTTACGACAAAAAAGACGTTATTGCGCATTTAAAGCGTTCCGATGCCGGTATTATTGATATCGAGCCATACGGAGAGGAAATCTTCTCGCAGATCAAAGATTCCACCAGACTGCTTGTCCGTTTTGGCGTAGGCTATGACAAAGTCGATCTTGCCGCCGCGTCCCGCAATGGGATTGCCGTGGCAAGAACCACGGGTGCCAACACCCTGGGTGTGGCTGAAATGGCCTTTACGCTGATGCTGGCCCTGAGGCGTCAATTGAATGAAAACCAGGTCTGTGTAAAATCAAACAACTGGGATGAACGCACCGTATGCAATGAAACAATCGGAGGTACAATCGGCATTATGGGATTCGGCGCGATCGGCCAGGCTTTTGCAAAATTGGCCAAAGGACTTGGCTGCCGCCTGGTTGCCTACGACCCGTTCTCAAACAAGGAAACCGCTCAAAAGGCGGGGGTAGAGCTGGTTGGGCTGGATGAATTGTTTCAAACAGCGGATGCCATTACCGTCCATGTTCCCTACAGCAAAGAAACCCATCACCTTGTAAACGCCGAATTGCTTGCAAAGATGAAAGCTACCGCAGTACTTGTAAATACTGCAAGGGGCAATATTGTGGATGAAGACGCACTGTATGATGCGCTGGCTGCCCATAAAATCCGGGGAGCCGCACTGGATGTATATGCACAGGAGCCGCTTCCCCTTACTTCCCCGCTTCTGAAACTGGACAATATCATTCTCACTCCGCATGTGTCCAGCCAGACAATTGAATCATTATGGCGCATTTATTCTATGGCAATTGATATTGCTTCGGATTTCTTTGAGGGTAAAAAGGTAAAGCATATTCTCAACCCGGATTACAATCAACAAGAGAAACAATAAATCTGCGGGGAGGGAATGCATATGAAGAAATATGCCATTGGGCTGGATAACGGCGGCACGGTATGCAAAGCGGCATTGTTTGATCTGCAAGGGCAGGAGATTGCCGTTGCGTCCCGGCAGACCCCCGTTATCACGCCCCGCCCCGGCTACAATGAGCGGGATATGGAAACTATTTTTCAATATAACTGCAATTGCATACGGGAAGTTCTGGAAAAATCAGAAATTCATCCGCAGGATATCATCGGAATTGCGGTATGCGGTCATGGCAAAGGCTTATACGCCTGGGGAAAAGACAACAAACCGGCGCTGAACGGCATTTTGTCGACTGATAACCGTGCATGGCAGTATCCTTTCAAATGGAGCAAAGACGGAATCGACCGGGCATTATACCCCCTGTTGTGTCAGAAGCTGATTCCATGTCAGCAGGCAGCTCTGCTAGCATGGTTAAAAGACAACAACCGCAAGGCTTATGACAACATTCAGTGGGTTTTTTCCATTAAGGACTATATCCGTTTCCGCCTTACCGGAGAGGCTTACAGCGAGGCAACAGATCTTTCCGGTTCCGGCCTGATGAACGTTCGGGATGCAAAAATCGACCGTCAAATTTTACAGGCACTGGGCATTGAAGAGGTTTACGAAAAGATTGCTCCAATCCGGTATTCCTATGAGAATTGCGGCAAGATTACAGCATATGCGGCGGAGCTTTCCGGTTTGCCGGAGGGTACCCCTGTGGCGGGAGGGATGTTTGACATTGATGCCTGCGCAATTGCAATGGATATTTCATCTCCCAGCCAGCTGTGCACCATTTCCGGTACATGGAGCATTAACGAATTCATATCGAAGACCCCGGTTACCGGCACACAGATCGCCATGAATTCTCTTTATGCCATACCGGGCTATTATCTTCTGGAGGAATGCAGCGCCACAAGCGCAGGCAATCTGGAATGGGTGATTAAAAACTGCGTTAATCAATCTGATGTCCCTGAAAATAAGCGTTTGTATGATTATATTGACGAGCTGGCCGCTTCCGTCAATCCGAAGCAATGCGATGTCTATTATCTGCCATTTTTATATGGCTCCAATACGCATACGCTTGCAAAAGCGTGCTTTGTCGGTCTGACCACTTACCATACAAAAGCCCATATGCTGCGCGCAGTGTATGAGGGCGTGGCATATTCGCATAAAACCCATATTCTCCGCCTGCTTTCCGCACGCGAGGCGCCGCGGAGTATCCGTATGGCGGGCGGCGCGGTAAACTCACCGTTCTGGGTACAGCTTTTTGCGGATGTGCTTGGCTTTCCAATTGAAACGGTAAGCGGCGTAAAGGAACTCGGCGCGCTGGGGTGTGCGATGGCCGCCGCTGTTGCCGCCGGTGTTTTTGCTGATTATACGGAAGCGGCTTCCGTTATGGTCCGGGTGAACGCACCCGTGATGCCAAACATGGAAATGAACCGGGTTTATGAGGAAAAGTTTAAAAAATATACTGCTGTATGTCGTTCTTTAAACACCGTTTGGGATAAATTTTCCGTGTAACCCGACTAGCGAAAAAGGAGGAAATACATATGCTGGAAGCATTAAAACAGACGGTTTATGAAGCCAATATGCTTCTGCCGCAGCACGGTCTGATTACTTTTACATGGGGAAACGCATCGGGAATCGACCGTGAAAAAGGTCTGGTCGTTATTAAGCCCTCCGGCGTGGAATATGACGTTATGACGCCCGAAGATATGGTGGTGGTTGAACTTGCAACCGGAAAGCGTGTAAAGGGAAAGCTTAACCCGTCTTCCGATACGCCGACTCATTTAGAGCTTTATAGAGCATTTCCGAATATCGGCGGAGTCGTCCACACACACTCCCGCTGGGCTACCATATTCGCTCAGGCCGGGCGCGGGATTCCTCCGCTTGGTACGACCCAGGCCGATTATTTCTACGGAGAAATACCGTGTACAAGAAAAATGACGCCGCAGGAAATCAGCGGCGCGTATGAAAAGGAAACCGGCACGGTGATCATCGAGCGTTTCCAAGAGATAAATCCGGATGATGTTCCGGGCGTTCTGGTCTTCAGCCATGGCCCGTTCTCCTGGGGAGCCGACCCGAAAAACGCGGTTCATAACGCTGTAGTAATGGAAGAAGTCGCCATGATGGCGTGGCATGATCTTTCTTTGTCCGGTGAACGGATTCCGGATATGCAGCAGGAGCTTTTAGACAAACATTATCTGCGCAAGCACGGGAAAAACGCTTATTACGGGCAGATCAGAAATGCGGAGGAACAAAAATGAAATTCACAAAAGAGCATTTATGTGATTTACCTTTCTGCTATGCTGTTTCGCCGGTAACCTTGAATGGACGGTTACATTATGTGTTTGCGACGGACGACACCGGCCCCTGCTGCTGCATTGACGCCGAAACGCATAAGGCGGAAACTGTATGGGACGAGCCCGGAGGCACCATGTCCGTTGTGCCTGTTCCGAATTCGAATGGCGACTTTCTTGCTTCCCAGCGCTTTTTCCCCGGCTTCCGTGCGCTTGACTGCCGTATCGTCCGCGCACTCCGTGAAAACGGCGTATGGAAGGTCAATCCATGGCTTGATCTGCCTTATGTCCACCGCTTTGATATTCTCGAACGCGGCGGCGTTTATTATCTTCTATGCTGTATTTTAAGCACGACCCAAAACCCGCAGACCGATTGGAAATGCCCCGGAGTATTAATGGCCGCCGAACTTAACGCTGACTTCTCTCCGCCCAAACACCTTGACATCATTGCTCAAGGCATGACGAAGAACCACGGTTACTGCCGGGTTGAGTGCGACGGGTTCAGCAAGGCTTTTACTGCCTGCGATGAAGGAGTTTTTGAGGTTCTTCCGCCGGAACGGCGCGGCGGTGCATGGACCGTGAAGAAGATACTGGAAACACACGCGTCCGATGTTGCCGTCTGTGATATTGACGGCGACGGCGAAGACGAGCTGGCCGTAATCGAACCGTTTCACGGTACCGACTTTGTGGTCTACCATAAAAAAGAAAACCAATATACGGAGTTATACCGCTATCCGAATAAAATGGATTTTGTTCATGTTGTCTGGGGCGGAAAGCTATGCGGGGAGCCGGTATTTTTAGGGGGGTGCCGCGCAGTTGACAAAGAGCTGTTTGTTTTACGCTGGAAACATGGAACAATCTGCGCGGAACAAATTGAAAACGGCAAGGGCCCAAGCAATGTAGCCGTAATTCACGGTGCCGGAGAGGATACCCTGCTGGTTGCAAACCGCGAGAGCGCCGAGGCGGCTGTTTTTTCGGTACAGGCGGATGGGGAAGAGTGAAACAATGAAAGACTATCTTTTGGGACTTTACGAAAAGAGTATGCCCGGCACGCTTACTTTGCCTGAAAAGCTGGCAGAGGGCAAAAAGGCGGGTTTTGACTATCTGGAACTTTCCATTGATGAAACAGATGAAAAATTAGCACGCCTGGATTGGAGCAGTCTGGAAATTCAGACGCTGCTTTCCGCTTCTAAGGAAACGGAATTTCCGATTAAATCCATATGCCTGAGCGGGCACCGGCGTTACCCCCTGGGGGATCCGGACGAAGAAGTACAGCGGAAAAGTCTGGAAATTATGCGGAAAGCGATTTTTCTGGCCGCGAATCTGGGCGTTCGCATCATACAGATAGCCGGATACGATGTTTACTACAAAGAATCCAGTGATGAGACCCGAAAAATTTTTGCAAAAAATCTTGCCCGATCCGTACATATGGCTGCCCGTGAAGGTGTGGTTCTCGGCTTTGAAACAATGGAAACGGAATTTATCAACACAGTCGAAAAAGCAGTCGGCTGGGTGCAGGCAATGCATTCGCCTTACCTGCAGGTGTATCCCGATATCGGCAACCTTACAAACGCATCCCTGCGGTATGGTACGGATGTTCTGGATGATCTGGCCAAAGGAGCCGGACATATTGCTGCCGTTCACCTTAAGGAAACCGTACCCGGCATTTACCGCGAAGTACCCTATGGTACCGGTCATGTCAATTTTCTAAAGGACACAACAAAATCGTTTGAACTGGGTGTCCGCATGTTTGTAGGCGAATTTTGGTACACAGGACAGGAAAACTGGCGCGAAGTTTTAAAACAAAATAATGCTTTTTTGCGGAAAGCTCTGGAATACGGAGAGGTTCACAATGATTCAGAGCAAACATACTTAGGAGGCTGTCAATGCTCGCAACATCAATAAAGCGACTGAATAAATACGATTATTATGCTGAAAAATTTCAAATTGCCTATGCGTTTTTAAAGAGGGAAAATCTTTCACAATTACCGGAAGGATCCATTGAACTGGGCCATGGCGTTACCGCATATGTTCAGCACTATGTTACAACACCCTCAAAACAACTCCGTTTCGAAACGCACGAGCGATTCTTTGACGTGCAGTACCTTATCAGCGGAGAAGAACGGATCGGGATTGCAGCCCGAAAAGACCTTATTCCCATCGGCACCTACGACGCAGAGAAGGAAATTTCTTATTACGAGGAACCGGAACATTGCGGCGAGCTGCTTTTATGCGAAGGGAATTTTGTCATTGTCGCCCCGGAAGAGGCCCATAAGCCGCGCTGCGCTGCTGGGAAACCTTGCGCAGTTAAAAAAATCGTTGTAAAAGTGCCGGTGTAAATTCCTCCATATCTGTTGTTCCTAATATTAAATTTTCAGGCTGCCCATTTTTGTACTGGGCAGCCTGAATGTATTTCTATATTGATACTTGCAGCACTGAAATATTGGCTTTCCCTCTTCTCTGACACTTTTGGCCTCCGGGTTACCGTCTGACAATGGTTTTATCATCTTGTGCTGATTTTGAAGAAGAGTTTATTTGATTGCCAACATTCATCGGAGGCCGATTCCAAAAACAAGGCATTGGAACCCGATAACACAGCGAGAAGGGCCGACATCACTGGTGCCGGC
This sequence comes from Caproiciproducens sp., assembly GCA_036260545.1. Taxonomy (GTDB): domain Bacteria; phylum Bacillota; class Clostridia; order Oscillospirales; family Acutalibacteraceae; genus DATAML01. Next base: position 5,919 of record DATAML010000112.1, read on the forward strand.
CCTTCTCGACGGGAATTCCTATTTAAGTTTCCTGAAATTTTACTTTCTTTTCGTTTTAACAAAGCAGAATGTCTGCAGATCAATGAACCCGTCCGTTCTAACTGCATGATAGGGTCTTTGAACTGCAAATTACAACCTGTCCCGGATATCCACGGAGCAGAATTTATCCTTCGGGTAAGATTCCACCTGATGACCGACGATCGTATATTCCTTCTGATCCTTTGTATACTGGTTTTCCAGTTCCATATAATCCTGCGGCTCAAAAAGAGCGGATGCCGAAAAACTCTCGATGCCCGTAGTTGGAGCCGTTGCAAATGTATAGGCCACGCTCTGGTCTGCAAAGTTCCTTAAGCCATGCTCCAGCATGCCTTCCATGGCTGCCTTCATGGTATAATGCGAAGAGCACATTACAAATCCAAGAGGATTCATCTCATCCATGGTAACAGCAGGCACCCAGCGTCCGTCCTTCTTTTCAGCACGGACATCTGCCCAGATTTTAGGCCCGGTGACAATCTTAGCCATCTTCGTTGCCTGCTTCATATTCACGACCTTCACCATCATAGCAAGGTCGGCTCCTTCATTCAGCGCTTCCTGAAGCCTTTCGCAGCCCTCTTTCATCTCCGCCGGATCATCCGGCTCCGCGTTCGTACGCGCAATCAGTAAGCAATCCGTTCCCTTCAGCGCATCGATTGCTGCGCGGACTTTCGCCATGAACTTTTCTCTGGAAAGAATCTTTGTGGAGTCTTCCATGTCGCCGGCATCTTCCAGCTGGATAGCCGCCGCTCCCGCCGCCGCCAGTCTCTTGGCAGCACGGTAAACCGCCAGCGGGCCGCCGAAGCCGTCTTCAATATCCGCGATCAGCGGAATCGAAGTCGTTTCTGAGACACGGCTGACTACCCCTTCCAAATCCGTCAGGTTTGTAAAGCCGTAGTCAATGACGCCGTTAAGGCTGATGGAAACTTCTCCCCCGGACAGCAGCATCACCGGGAAATGGCACATTTCCACTGCGCGGGCTGACGCACAGTCATAAACGCAAGGTACCAAAAAACACTTTTTACTTTCACTTAAAATTTGCTTTAATGTTTTTTTGCTTGACATAATTTTTCCCCATTTCTATATTTCTGCTCATAAGAATCCAGAAATTCTTTTTGTATATATGTAGTATACAACAGGTATATATTATATTCAAGGTAAAAATTCTACAATTATAATAACCCCACCTTGTACAACATGTATTTTAATTTTCTTTTTATTCCTATGAAAAACAAATTAAAAATAAATTCGGAAGGGATACCCTATGATCGTTTATACTGCAATGGAAGTAATCGCGGGTTTAATGGATTTCCCCTAAAACCACCCAAACGGAGATTATGCGAACAGCCGGCATGGACTTTTAATCCATGCCGGCTGTCTGTTTTGTAAAATAATATTGAGGAAAAGCCTTCCATTCAACCGAATATTACATATCGAACTGAGTGTTTACGATGCTGCAAGTATGGGATTTATGATTTTTTTGCTCCCAGAATCTTCAGCAGCTCCTTCTGGCAGTCGCTCTGGCACACAGAAACGATCTCGTCCCCGGCATGGACTACGGTAAAGCCGTTCGGTATCATCATATTCTCTTCCCGCAGGACGGAAATAACCAGCGAGCCGGAAGGCAGGGTGATATCCTTGAGCGGCACGCCG
>DATAML010000113.1:0-6729 GCA_036260545.1 Caproiciproducens sp.
ATTTTCAGCCGGTGCTTTGCTTTTATTGTGTTGCTTTTTTATTTGCTGGAAGCCGCGGCTGAAGCCGTACCGGCTGCAGCGGAAGCTGCTGTGGATGCGGTTGCGGCTGCTGCGGAAGAGGTTGCCGTTTCAAACATAGCCGGCTTGTAGGAATCGATGGCGGCCTGGTTGACCTGCGCCTTGGTGTAGGCTTTCGCTTCTTTTTCCATTGCGTCGGAATATTCCTTGCTCTTCATTTCGAAGAGGACGGTGTTGCGGCCGTCGGCGGTGCCGAGCTGCTCGGTTGATTTCTTTGTGACATCGTTTTTCTGAACGACAATGTAAGTGCCGGAAATTTCGGCGGTCTTTACTTCCCCGTTCTTCATAGATTTCAGCAGTGTAATCAGTTCGGTCGGCAGAGTGGAGCTTGCAAGCGACTGGGTAGCGGCCTGATACGGGGAGGCAGTCAGCTTGGCGGAAGTTTTATAATCATCCGCCGCCTGCTCCAGAGTCTTTTTGCCGGAGCTTACGTCCGCCGCGTATGCGTCGAATTTCTTTTTAATATCGTTTCCTTCGGCGGCAGTAAGCGTCTTGGAGCTGCCGTTGGATTCAATGCTGTAGAGCGACTGGTACATAAAGGCGAAATCGGTGTAATTTTTTTCAAAATAAGCTTTCAGGTCGGCGTCAGAAACGGCTTTGGAGCCGCCCTTGCCGTAGGTTGCTTCAAAGACCTTCTGATATTTGGTGTAATAGTCGGCATAGGCAAGGTTGAAAGAGGACTTGGAGATTCCGTACTTTTCCAGTGTGGAGCTTTGCTGCTCCCACTGTGAATCGGTGGTGGAAGAAATATACTTTGTTTCATCCGCCGTCAGGGTGATCTTCAGTTCCTTCATTTTATCGTTCAGGACATAGAGCATTTTTGTATGGGTAAGCGCCTGATCCTTGATCCAGGTTTCGGCATTCTGGCCGTCCACCTGCTGCTGGAGCAGCGGCTTGGTCGTGTCTGTTACCGTGGAAGACGCACTTTGGTATGAGTTGTAAAGGAAATAGATGTAAGCTCCGATCGGAACGGTAAGGCTGTCCGATTTCATCGCCCAGCTTTTATCCGCGGAACACGCGGTCGTACTTACCGTCATAACAAGAGCCAGCAGTGCAGCGGCCGCTTTTTTGAAAGATTTTATCATAGTTACCTCCATGCGCTTTACGCAAATTTTACAGTAAATAAAGAAAATACTGCCTAACATTATACACTTATCCAAACGTCCTGTCCAGTATTCGTTTCGTGAATGTTCTGTGAAGAAGACAAATCGCGCAATACTGCATTTGCCGCCTTGGCACAATTTGTCGTAATCTGCCGGTTTGTCTCAACCGGAATCAATTCTTAATATTCCCGGATTCCATCCCTTTATCGATAGTATTCAGGATTTCGCCGAGCGTGTCCAGCGGGGTGGCGCCGGGCAGAATTTTCACACTCAGGTACGGCTTGGCACCGGCGTTGAGCATTACGCGACCACGCAGGGCAGAAATCAGCGCGCTTACCTGTTTCATATCAATCTGGTTCTTGTAGAGCAGAAGCACATCGTTCTGCTGCTTAATTTCATAAATCCCGAGACGGGAGGCAAGGTTGCGCAGCAGCGCGACTTCGATGAGTCCGTTCACGCTCTCCGGCGGCTCGCCGAAACGGTCGATCAGCTCATCGGTTACGTCCAGCGCATCCTCGCGGGTGCGGATATCGGCAATGCGGCGGTAAATCTCCAGCCGCTGGCTGAGATTTTCGATGTAGCCTTCCGGAATGTGCGCCTGAATCTGCATATCCACCAGGCATTCCTCACCGTATTCCTGAGGCGTTTCGCCTTTTTCGCGGCTGATGGCCTCCGAGAGCAGGTGCAGGTACATGTCGTAACCGACCGCTTCCATATGCCCGTGCTGTTCGCCGCCCAGAATGTTGCCCGCGCCGCGAATTTCAAGGTCGCGCATCGCGATTTTAAACCCGGAGCCGAACTCGGTGAATTCGCGAATGGCCGAAAGACGCTTCTGCGCGATTTCGGTAAGCACCTTGTTTGGAGTAAAGGTGAGATAGGCGTAAGCGCGGCGGTTGGAACGCCCCACGCGTCCGCGAATCTGGTGGAGCTGGGAAAGCCCCATGCGGTCGGCGTTTTCAATAATCAGCGTATTGGCGTTCGGCACGTCCACGCCGGTTTCGATGATCGTGGTGCAGACGAGAACGTCGATTTCATGCTCGATCAGGCGGCGCCATACCTCGGAAAGCTCCTGTTCGCTCATTTTGCCGTGGCCGAAGCCGATGCGAGATTCCGGGATTTCCGCCTGCAGACGTGCCGCCGTGCGCTCAATGCTGGCAACGTCGTTGTGCAGGTAGTACACCTGCCCGCCGCGCCGCAGCTCCCGGCGAATGGCTTCGGCCACAAGGCCGTTGTCGTGCTCCAGAACATAGGTCTGTACAGGATGGCGGTCGTGCGGCGCTTCCTCAATCACGCTCATATCGCGGATGCCGGAGAGCGCCATATTCAGCGTGCGCGGGATGGGGGTTGCGGAAAGCGTAAGGATATCGACGTCCTTGCAGAGGTTTTTCAGCTTTTCCTTCTGCGCCACACCGAAACGCTGCTCCTCGTCGATGACGACCAGCCCGAGGTCGCGGAACTTCACGTCTTTGGAAACAAGGCGGTGCGTGCCGATCACCATGTCCACTTCCCCGCGTTTGATGCGGCGGATGATCTCCTCCTGCTGCTTGGGCGTGCGGAAGCGCGAGAGCAGCTCAATTTTCACCGGGAAGCCCTCCATGCGCTTGGTAACGGTCTGGTAATGCTGCCACGCGAGAATCGTGGTGGGAACCAGCATGGCGCACTGCTTGGAGTCGGTGACGCATTTGAACGCCGCGCGCAGGGCGACTTCTGTCTTGCCAAAGCCGACGTCGCCGCAGAGCAGCCTGTCCATCGGTGCTTCCCGTTCCATATCCGACTTAATCTCTTCAATGCAGCGGAGCTGGTCTTCCGTTTCGTCAAATTCAAAATGGGATTCAAAGTCCTTCTGCCAATCGTTGTCCTCCGGGAACGCGTGCCCCTTTGCCTGCATACGGTCGGCGTAAAGCTTGATAAGGTCCTTCGCCATATCTTTTACGGCGGAACGCACCTTTGCCTTTGCCTTCTGCCATTCCGTGCCGCCAAGGCGGTGCAGGCGCACCGTAGCGTCCTCGCGCGGGCCGATGTATTTTGAAACCATGTCCAGCTGTGTTACCGGAACATAGAGCGTATCGTTCTTCGCGTAACGCAGCTTAATGTAATCCTTTACGATGCCGTGCATATCGAGCTTGTGGATGCCCTCGAACACGCCGATGCCGTGCGCGGCGTGAACGACGTAGTCACCGGGAGTAAGCTCGGCAAGACTGTAAATTTCCTGGCTGTTTTTACTGCGCTTCGTCTTTTTGGCGGCAGCGGCAAGCAGCCTGCCGTGGGTAATCAGACCGAAAAACGCGCCGGGGTATTCCAGTCCGGCGGAAAGCGCGCCGGTGGTTACCACGACCGTGCCGCGCTCGATTTTTTCCGGGTTTTCCACATAGACCGCTTCAATGCCCTCCGCCCTCAGGTCGGCGGCTACGGTCATCGCGCTCCGTTCATTGCCGGCGAGCACCGCACAGGCCCACTTGTTTGTCAGCATTGCCTGCAAGTCTTCCGTCAACAGCTGCGTGCTGCCGCCCCAGACCGAAAGCTGGCGCACGGTGATGTTCTGAAGCGTGCGGATGGGGGTGTCGTAGCTGCCGCGTACAAAGGTATCCAGATAAACCGCGCCGCGCCCGAACCGTTCCAGCGCATAGGCCCAGTCTCCGCTGAAGGTGTCAAGACCGCGGCAGAGCGTGCCGTCCGCAAGATATTCCTTTACGTCTTCGCCCCACTGCCAGAGCGTACTGCGCATCCGTTCCTTTGCCTTTGCCGGTTCGCTTACGAAAAGCAGGGTATCCGGCTGCATATAGTCGAACAGGGTGGCCGGCCGGCCGTATAGAAACGAGATGAATTTATCCGCGCAGCCCAGATGCAGGCCGTTTTCCAGTTTTTCCGCCTGTGCCTGCAGCACGGCCTTGGCCGCCGGGGCGGTTTTGCCGCGCAGGGAAGCCGCGTGCTTTGTGATTTTCTCCGCCAGAAGCGCGGGGTTATCGATTAATACTTCTACAGACGGCGCGAGCGTGATCTGCGTAATGTTCTCCGTGCGGCGCTGGGTTTCCAGATCGAACAGGGAGATGGTGTCGATTTCGTCGCCCCAGAATTCAATTCGGGCGGGGGAAGCCGCATCCGGAGTAAAAATATCCAGGATGCCACCGCGCTGCGAATACTGGCCGGTGCCGTCGATCTGTACCGCGCGTTCGTAGCCGCAGGCCGCCAGTGCGTCCAGCACGCGCTGCATGGAAACCGCCTGTCCCGCTTTCAGGGTAATCGTACGGTTTTTCAGCTCTTCCGGCGGAATGGTGTATTGCAGTCCGGAGTCCAGACAGAACACGGCCGCGTCGCACTCGCCGTTCAGAATCCGTTCCAGCACCTGCAGGCGCTGGTGCTCATATTCGTGGCTGCTTCCGGCGGTATCGCGGAAACTGAAGTCGCGCACCGGGTAGAACAGCGGCTTCATGCCCATTGCACTCAGGTCGTCGCAGAGGCGCTGCGCTTCGCTTTCGTCGCCGGCAACAACAAAAGCCCTGCGTCCAAGGTCGGAGCAGAGCGAATAAATAATATTGGCCTTGTGGATCCCGGAAAGTCCGGTCACCGCCGCGGGCAATGCGGAGGTCTTTACTGCGGTTTCCAGAGTCCGAAACTCTTCGAGCCCGTGTATGGCGCTGGTGAGAAATTTCATTGTTTTCTCCAAGTCTGCAGATGCGGCAGCGCAGAAAATATCTCTCCGCTTTGCACAGCAGAGGGATATTTGTGCTTCCACAAGTGTTTATTTCTATTATTATATGCTTCAGGTTTAGGAATTATATTTGTTCATGGCTTCTGCGGCCTTGCCCTCCACCATCAGCGCCACGGAGGAATTCGCATGGTCAATCGCCTCGTAAAGCGCTTTTTTCTCCTGCTCGCTGAATCTGGAAAGCACCCAGTCCGCCAGGTCCCACTCTGGGTTCGGCTTGGCGCCGGTGCCGAGCTTGATGCGGGGAAACGTGTCCTTCCCGCTGAGATAGATGATGTTTTTCATCCCGTTCTGGCCGCCGTCGCTCCCCTTTAAGCGGATGCGCATGCGCCCCGGCTCCAGCGAGATATCGTCATACAGGACGATAACCTTCTCCGGCGGCAGCTTGTAGAAGCCCATGGCCTCGGTGACGCTCTGACCGCTCAGATTCATATAAGTGGACGGCTTTAAAAGCAGCACTTTTTTTCCGCTCACGGACGCAAAGCCGCAAAGCCCCTTGAACCGGATGCGGTTTACGTCCGCGCCCGCTTTTTCGGCGATGTAATCCAGCGCCATAAAGCCGGCGTTGTGCCGGGTGCCCTCGTACTTGCTGCCGGGATTGCCGAGCCCCACGATGATATATTCCACCGGGCCCGTTGGCTCGGCTGTTTTTGCAAACGGATTTTTGAACATGGCTGTACCTCGAAATTCATATATGGGTTCCGGAAACTTGGATAAAGGAATATGGCGGGATAGACACTTCTACCCCGGACCATCCGGTCGGGACGCGCCTACGGCGGTTTTCAGTGGAAACTTAGATAAAGGAATATGGCGGGATAGACACTTCTACCCCGCCTGGTTATTCAATTCATCGAATCTATCAGACAAACATGGGGGAAACCGGTTTGTCTTCATAAATGCGCTCAATTGCTTCTGCAAACAGCGGAGCAACCGGAAGAACGGTCATCATAGGCAGCATCTTTTCCTGCGGCAGCGGAATGGTGTCAAGCAATACCAACTGTGTAATATTGCTATTTTTAATGCGCTCGATTGCAGGACCGGAAAGTACCGCATGGGTAGCACAGGCAATCACTTCGGTAGCCCCGCCCTTTTCGGTAATGGCAGCCGCACCGTTGCACAGAGTACCGGCAGTATCAATCATATCGTCCACCATAATTACTTTTTTTGCCGCGAACATCACCGATGATATTCATGACTTCGCAGGCGTTCGCCTTTTGACGGCGCTTGTCCACAATGGCCAGGGGGCAGCCGATTCTGGCAGCAAAATTTCTGGCGCGTGTTACAGAGCCAAGGTCGGGGGAAACTACTACATATTCGTCGGTACGTCCGCCGATAAGCTCTTTTAAGTAAGAGGAAAGCAGCGGTGCGCCAAGCAGATGATCCACGGGAATATTAAAGAAGCCCTGTATCTGCGGTGCGTGCAAATCCATTGTCAGTACGCGGTCTGCACCCGCAGTGGTAATCAAATCCGCGCAAAGCTTTGCAGAAATCGGGTCACGTGCCTTTGCCTTACGATCTTGTCTCGCATAGCCAAAGTATGGTATAACAGCAGTGATTCTGGCAGCGGACGCACGCTTCATAGCATCGATCATAATAAGCAGTTCCATGAGGTTGTTGTTCACAGGCGCACAGGTGGACTGAACAATAAAGCAGTCCGAGCCGCGAACCGACTCAAAGAGTGACATTGAGATTTCGCCGTCGCTGAACATGGAAACTTCGGATTTACCCATTGGCAACCCCAGACAATCGGAAATCTGTTTTGCAACACGCTGGTTTGCGTTTGCTGCAAAAATCTTGATATCCTTACCGTGAAAATTCATTTGCGTATCCCCCTAAATATAT
>DATAML010000117.1:0-8854 GCA_036260545.1 Caproiciproducens sp.
ATGTCGGTTCCCTCGGGCAAGCCCAGATAGCTCATATCGGACAAGCCCGGAAAATACGGTTCCGGCTGCCATTCCTCATGAAACTCCTGCTTTGCCCGGCTGATGAGATACCGGCACGTTTGCAGGGCGCGGCTGTCCGCATGCGGCGCTTGTGAGTGCGGATAAAACGGAGGGGCAAAAAACACGATGACCATCGGCTCGCGGCAGGGACAGAATCTATGCACTTCCTTTACGATTCGAACGGACCGTTCACGCAGGTCAGCCTTTTCCTCTTCCGCATTCAGGCGGGACAGGAATTCCTTCATATGCGATTCAAATTCTGTGCCGTGCGCCTCCAAACACATCCGGTAAAGCTCTGCAAAGGATACTGCGACGGGCTTCCTGTCCGGCAGCCGGACAGTCTCGCCGGTGATTCTGCCGCGGTCTTCGGCTTTCTTCTCAATCTCGATTAATACTTCCTCAAGCGCTTCGCGCGCAATTTGAAGCATCTGCTGCATCACCTCGTCGGGCGTTTTCGCCAGCGTCATATAATTAAAATACGCGTAAGCGGCGGAGGGAGTCTGCACGGAATACGACTTCTTCATATCGGACTGCTTCAGGCAGACCGGCGCGGGCGTGAAAACGCCGCAGGCGGAATCGGAAAGCCCGGAGTTGCAGTCGATTTTTTCAAGGATGCGCGCGGTAAGAAGATTTGGGTTCAGACCGGAATACGGCTCGCATGCATGGGTTTCCCTGCCGACACAGTAAAACACCGGCAGCAGCTTGCCCACCGTACCGGTATAGAGATATTTTGTCTCATCGCCGGGATACTTTGGAAAGTAAGGCTCCGCTACCAGACAGCAGGTATATTCCAGGTCATATTTCTTTTTCAGTTCCGCCAGCGTTTCCACAGCGGCCAGCATTCCCGCAGAATTCGCCTCTTCATCCGGCACGGAGAGAAAAAGCAGGTTTCCCTCAAAGCTTTCCGGTTTACTGCCAAAATCGGCCAGCAGCTCCAGATAAGCCGCGATACCGAATTTCATATCCATCGTTCCCCGGCCGAACAGGTAGTCGCCCGATTCCAGATCGGCCGCGGCTTCTTCCGGCAGCCGGATCTCCGGATGCTCTCTTAAATAGCTCGTATATTTTTCCGGCTGAAACGCAAGGCTCCGGTTTACGCCGTATTCCTCCACGCCGACCACATCGAAATGACTCAGGAGAACCACCGTTCTGGGGCTTTTGATTTTGCCCTCCATCCGCGCGCAGACATAACTGCGGCGGCACGCGCCGCCGGGCACCGGGTACGTTTGCACCTGCTCCGGCCGCTGCTGAAAATAAGGAATCCGTTTCAGCATATCCGCGATTTTTTCCGCCATCTCCTGCTCGCCCGCGGTCCCGGATACGCTCGGCACGCTGCACAGCTCCAATAGATTCTGATACATCCTGTTCTTTTGCATTAAAATCCCTCAAATATCGATTAAACTCATTTTAAAACCAATTATAACACAAATTCGCGTATTGGGTGCAATTCATTGCTTTATCCGGATAAATTATGAATTATCTTGAAAAGCCGTTCTGTATGCGATAGAATGATTTTAATCCCATTTTAATTTTCAATAAATTGTTCTTGAAGTCTTTTTTGTTAAGATACAAACATGATCCGATGCAGGAGAACAGACTGCTTCCCCTATGCATTGATATGAAACAAAAAGGAGTTTGATTTTTTATGACAACACTGGAACAGGTTGAAAAACTGCGCGAGAAGGCAAACGTGAGCTATGACGACGCAAAAGCCGCACTCGACGCGACAAACGGCGATATTCTGGAAGCCCTGATTTACCTGGAGAAGCAGGGCAAGGTAAACGCCCCGGCAGGCGGCGGCTATTACAGCAGCGAAAGGCCCCAAAACCCGGCGCAGAACCCGCAGGGCTATGGACAAAGCTACGGGCAGGGCTACGGCCAGAATTATAACTATTACAACGCGAATCAAAAGAACGGCAGCGGAGAAACCTTTACTTCCATCCTGAAAAAGATCGGAAAAGTCTGCCTTTCAATAATCCAGAAGGGCAACACCAACAATTTTGAAGTACTGAAGGGCAGCGAGAGCAAAGCGCTCTTCCCGGTAACGGTTCTTGTTCTTCTGGTCATCTTCGCGTTCTGGATCACCATCCCGCTGATCATCGTCGGCCTGTTCTTCGGTTTCCGCTACCGCTTTGTAGGGCCTGATTTCACCGGAAATTCGGTAAACGGCATGATGGACAGCGCGGCGGATGCTGCGGAAAATCTTAAGAATTCGATCAATAAATAATTGAAATGCAGGGTGTTCAATGAGTGCAAAAATACTGATTATTGAGGATGAGGAGAAAATCGCCCGGTTTGTGGAGCTGGAGCTTGGTTATGAGGGCTATATCACAAAAAAAGCGTTTGACGGAAGAACAGGGCTTGAGCTTGCCGAAACCGGCGGATTCGACCTGATCCTGCTGGATGTGATGCTTCCTCAGCTCAGCGGCATGGAGGTGCTCCGCAGAATACGGAGAACCTCGCAGGTCCCGGTAATCATGCTGACGGCGCGCGACAGTGTGACCGATAAGGTCTTCGGGCTGGACAGCGGCGCAAGCGATTATATTACGAAGCCCTTCGCAATCGAGGAGCTTCTGGCGCGCATCCGCACCGCGTTAAGAAAGGTCACGCCGGAGCAGGAGGAAATTCTCTCCTGTATGGGTGTGACGGTAGATGCCGGACGCCGCACCGTAACCGCCCAGGGCACGCCCATTGAACTGACCAAGCGTGAGTTTGATCTTCTTTACTACCTTATGAAAAACAAAGGGCTGGTCATCTCCCGCGAAACGCTGCTGGAAAACGTGTGGGATTACGACTTTACCGGTGAAACCAACGCCGTAGACGTTTATATCCGTTTTCTTCGCAGTAAAATTGACGACGTGTTCGGAATCCGACTGATACAGACTGTGCGGGGAGTTGGGTACGTGATCAAAGATGAATAACGGGCAGCAGGATTCTCCGGCAAGCCGAATCGGAAATAAAATCCGGTTCTCCATTGTTCTGAAATTCAATCTCAAGCTGTTTTTACGGCTGTTTTCCACTTTTCTGGGGCTTGATATCATCCTGATTATCCTTTGTACGGCAGGTCTTGCCACACGTGCGGAACAGATTGCAGCCGGCACCGCTGCCGCTGTTCAGGAAACCGGAACGCCCGCGCAGTACGACGCAAAGCTGCTTAAGGCGGCCGGGTGTGAGGTTACGACCGCTGCTGAAAAGCCCGCCGGTTTTGGTATCCCCGATTTTCTGCAGAGCCGCGCCCCGAAAGAAACCGCACAGGGAATCCGGCGCATTGACTTCCCGACCGAAAAGGGGCTGACCTTCTGGAACTATCTGGAGGGCGCCTGCTACCGGGTCGCGGTGGAACGCGGCGGCAGTTACACGGTTTTCTCCGTGCAGAACGGGGCCGTTATCCGGCTGTTCCTGATTGCTTTTGCCGTATTGCTGATTTGGGAGCTGATTTCCCTATTAAGCGGAATTGGCTGGAGTTCCCGGACAATACGCGGTACGCTGCGCCCGATTGAAGAACTCTCCGAAACGGCGCAGGCCCTCAATTCCTCCGCGTCCTTTACGCCGGAGGAACTGGAAGCACTGGCCGGTAAGCTGGACGGCATCAACGCAACCCGGCTGGATACCCGGATTTCAGTGAATGGAACACAGACCGAGCTGAAAACCCTGGCTTCCGCCATCAACGGGATGCTCGACCGGATCAACGAATCCTACCGTTCACAGGTGCGGTTCGTTTCGGACGCTTCGCACGAGCTGCGTACGCCGATCTCGGTCATTCAGGGCTACGCAAACCTGCTTGACCGCTGGGGCAAAAACGACGAAAAAACTCTGCAGGAATCCATTGACGCAATCAAGGAAGAGACCTCCAGCATGAAGAATCTTGTGGAGAAGCTTTTGTTCCTGGCGCGCGGCGACAATAACACTATGGTGCTGCAGATCGAACATTTTGAGCTTTCGGAACTGGTTACGGAAGTATTTAAGGAAACGCAGATGATCGACAGCGGCCACGAGTACGCCTCCCATACCGTGCCGGTTTCCGTCAACGCGGACCAGAGCCTGATTAAACAGGCCATGCGTATCCTGATCGACAACGCGATCAAGTACACGCCGGCGGGGAAAAAGATCACGATCTCCCTTGCGCAGGAAGGCGCTTACGCGCGCCTTTCCGTTCAGGACGAAGGTATCGGAATTCCCGGCGAGGCGGTGCCGCGCATCTTTGACCGATTCTACCGAGCGGATGAATCCCGCGCAAGAGCCACGGGAGGAACCGGTTTAGGACTGTCCATCGCCAAATGGATCACGGAACGTCACGGCGGCCACATGGAGGTTCTCAGCCGGGAGGACTTCGGTTCAAGAATATCCATCCTCCTCCCTGCATCAGCGTCGGACAATACACAGGCACCCGCACCCCGCCAGCAGACTTTATAAAATGAGTGACGCCAGCTGCGGTTGACGTCACTCATTTTATTCTCTCTTTCCCGATACTTTGAGATTTCTTTCGCCACATCTTGATATTTTCAGACAAAATAGTATAATTAGAGTGTTTAGCTTGAATTCATCTGCCGGAGAATACGGCCGGTGAACCCGGAAAACAAAATATGAGATTGAGGTGTCATCATGCAGAGAGAAATCATCCAGGTAGAGCAGAAAGTTCCAATCCTAAAAAGCATCCCGCTCAGTCTTCAGCACATGTTTGCCATGTTCGGCGCGTCCGTCATTGTTCCGCTGACCTTCGGCATCAGCCCCGCGATCGTGCTTCTGATGAACGGCGTGGGTACATTGTTGTTCATCTTCATAACAAAGGGAAAAGCGCCTGCATACTTAGGCTCCAGTTTCGCGTTTATCGCGCCGGTTTTACTGATTATCGGCAATAAGTCGATGGGTTATCAGCACGCACTGGGAGGCTTCATCGTTGCAGGCGCTGTTTTCTGCCTTGTTGCGGTGATTATAAAGTTCTTCGGCATAAAATGGATCGATACGCTGCTCCCTCCGGCCGCAATGGGCGCGGTGGTCGCTCTTATCGGCCTTGAGCTCGCGGGCACGGCAGCCCAGACGGGCGGCATCGTCATTACGGACGCAGCCAAAGGAATCAACCCAAATTACGTCATCGTATTCATGGTCACCCTGCTGGTGGCCGTATTCGGCAATGTACTGTTCCGCAAATTCTTTGCGGTGATTCCGCTTCTTATTGCGATCATTGTGGGGTACGTGCTTTCTCTCTTCCTCAACATTGTGGATTTCTCAAGCGTTGAAAAAGCTTCCTGGTTCGCCCTCCCGAATTTTTCAACCCCGGTTTTCGATCTGACCGCGATCAGCATCATTATTCCGGCCTCCCTTGTGGTCATCTCCGAGCACATCGGACATCAGATTGTAACCAGCAAAATCGTCGGGCGCGACCTCATCAAGGATCCGGGTCTTCACCGCTCCCTCCTCGCGGACGGCCTGTCCACCATGCTTTCCGGTTTCTGCGGTTCGGTGCCGACCACAACCTACGGCGAGAACATCGGCGTAATGGCAATCACCAGAGTTTACAGTGTGCAGGTAATCGGCGGCGCGGCGATCCTCTCCATCGTTGTTTCGTTTATCGGTAAGATATCCGCGCTCATCCAGACCATTCCCGGCCCGGTAATCGGCGGCGTGAGCTTCCTGCTTTACGGCATGATCGCGGCTTCCGGTATCCGCCTGCTTGTGGAATCGAAGGTTGATTACAGCCGTTCGCGCAATCTGGCCCTGACCTCCATTGTGCTCATCACCGGTTTAAGCGGCGTTTCCATCCCGATCGGCGCAGTACAGCTGAAGGGCATGGCGCTCGCGACCATTGTCGGCATGATTCTGAGCTTCCTGTTCTTCGTAATCGATTATTTCCACCTTGCAAACGACTACGATGACGCCGAATAAAGCATAAATACAGCAATCCCCGCAGTGCCGCCGGCATTGCGGGGATTGTTTTTGGGGGCCTGCCGTATGTGCTGCCGCGGGGAACAGCGCCGAAAAAGGAATGCAGCCCGGTTGTTTACATAATTCCGTTTTAACAATTCGGTAACAAATATGATAAAAGAATTGAAAAATGTGACAAAATACGATATACTTTGAACAGTCAACTTCTGAAATAAAAGTAAAGCGGGAGTGAATATGAAGAGTATTAAAATTGTCGTGGTGGACGATTCTCCTTTTTCTGTTGCGATGCTGACCAATATGCTTAACGCAAGCGGGTTTGAAGTCGTCGGCAGCGCCAGCAATCTGGAGGAAGCGGTTGATGCCGTAGTCCGCCTTACGCCGGATGTGGTTACGATGGATATGACAATGGCCGGTACCAACGGGATCGAGTGCACAAAGGCAATTCATCAGGTCAACCAAAATATCAAAGTTGTGATCGTAAGTTCCATGATGGACGAAGAAATTGTAAGGAACGCGCGTAAAGTAAATATTGCCGGATACATACAGAAACCGGTGGATTCGGAAGAGCTCACCCTGATCATCAATCGCATTATGGCGGATGAGGAGCTGTTTGCCGAGCTGAAGGGCTTGTATTATACGGTATTCAGGGAAGCACTTACCGATACATTCAATAAATTCTTTAAAGCGGTACCCGAATTTCAGCAGGAGGACAACTCCAACAAGGAACAGGTTTCTCGGGGCATTTCCATTGTGATCGGCATCATCGGGAAATACGGCGGCAGGATGATTCTGGATATGTCTTATGAAACCGGTAAAAAAATAACGGATACCCTGTTTAACAAGGATACGCAGAGCAAGCAGGAAATCATCAATACACTTGCGGAAATGGCCAATATTGTTGCCGGAAACGCCTGCTCCATGCTGAACCGCACCAACAAGCTTCTGGGGCTGCGTGTGGCGCCACCTACCGTGGTTTACGGCGAATCCCTGAATATTTCAAAATCCGAACTGGACTGCCTTGCATCTACAAAGGCGGAATCCACATTCGGCGAAGTTTATATGAGTATTGGATTTAAGAGGGGCGAATTGAATGGCTGAAAAATATGCGGCACCATTTATCAATTCATTTATCGGTGTTTTGCCGCAATTGGGGTTTGAGGATATCCATAAAGGCATTACAGAAAAAATCGGGAAAATCATTGAAAGTCCGGGCGTGATGGTAATACTCGGGATCGTGGGGGACATACGCGGCAATGTTCTTTACGGAATGAGCGAAAGCTGTGCAAAAAAGATTGCCTCCACCATGATGATGGGAATGGAAGTAACTGAATTCGACGCCATGGCGCAAAGCGCGGTTTCCGAACTGACCAACATGATCACGGCGACCGCCTCCACGGAGCTTACCGGGCAGGGAATCAAAACTGATATCTCAACGCCTACCCTGATGTACGGCGATTTCAACGCTTCGGCGAGTTATGAAAACGTGCTCCGGGTCGAAATGCTGGTAGGCAGCGATCCTTTTAATATTTATATATCACTGGAGGAAGCCTGAGAGGGAGCCTGCCGCACGGCAGGCTCCCTTCTGTTATGTAAGTACCTATATGAATTTCTGCTGTAGGGCAGCCTCTTCCGCGGCCGCGGCTACCTCCTCAGCAGGGGAACCCAGCGAAGCTTCCACTGCGGCTCCGGCTGCCCCTTCAAGTACCGGGGCGTCGGCGATTTTAACTGCTTGCCTCGTATCGTCGTCCAGCAGTTCCACTGCCGCCCTGCAATTTATCAGCGAACTTTCCAGATCGGTGATAATTACCGCTCCGTCTCCGGAATCGGCGGTCAGAATCGCTTCCAGAATCCGTATGATGTCGGTGCCGAAACCGCCGTTTTTGGTGCCGCCTGCGGCGACGATCCTTACACTGCCGCCCGCCAGGGAACCCGCGGTTTCCTGAATCCCCTCAGCAAGCTTTTGGCTTTGCGTTACAATTACCAGGCCAACCATTCTCTCTTCTCTCCTTATCGGGATCGACTTCTCCCGCGCGCCGATTTTTAACTCTGGTTTGATATATTATATTTATTTCCAGAAATTGCTTTTCATGACGGAAGTTTCTGAGAAAATGCAACCCGCAGGGCCGGAAAGCTGCCGGCCTGCGGGGAAGTATCAGCGAACCGCCTTTTCAAACGTTTCGAGCAGGCGCAGATAATGGTTCGATTCACGGAGCACGTGGTCGCCCAGCAGCGGCATAATAATCGATTTGATTTTGCAGTCCAGTATTCCCTGCGTTCCCGCAGTTTTAAAATTCTGAATCCTTTTTGTGGCGTTTAAACTGTCTGCGGTGACTTTTTTCATCGGAAGCGCTTTGTCCGCCGCCGCTTTTGCTTCTTCGGTCAGCTTGTCGAACTCGTTCCCGAAGTTATTAGCGGTCATGAACAGGGCATTTTCAGACGGGTCAAGCAATCCGCGGATAAACTTGGAATGCTCCGCCATAATCTGGTTCCAGAACGTTTCCTGCTCATATGCCTCTTTCTGGATGTCGATCTCTTCCCTGTTCTGCAGCTTCTGCAGCAGCGACAGATACAGATTGGCTTCCCGCAGGATATGATCGATCAGTAGCGGATAATTGACCGTGTAAAGGTTACAGGAAAGGACGCTGGATAAAATCGCTGATTTAAACTGAATCAGCCCTTTTAACAGATTGATCGCATTGTTATTGATATAATGTACGCGCTGTTCCAAAACAGAGCTGTTTGTTATTCCGTCTCCGTTCAGATTGAGCTCAGCCTGAGTAAGATCGGTTTGAATCTGCACGCCGGTAAAATAGGAAGAAGCCATTTCCGCTTTCAGGGTATAGGGAGTGACCACTTCACCGGACTGCAGGACCGCCTGATCGACTACCCCGTCGGAAAGCTCAATCACAGA
>DATAML010000125.1:0-6454 GCA_036260545.1 Caproiciproducens sp.
CTGCGGGCCTGAAAATATGCCGCCTGAACCAGAACCCTTTCCCCGTAGCGCGAGCAGATATTTGCACGGGCAAGCATTTCATCCGAGCCGTCAAAAATGACTCTGCCGTTTTGCGGCTCTACGTTTTTTGCTTCCATTTTCTTCAATTCTTCGGAAACCAGGCCTTCTACTCCGAGAAGGCAGGGGCAAACCAATTTAAAATCTTCCATATTTTTCTCCAGTAATAAAATTGGAGCTGCGGTGTTACGCAGCCCCATAGATTTAATCAATTAATCGATCAGGTACTAAGCAAAAGCGTTACACAAACTGCAAATATTATTCCGCGTCCGGCTCCAATAATCCGTAGTTACCGTCTTTGCGCTTATATACTACATTGATTTCTCCGGTAGCGCCGTCACGGAACATATAGAACTGATGTCCCAGCATATTCATCTGCAGAATTGCTTCCTCTACGCTGAGCGGTTTTACAAAGAAATGCTTTGTGCGGACAATTTTATATTCGTCGCTCTCCTCATCTTCTGTGCTATGCAGATAATCCTGCACATACTCATCCAGCGCGCTGGAATGGATTTCTTTATCCAGCCTGCTTTTATTTTTGCGAATCTGGCGGCCAAGCGAGCTGGTGACCTGATCCAGCGCGTCATTCATTTCAAAATCGGTAGACTCGGCGCGGTAAATCATTCCGCGCGATACAATGGTAATTTCAACGGTCTGGCGGTTCTTCTCAACGGTCACTACAACGGTGGCTTGGGCATCCTCGTCAAAAATACGGTCGAAACGGGACAGCTTCTTTTTGGCCAATTCTTTAAAATTATCTCGTAAAGTGACTTTTCTGCCGGTAATTGTAATCTTCATACCAACATCTCCTTAATCATTTACCTGGATCAAAAAGAATATCCATTGACTATAATATAACATAATAACCAAATAAATGGAAGTATCTATACAAATTTTAATTCAATAATTACTAGTTTTATGAAAAAATTATTCGTAATGGCCTATATTTATTTCTGTGCAGGCAAACTGCGGCAAGGAATACGATATGCAATAAATTTATGCTTTGATCCCTGTTTGATAGAACGGGAACATTCTTTCGCTGCTCCCGCCATATCATGGGTTCGGCGACATCAGAGATCAAAGAACGATATCCTTATGGCGCGTAACGTGGCAGCCGACGTTTACGGCAACCGGCAGCCCAGCGATATGGGTGGGATATGCTTCGATATTTACGCAAAGAGCCGTTGTTTTTCCGCCGAAGCCCTGAGGCCCGATGTTCAGCCCGTTTACCGCCTGCAGCATTTTTCGCTCAAGCTCTGCGTAAAACGGGTCGCTGTTCGGCTGGGAAACCGCGCGGCAGAGCGCCTGTTTGGCCAGTTCCGCACATTTTTCAAAATCCCCGCCGATCCCGACTCCAAGAACCATAGGAGGACACGGGTTGCTGCCGGCCGTTTTCGCCGTATCCACTATGAATGCAACGATATCGTCTACGCTTGCCGAAGGAGTAAACATTTTGATTTTGCTCATATTTTCACTGCCAAAGCCTTTGGGGGCAACTTTAATGGCAATCTGATTGCCGGGCACAATCCTTGTGTGAAGGATTGCCGGGGTGTTATCGCCCGTATTTCCGCGGCGGATTGGATCGGCCACAACAGAACAGCGCAACAGGCCTTCCACATAGCCCTGCCGCACGCCTTCGTTCACCGCCTCTTCAAAGCTGCCGCCGGTAATATGAACCTCCTGCCCTACCTCAGCATAGATCACAGCCATGCCGGTATCTTGGCAGACCGGGATATTCAGCGCGCGCGCTGCGTTCATATTCTCGCATAAATCGCACAAAATGGATTTGCCGATGGAAGAGGTTTCTTCCTGTGCCGCGCCGGCAATGCGCTTTTCCAAATCCTCGGGAAGAATCCGGTTTGCCTCGATACAAAGCTGCTTTACCGCATCAATGATTCGGGATGTTTCAATTTCTCTCATAGCAGCCTCACATCGATATTATTTCACCGTTTATGATTACCATTTTGGGTTTGGAGGTAAGATCAAGCGGATTCGATTCAAAAACAACCATATCCGCATCCTTTCCAACTTCAATGGAGCCCACCCTGTCTTCAATGCTGCATATTTTGGCAGGGTTGACGGTGATTGCCCGTAAAGCGTCCTCATAATCCATGCCCTCGCGTACGGCAAGGGCGGCGCAGACGGGAAGATACTGAATGGGAATAACGGGATGGTCGGTAATAATCGCCGTGAGGATTCCCTCTTTTGCAAGGATTCCCGGATTCGCCGGGGTAAGATTTCTCAGTTCCGGTTTGGAGCGGTCGCATAAAAACGGGCCGGCAAGAACTCGCGCACCATTCTTTTTCAGGCCTTGCGCGATGATATGCCCTTCTGTGCCGTGGACGATGACGTAATTCAGGTTGAATTCCTTTGCAATGCGGAGCGCCGTGTAAATATCATCCGCACGGTGCGCGTGGAAATGCACCTCAAGTTCCCCGCGGAGCGCCGGGAGAAGCGCCTCTGACTTCATATCGAATTCCGGGGCGTCGACGTCCTCGTCTTCCTTCGAGCGCTGTAAATCTTCCATGTAGCGCTTTGCCTTGAAGAGCTCTTCGCGAATGAGCGATGCGGTAGCCATGCGCGTTGAGGGCGACTGATTTTTTCCGTGATATACCGATTTGGGATTTTCCCCAAGTGCCATTTTAATTGCTACGGGAGCTTTCACAATCATTTCGTCGATACAGGCGCCGCGGGTTTTCAATGCGGCCAGCTGCCCGCCGATTGGGTTCGCGCTGCCGGGGCCTGTTACAACCGTCGTAACGCCCGCCGCTAGAGCTTCGGTAAAGCAGCGGTCAATCGGGTTGACCGCGTCGATCGCGCGCAGCTGGGGGGTTACCGGGTCGGTCTCCTCGTTGCCATCGTCACCTTCAAAGGTAAGGCTGTCCTCCCACATCCCGATATGGGTATGAGCGTCAACAAAGCCCGGGTAAACCCCTGCTCCCCGTACGTCAATTACTTTCTCTCCGTCACGGGCTTGCGCGGGCATTTCTCCAATCGCGCTGATGATTGTGCCTTCCGTGCGAACCCAGCCGTTTTGGATTGCCGGGCCCGCCATTGTATGGATATCTGCATTGATAATTAACATGATGTTCCTCCAGAATACGGGTAAAATTATTTATAAAACATGAAAAGAGCGGAGTGCGAACACTCCGCTTAAATTATTTGGGCTGATTCGAACCATGCTTGGAAAAACCGCCGCGCTTTGATTCCATGCATTTTTTAAGGTCCGATATTTTCTCATCACTTGTCTGCTTGAACCTGGACATCATATCCTCAAAACTGGCAGCATCATTCTTTCTGCTTGGCTGCCATTCGTAGTTACCCGGCCTGGAAGCTCTGGGCGCCGGCGTATTGCTGCGCGGAGCCGGAGGGATTGCCTTCTTGATGGAAAGGCTCACCTTGCCGTCTTCGCTTATGCTCATTACTTTCACTTTGACTGTCTGGTTCTCGGTGACGAAATCGCGGATTTCCTTTACAAAGGTCGGCGCCACCTCGGAAATATGAACCATGCCTGTTTTGCCGCCCGGTAATTCAACAAATGCACCGAATTTTGTGATTCCTGTAACTTTTCCTTCCAGAACTGTTCCTACCTCAAGCTGCATATGTAAGTGATTTCCTCCTTAAGAAATAGAGCCCTTATTTTCCGGCTATATTAACAAAAACACGCTCGCCCGGTTTTGCCAGGCTGAGACCCTCCCGCGCTACGCGCTCGATATAGTCTCTGTTGCCGTTCGCGCCGGTGCTGAGAGCATGTTTAATGTCTTCGTTTTTGATTTCCTGGATTTGAATCTGCTGCTTTACAGAAGCAAGCTGCTGGCGTTTCTCGCTGATCTGAACCTGCTGATTAACAAGCGCAACAACAGAATATACCGCGAACGCAAAAACAGCGATACGCAGCAAAAAACTGCCCCTTTGCTTTTTTGTCTTGATAATCTTCATGGCTCAGGGCTGCCTCCTTAAGCTTTCTTTCTCCTTTTGCGTTTGAATCTGAGTTGATTATACACTATCTTACGGTTATGTTTCAAGCATTTTTTCTTATTTGTGACCACTATTTTTGCTTTTTTAACAATGATTTTTAATTTATTGCACAGGAAATGGAAGATATGTAAAATAATTTTCTTTGTGGGATTTATAAAAAACCTGTGTAAAACATCGGACACGAACCGGAACACCCGAATGGTTACCAGCCCGACGGTTAAAAAATAGAGGCACCAGCCGATGATTTCACCCGCCAGAATATAAAAGCGTACGTTCCCATAATTTACGCCCAAAGCCAGCAGAAACGTAACAAATGCCGATGTGAGCATATAAAAGATATCCTGATAAAAGACGGCCCGCTTTTCGGAACGAAAAACCGTGCGAAAAATACGGAATACATCGTAATACGCACCTAGAAGCAGACCGACGCCGATCGATATCAGAAAGCCCTGAAACTGAAAAGCAAGCGTTAAATTCAAAAGGCCTCACTCCCCTATTTGAACAGCCTGGAAAAGAAACCGCTCGCCGGGCGGTTTTCGGAATAGGACATGGAAGTGATTTCCCCATTTAAATTCAGTTCACCCGTTTCAATATTCAGTTTATTGATTTGAAGCTTTGAGCCGCGAATCGTAAGCTCGCCGAGATCGGTATAGGCCACAATGGTCTGATCGTCAAAGCTGTCCACATTGGAAACGCCCGTAGCGGTAAGAGTGCGGCGGTTTTCAAGGATCAGGCTGTGCGGAACCTTCTGCTTTTTATCATCTGGCATCTCAATACCCTCCTACTCGTTCATACTTATTTGTATGCGCCGGCAGGAGGACATATACTATTGCGCGTTCGGTTCATCTGCCAGAATTTTATACATTTCGTCAGCTGTTTCTTTTTTTGCGTACTCATTCACGCTCAGAATCTGCGCTTTCACGCTGCGCGCGCCGAGCTGAAGCTCTAAGATATCCCCGGGCTTTACATCGTAGGAAGCGCGGGCGGCTTTGCCGTTTACAAGCACGCGTCCCGCATCGCAGGCATCGTTTGCAACGGTACGGCGTTTTATAATACGGGAAACCTTTAAATATTTATCCAGTCTCATGGTAATTCCTCTCTGAATATATAATATTTCGCTTATTCCGCTCTGCGCAGATCCGTGCGAAAGAAAATCGCAGCAGTTCAGCCAAAGCGGGAAAGACGAACGCTGGAACGCCGAATAGCCGCACAAGTCAGCAGTTTTCGGCTGCGAAGTTATGCTATCCGAATAAAATAATAAGGGGCTGTAACGTTCTTCCCTGTTACAGCCCCTCACATCAAATATAACTGCTAAATTATTTCGCGGTGGCGTCCTTGAAAGCCTTGCCTGCCTTAAATGCGGGAACTTTGGAAGCCGGAATGGTAATGGGGGAATTTGTTCTCGGGTCACGGCCTTGTCTTTCGCTGCGTGAACGAACTTCAAATGTGCCAAAGCCGACAATCTGAACCTTTTCTTCTTTTGCAACAGCTGAAACGATTGTGTCGATTGCCGCATTAACTGCATTGTCAGCATCTTTCTTGGATATCCCTGCTTTTTCTGCAACGGCAGCAATTAATTCAGTCTTATTCATGGTAATTTGACCTCCGTATTTTTATTATTCAACAGCACAAGGCTGAGAATGATTAATTCGCCTTAACCTCATTCCATAAGGAATCCAGTTCGGCCAAGGTTGACAAAGTAATATCGATGCCGCGGTCTTTTGCCAGCTGCTCCAACTTCTGAAATCGAGAAATAAATTTGTCGCAGGACTGATTCAGCGCCTGCTCCGGTTCCACATCAAGGAAGCGGGATACGTTCACAACGGAAAATAAAAGATCGCCCAGTTCATCCATGCATTCTTCTTTACCGCCGGATGAAATAGCCTGCTTTAGTTCCTGCGTTTCCTCGTCGACCTTGTCCAGTGCGCCGGAAACATCCGGCCAGTCAAAACCGACCTTTGCCGCTTTATGCTGTACCTTTGCGCTGCGCATCAGTGCCGGCAGAGCTTTGGACACACTTTGCAGTACTTCCGCCTGCGTGGTCTGACTTTTCGTTTTCTTTTTAATTGCGTCCCAGTTGACAAGCACTTCATCGGAATTGTTTACCACCGTATCCCCGAATACGTGGGGGTGGCGCACAATCATTTTTTTCGCGATGCCGTCAACCACATCCGAGAAATCGAATACGCTGTTTTCGCTTTCAATCTGGGAATGAAACAGCACCTGCAGCAGCACGTCGCCCAACTCTTCCTTTAGAAGCTCCGGGTCGCTATTGTCGATTGCCTCTACCGCTTCATAGGTCTCCTCAATAAAACAATTACGGATGCTCTGATGAGTCTGTTCCTTATCCCATGGGCAGCCATTCGGAGAACGAAGTATGCTCATTATTTGCAGCAAATCTTCAATGCTGTATTTTTCC
>DATAML010000100.1:0-1829 GCA_036260545.1 Caproiciproducens sp.
TGGCCAACCTCCGTGGCAATGATCGCCTTGGAACCCGCCAGACGGTTGAGCGTTTCCAAAACCTCCTTCGGCGTGACGGCTTCGGGAGAAGCCTGCTCCTGCATCAGCGGGAATTCCTCTTTCCAGCCGTCGATGCGTCCCATCCAGTCTTCGTGGTTCCGCTGGGGAAGCAGCTCGTTCAGGCGCGCGAGAATCTGCTTTGCGTCCCCCTTCATTTTAAGGTTCACGTCGATGTTTTTATTGAATTCCGCAGTATCGATATCGATCTGAATGATCGGGCAGTGCTGCGCGAAAAGGTTCGCGTTGCACAGCACACGGTCGGAAAAGCGCGTGCCTACCGCAATCAGCAGATCACAGTTTTTGATTGCCAGCGCGGAGGTGTTCGTTCCGTGCATTCCCAGCATCCCGATATAACGGCGGTCTGCCTGATCGTAGCCGCCCTGACACATCAGTGAGGAAGAAACCGGCGCGTCGATGCGGTAAGCAAAATTTCTTAATTCCTCGGAAGCCTCCGACGCTACCACCCCGCCGCCGCTGTATACAAACGGCCTTACGCTCTTTAAAATCATTTCCACCGCCTGGTCAAAGCGCTCCGGGAAGGGAAAATCCGGTTTTTGCAACTCCAGAGGCGCGGTACGCGGTGTAAACTCGTATTTCTGTGCGGTCACGTCCTTCGGGATATCCACAAGCACCGGGCCCTTGCGGCCGGAATTGGCGATCTGGAACGCGCTGCGGATGGTATCCGCCAGATTTTCAATATTCTTGACCAGATAATTATGTTTGGTAACCGGCATGGTAATCCCGGTAATGTCCACTTCCTGGAAGCTGTCCAACCCCAGAAGATTGCTGGCCACATTGCCGGTGATTGCCACCATCGGCACGGAATCCATATAAGCCGTGGCAATACCCGTCACCAGATTGGTCGCGCCCGGGCCGGAGGTTGCGATGCACACCCCGGTCTTTCCGCTGGAACGCGCGTAGCCGTCGGCTGCGTGGGCCGCGCCCTGCTCGTGCGCCGTACGGATATGGTTAATCCTGTCCCTGTATTTATACAGCGCGTCGTAAATATAAAGAACCGAACCGCCCGGATACCCGAACACGGTATCCGCACCCTGCTCCAGCAGGCATTCCATGATAATTTCCGCTCCCGTTAAAAGCATTCGTATTCCTCCTTAAATATCTTCCTGATGCAAATAAAAAAGCCTTCGCCTCTCTTAATAAGAGGCGAAGGCGAAGCTCCGCGGTACCACTCTAGTTACCGTTCGAAAAACGGCATCTCTGCGTGCATCCAACAATGCACTCCCGCTTAACGGAGGGATTCCGGGCTTGCTTACTTGGAAACATTCGGTTCAGCCGCCTGCTCCGGGGCGATTTCATGCACTTCCCGCACCGCCTCGCACCATCCGGCGGTTCTCTGTAAGCAGGGTTTAATGCAGTCTGTCCCCATCTGCGCATTTTAAAATATTATGTGATATAGCATATTCCAAATATTTTTAATTGTCAAGTTTTTTCAAAAATTATTTCACCCAGTATTCGCTGCCGTCGCTCTTGCGCTCCATGTAGCCCATTTCGATCAGCCCGCGGCGCAGGGTGGAATAATCGTCGGGATAAATCTGCTTTAAGGTTCCGTTTACATCCATCTCGGTATAGGTTTTTCCCTTTTCAAACTGTTCCGCAATCTTTTTAAAAATGACTTCCTTTTTCTTGGCTTTGGATGAAATCACTTTTAATCTTAAAGGCTCCAGCGAGCTGAAAACATTTTTGAGGATCTTTTCTTCCTCTTCCGGCGTAATATCCATGGTGTCCATTTTATTTCCTCCTGTATGGCA
>DATAML010000142.1:0-7965 GCA_036260545.1 Caproiciproducens sp.
TTTGCTTACTCATGTGCATATTCTGCAGGATTCTTTGGCTGGATGCAAAAGCAACCATAACGCCGAGCAGAAATGTAATAATGTCCAGTGCAAGGTAATGTGTGCCCAGAACGCCGGTGTAAGTATAAAACACCGTAATAATCGTCAGCATTCCGAGTAGGATACCGATGGCTTTTGCCGCAGGGAAGCCATTGTAATTTCTGCCTGCGGCAAGGTACTCAATAACGCTGTAAAACAGCATCGGTGTAAAAAGCAGCTTTAAATGTTCCCATGTACTTTCGTTGACAGGGCTGAAATAGCCGACAGCAGGGCACTTACCGGACCATTGGTAAGCAAAATGCAGCAATGCTCCAACAACAATTACAAAAACAAATCCGAAAAGCTCCCAAACAGCGAGTTCTTTTTTCGTAGAAAACACTCCTTTCTCTGAATGCTATGAAAAACATTCAGAAAATAGGAGTGTTTGCAGGAATTATTTTATGAGGATTTTTTCATACGGTTTACAACACGGTCATGAAATTCTTCATAGGATTTGCTGCCATTCAGTAAATTTAGCTGATCATCGTCGGAAAGTGCCAGAAAGTATTTCTTTACCTCAAGCCCTTCGCCGGAAACATTGGAAGGAAACGGAAATTCATAGAAACCGGAATAATCCATAATTAATCACCTCAAAAATAGTCTGTGTAAATTTTTCCAGTAATATGCAGGTATCAGAATAATAAAGCGGATTGTGCAAACGCTAGTAAAAAAATCAGCGGGAGCATAATGAAATTGAAAAAATTGATTGCTGTTTTATTCATAACACTTCTCTTAATCGGTGTACTGTTTTTTCGTATCCTATCAGAGAAAAGGGAAACGATCGGTCAGGCGCAGTTTGTCGGCTTCCAAAACAGCAGCCTGATGCTTGTAGGAGAGTCACATCTAAAAGCAATCCATTATAATAATTAAATAGCTGGATAAAAGCGGCAGACTGTAGTATATAGGCTATAGTCTGCTTTTTGCTGTGCAATTACCAAAATTATTTCATTGCCTGCAATTTTTATAACTGATAAAATCAGTATAGAGGTAAAATTTTATAGCAGGGGTTATAATGTGAAAAAGAAAATAACGTTTAAAAAGGCAGTACAGGTAATTCTAGCTGTGGTCTTGGCAGCAGCCTTTGGATGTGCCGCTCAGCCCGCTGGAATCAGCCCGGATTTACATAACACAAGCAGTGACATAAGCAGCAATATCAGCAGTGGAACGGCTTCCTATCTGTATAGCTCAATTCCTAATTCTTCTGATTTAAATGAGCAGAGCAGGACTCCTTCAGAGCTGAGCTCATCAGCCCAGTCTGTGGCATCATTCATATCCGAAAGTTCCTCAAAACCGGAAATTTCCGAGCCAAGCGGAAGCAAGCCGAATAAGAGCATGGTGTCAAGCGCGGCTTCCGGTACGAAACAAAATACCGTTTACAGCAACAAAGCGCCCTCATCCGTGAATAATTGTGTTGTAGGTTATTATACTTCTTGGGCAAGAAACAGCGGTTTTACGCCGGATAAAATTAACGCTTCAAAGCTGACCCATATTAACTACGCGTTTGCCGACATTAGCAGCGGCTTAAAGCTGGTTATGGATGACCCGGTAACCGATACAGCGAACTTGGAAGGCCTGAGAAATCTTAAAAGGCGAAATCCATCCTTAAAAATTATTATTTCCGTAGGCGGCTGGGACAATTCCGCGGGATTTTCCGATGCCGCCGCAACCGAATTTTCAAGAGAAACCTTTGCACAGAGTTGCCTTGATTTTATTTTAAAATATGGGTTGGACGGCGTGGACATAGACTGGGAGTATCCCGTTTCGGGCGGATTATCCGGTAATACGCACCGCGCGGACGATAAGCAGAATTATACAAAACTTTTACAGCTCATCCGTCAAAAGCTGAACGCCCGGAGTGCCAATGACGGAAAGAGGTATTATCTTACCGTTACCGGTGCAACGGACAGGGGCTATATCCGAAACATTGAGCTTACAAGCGTTCTTGCCAGCGTGGACTATCTTTTCATCATGGGATATGATATGCACGGTCCCTGGGATGATCTCACCGGTTTTAACGCTCCTTTATATTCTTCCGATCAAATCAGCGTAAATCAGGGGATTGTGAATTATCTGAACGCGGGGGCAACGGCGAGAAAACTGGTTCTCGGCATGCCGTTTTACGGTTACCTTTATCAGGGGGTCGAAGCAGAAAAAAACGGTTTGAACAGTATCTTTTCTTCTTCAAAATCCGTCGGTTTTGATACGGTTGTTTCAAACTATCTGAACCATACCGGCTATGATTCCTATACTGACAGTACGGCCGCTGTTCCATATCTGTATGGAAACAGCACATTTATTTCTTATGAAGATGCCGGGTCTGTCGCACGGAAAGCAGGGCTGGCAAAGCGGTATGGGCTGGCTGGCATTGGAGTCTGGGAACTTTCCTTTGATAGAAGCAGCGTCCTTTTAAATAGTGCTTACGGGGTATTGAATGGATAAGCATTATTTACATAGATCGGTCAGCGTTCCAAACTGATATCCGGCGGATTCCCACTTTGTAAGCAATTCGTCCAGTATCTCTGCATTCGTTTTTGATGTACTGTGCAGCAGGACGACGGCTCCGGGATGAATTCTGGGGATTAGCTTTTCAAACGCCTGTTCTTTTGTCGGCTGTTTATCCTGATACCAGTCCACATAAGCAAGGCTCCAGAATACCGTCTTATATCCGAGTTCATTTGCCTGTTTCAGATTGGCAACGCTGTATTTTCCCTGCGGTGGCCGATAAAATTTCTGGAACTTTGTTCCGGTGATTTCAAAGTACATATCCTCAACGGAAACCATCTCTTTTTGAAAGGATTCTATATTTGAAATTTTAGACATATCAGGGTGACTAAATGTGTGATTTCCCACGATGTGACCTTCACTTACCATCCGTTTGACCAAGTCAGGGCTTGTTTTTAGATAATTTCCCACTAAAAAGAAGGTTGCTTTTACTCTATGCTTTTTTAATGTATCCAGGATTTTTGCAGTATAACCGTTTTCAAAACCAGCGTCAAAGGTCAGGTAAATAATTTTTTTATCGGCTGCGCCAACATAGTAAGCGTTGTACTGCTTCAAATATGCGGCGGAGGCATTCCCGGCAGGCTGTTTGCCGTTTTCCTGAAAACTTAATCCCCAGTTTGTGTTTGAAGCGGAAGCCGGGACGGCTGTCGGTGAACGGTGTGTAATCGTTACGATACTGGCGATCAGGATTATAAAACCGAGCATCAAAGCCTCAAGCTGCCTTTTATTGATGATGAAAAACACAGATACCACCTCGGATTTTCAGGATATTATAAGTATATTGCGGCCTTTTGCATAATATCTCAATCCAGACAGATTTCACGGCTCAAATCATAATATTCTTCGTTGGCTAATTTGCAAGGTATCTCAAATCCACGCTGTAAAAGAGTGCCTTTTTACAAAATGCCGCTTTTTCTTTTAATTTTGTATTGACACAAGTCTTAAGATATGATAATATAATTTAGTCGTTGACGCGAGAGTGGCGGAATTGGCAGACGCGCATGGTTCAGGTCCATGTGAAAGCAATTTCATGGGGGTTCAAGTCCCCCCCCTCGCACCATAACATTGAAGTACTGTTTTTCTCTGGTAAAGGGGGAAACAGTACTTTTTTATAGTATTTTATTCTATGGCTTGATTTACTAAACAGTGTAATACAAAGAGGGCAGGGAAAAGGAGAGTTATTACGAAATGATACGAAAGATCAAAGAAGAAGATAAACAGGATTATTTGGAAATGGCAAAGGATTTCTACGCCTCAGACGCCGTAGATCATAATATACCTGAGGAGTACTTTTTCGATACATTTGACGAGCTGATGAAATCAAATTGTTATGCGACCGGATACATTATGGAATATGAAAATACAACGGTTGGTTACGCGCTCTTAGCGAAGACTTTTTCGCAGGAGGCAGGCGGTATGGTTTTATGGATCGAAGAGCTCTATGTAAGACCGGAATATCGAAGCTGCGGCATAGGGCAAGAATTCTTTGCTTATTTAAGAAACCATCTTCCGGATAATGTAAAACGCATTCGCCTTGAGGTTGAAGACAGCAATAAAAAAGCAGTTTCTTTGTATCGGCGATTGGGTTTTGAATCTTTACCGTATTCCCAGATGATAATTGATTTATAGTTCTATTCATAACTAAATTCACCCCGTGCATATAGATGCATGGGGTGATTGCATTGAAAGCGGCAAAAACATATTTTGTACCGATAACCGTCCTGATTTTGTGCTGCCTTGCGTTTTTATTGCTTTCCTATCTTTCGTACAGCCGGATTGATAAAATGGCTTCCGCGCTTGCCGGAGACCGGATTCGCACTATTGTAATCGACCCCGGGCACGGTGGGGAAGACGGCGGGGCTACCGGCGTTTCGCAGTTAATGGAGAAAGACATTAACCTGGATATTGCATTGCAGCTGCAAAAACTGCTGCAGGTATCGGGCTACCGTGTAATCATGACCCGGACGACCGATATTTCCATAAACGATAATAATCTTGATACGGTTCGGGAACGCAAGGTGAGCGATCTGCATAATCGCCTGAAAATTGTGGAAGCGCAGGAAGACTGCGTATTGGTCAGTATCCATCAAAACCATTTCACAAGCAGCCGCTACAGCGGCGCACAGATGTTTTATTCCACGAAAAACGACCAGAGCAAGCTGCTGGCCGAAGCGATTAAAACCCGAGTCGTAGGGCTCATGCAGCCGGAAAACACGCGAGAGACAAAACCTGCTACAAATTCCATCTACCTGTTATGGCACGCAAAAGTACCTGCGGTTGTTGTAGAATGCGGATTTCTTTCCAATGCATCTGAAGCGGAAAAACTGAACAACAAGCTCTACCGGCAGCAAATGGCTTTTGCTGTTTACAGCGGGGTGCTGGATTATTGCTCAGCAAATCAATAATGCTTGTAATCATTCCGGCGTTGGTCTATAATTTTATCAAATAAAAGAAAATGGGGACTCATAAATGGCCGTTAAAACAAAAAGTGTTTATATTTGCACCGAATGCGGTTTTGAATCCGCAAAATGGTATGGGAAGTGTCCGGGCTGCGGTCAGTGGAATACCATGAATGAGGAAATAAAAGAAACCGGCCCTAAGAAATCGACCGGTACTTATACGTCTCACAGTATGGCGCACCCGATTGCGCTCCATGAAATCAGCACTGTGGACGAGGAACGTTACCACACCGGACTTTCTGAGCTTGACCGCGTACTCGGAGGCGGTATCGTAAAAGGGTCGCTGATCCTGATCAGCGGCGAACCCGGTATCGGTAAATCTACAATTTTACTTCAAATCTGCGAGTATCTCGGCCGGTCTCTAAAAATACTTTATGTATCCGGCGAGGAATCCAGCAGGCAGATTAAGCTGCGTGCTGCACGTCTTGGGGTGAAGAGCGACAATCTCTTTATTCTTACGGAAACCGATATTCAATGCGTAATTGAGCAGGTTCGCGCGGATAAGCCGGACCTGGTGATGATTGATTCCATACAGACAATGAATTTTACCGATTTGAATTCATCCCCCGGCAGTGTTACGCAGGTCAGGGAGTGTACAAATGCTGTTATGCGCGCTGCAAAAGCGCTTGAAATCCCCACGATCCTCGTGGGCCATGTGAATAAGGACGGCGCCATAGCAGGCCCAAAGGTGCTGGAACATATCGTTGACGCGGTGCTGTATTTTGAAGGCGACCGGCAGATGTCCTACCGGATTCTGCGCGCCGTGAAGAACCGTTACGGCTCGACCAACGAGATTGGAGTTTTTGACATGGGGGATAGCGGTCTGAAACAGGTGGACAACCCTTCTTTGGCTCTGCTTTCCGGCAGGCCCAGAAATGTTTCGGGAACCTGTGTTACCAGCGTAATCGAAGGCTCCCGTCCGATTTTGGCGGAGATACAGGGTCTGGCGACCACAACCGGCTTTGGCAACCCCAGAAGGATGTCCACAGGCTTTGATTACAACAGAATGTCGCTGCTGCTTGCGGTTCTGGAAAAACGGGCGGGGTATTATTTTTCGAATCTGGACGCATATGTGAATGTAGTCGGCGGACTGCGGCTGGATGAACCGGCTTCCGATCTGGCCGTTGCAATGTCACTTGTATCAAGCCTTAAGGATAAGCCAATCAGCGACGATGCCATCGTTTTTGGGGAAATCGGGCTGGCGGGTGAAATTCGTTCGGTAACACGCATCGAAGCGCGTATCAGCGAAGCCGCACGCCTTGGCTTTAAAAAATGCGTTTTACCGTACCATAGTCTGAAACAGATAAATTCAAAATTCAGTGAAATTCAGCTGATTGGTGTCAGAAACGTGAGAGAGGCGTTTGAAGCTTCGATTGATTAGCGTTGGCATTCGGCGACCTTGGCGTTACCTTAATGCAATGCACACAGCCGTCTCCGGTGTAGTTGGTTATAGCGGAGGGCATTTCCAGGCTGCAATAACCTTCCCGCTGATAAACACAATCCACATCACACTGGATAATACTCATATGTTTTCACCTCATCTGTATTCTTGTTATTCCGGCGAAAATTATTCATAAAACTGTGCGGAATCACACTTATATTTTCCCCCTAGTTATCACAAAATAACACAGATGGGGGAATGACGATGAAAAGATATGTAATGCTATTTACCTTTACACTTGTTGCAGCTGGTTTCATAGCCGCTTATGGCCTGATCTCAAGGAACTCCGTAGTGGAAGTGTCAACTGTAAAGGTTGATACGCTTACAGTGGAAAATTCGGTTACCTGTTCCGGAAGAGTGGAACGTATTGCCACAAGCAAGGTTTATGCACCGTCCGCTTCCGTAGTGAAGGATGTTTATGTAAAAACAGGCGACCATGTTACCGCCGGACAGGCCCTTATGACAGTGGAACTGCCGTCGGATAAAATCGATACGTCGAAATTGCCGAGCGGATATGAAAGTTTACTTAATCAGTACGAAGATCAATTACAGAGCGCGCAAAGCTCATATAAAGAAACGATTGAGAAAACGGTTTCTTCACCTGTTTCCGGAGAAATTACTTCTGTTTCCGTGGTTTCTAACAGTTATATATCGGGCGGAAATCCGGTCGTTGTAATTGCCGACGATTCCGGTCTTCAGGTTTGTCTGTCTGTTTACGAATCTCAGATCTCAGACATAAAGGTAGGGCAGAAGGCTGTTATTACCGGTGTGGGCTTTAAAAACTCAACTTATTCCGGCACGGTAAAATCCATTTCCTCCGAAGCAAAGCAAATCGTTACTACGACTGGTCAGGAGACCGTGGTGGAAGTAATCGTCAGTGTGGAAGGAAGCAGCGGGGATATTAAACCGGGTTTCACCGCCAAAGCAAGGATTATTACTTCTGAAAATTCGGGTGTGCTTATTGCGCCCTACGAGGCTGTCAGAGCCGATAAAAACGGAAATGAGTATGTGTATAAAATTAAAGGGAAACAGGCCGTAAAGACGCCGATCGTTACTCAGAAAGAATTTGACAACGGCTTTGAGGTTGTAAGCGGTCTGTCAAAAAACGATATCATCATAAATGCCCCGGATAATGTCTCCAACGGCGCATATGTAAAATCATCCGAGAAAAAGGCGGTAAGTTCGGATGAATGATTACTTAAAGGCGGCATTTAAAAATCTGGGAAGAAAGCGCTCGAGGACCGTGCTGACCATCCTTGGAATTGCGATCGGAGTAGCATCCGTCATTATCATCGGGAATATCAGCCAGTGTGGAACCGACGCACTGAGCAGCGAACTGGAAAGCCTTGGTTTAAGCGGTCTTTCAATTTCTTCCTCCAGAAACGCGGAAAATGTTTTTTTAAGCCAGAACGATCTGAACGTTATAAAAAAATGCGATCAGGTGGAGCAGGCTACTCCCGTTATTACGCTGAACACCGAAGTGAC
>DATAML010000104.1:0-21355 GCA_036260545.1 Caproiciproducens sp.
CGCGATTGTCGGTGTCGACAACGGCCAGCAGGAAAATACCGAGTTGTACAAATGGGGCAATGTAGAGCGCAATACACATTCGGAACGTACAGCGTATATGGGAAAAGTACTTGTCATTCTCCAGTCAGATAAGGATAAGACAGGTACGATGAATTTAAAGGTAAGCTCCAGCGGTTTACAGAGTTCTTCAATGAATTTTGCCGTAACGTCTGACGGAAAGGGAAGCCCGGCAGAACAGCCGATGTCTTCACCGGTAATGTCAAAAATCGAAACCGTCCAGATGGGTGTCCCGGTGGGCGTCATTCCTACACTGCCTTCAGTGGTAAACGTGGATTATGATGATTCTGAACTGGGGAGCTACACCGTAAAGAAGTCCGTTACCTGGGATGCAATAAAAACTGAAAATGTGGCTAAAACCGGCATAATTTCGGTGTCCGGCAAAGTCAATGGAATCAATCAAACGGCGAAAGCAGTTATCTATGTCAAGAAGTCTGAAGACAGGACGGATATTGCGCTGAACACGCCGCTCGGAACGAATAATCAAATTTTCCGCTTCTCTGATTTGCCGGATGACAGTATGAAAGATGGTGCGCTTGCCACTGCATCCTTCACCGGCTCCAGAAAAAATTTGCCCAACTGTATGCTGGACGGAGATTCTTCCACATCATGGACAAACAAATATAGCCGTGGTGCTTCAGTCCTGCTTCCTGCTGTCAGTGCTTCCAGACCGATTGAAGATATAGAGTTTTTCTGGAATAAAACAAAAATATTTAACCACATTAAGCTCGACTTTATAATTGATACTGCAAATGCGATACCTGATACATTAAATGTTCAATATTGGGACGGAGCAAATTGGGTAGATGCAAAGAATCAGAACGTAACAAAAGCGAGCGTTACAAATGCAGATACAACGATTGATTTCGATGCAGTAACTGCAGACAAAGTCAGGGTAAACCTTTATAATGCTACGCCGTATTCGCCCACCGGCAATATGACAATTACTCAGGCAAGCGTTATGGGATGGTCACTGAATTCCTATGCGGAATCCGGAAAAGTTACTTCGTTTGATCCATTGGATTCTTCTGTAGCGACACAAAATGTTGCAATCGGT
The DNA here is from genome assembly GCA_036260545.1 of Caproiciproducens sp. Classification (GTDB taxonomy): domain Bacteria; phylum Bacillota; class Clostridia; order Oscillospirales; family Acutalibacteraceae; genus DATAML01. The sequence goes on from DATAML010000104.1 coordinate 1,115, forward strand.
ACATCGATAGGCAGTCTGAAGCTGCCGGGCTTCCTGCAAGCAGTTGTGGACGGTATTTCAAATGCCATCATCAAGGTTTCAAAATGGGTGTCTGATATCACCTATGATCCAATCGCGGCAGGGGAATATGAATTTATCCCTGTGCTTGACAGCGGTTATGTACTTGACAGCGGTGCCAAGCTGCCAAAAATTAAGGTTAAAGTGGAATCCGGTGCCCCCGCAAACAAGACAATTCAATCATTTGATTCGCTGCCCTCGAGTATAGCATCGCAGACAGTTGGTATCGGCACAAAACTGAATAATAAAAACCTGCCGGAATCTCTGAGTGTGGTCATCAATGGGGGAAAAGACACCATTAAGGTGACATGGCAATCCAACCCGCTTTATCAGGAAAATGTCGCCGGAACCTATACCTTTACTGCCGAACTGCCTGCCGGCTATGCGCTTGCAAAAGGAGTTTCTCTGCCTCAGATTATAATTAGGGTTAAAGGCAAAGATGTTGTAACAGATAAAATTATAACATACTTTAACCCCTTGCCTTCTTCAATAGCGCTGCAAACGGTATCCAATGGCTCTGAATTGACTTCGCAAAACCTGCCGACTTCCTTAAATTCCATCGTAGATGGTAAGAATGGTGTCATAGACGGTATTAAGTGGGAATCGAAGCCGATCTATCATTCCAACATTGCGGGTACTTATCTCTTTACTGCAAAACTGCCGGATGGTTACATACTTGCAGACGGAGTCAATTTGCCGACGATTTCTATTATAGTGGCAAAGAGTGACAGCAATAATAACAATAACAACAACGGCCATGGTTCGGGAAACAGTTCCCCAATCAACAACAATACACCTGCTTCCAATACACCGGCTTCGGAAATGACGACAACAAATGTTGGGGGTACTACGGTTACGACGTTTACCGCCCAGCCGACCTCAGCTCCGTCTGTTTCCGGAAGCAAATCCAGTATGGCAGTTACGGTCTCGCCGGACGTTATGGCGGGCGCATTTACCGCAACTGCACAAAAGCCGGCTCAGGTCTCTATTTTCATGCCTACTCAGGCAATCATAGAACAGCTGAAAAACAATAATGTAAAATCCGTTGATCTTACGATCAACATGCCTTCGTCAGTTATAAATAATTCGAACCCTTATGTAAGTCAGCGTGTAATGGCGACCCAGGCTGCTCTGCAATCAGCAAAGGATGCCCAAAAGGATATTGTGTTTAAAGTGGTCAATTCCGATACGGGCGCGGAAGCTTACACCTGGACTTTCGCAGGCTCAAGTTTAAAGAATTCTGTAACGTCGGTTTCCGATGTAAACCTTGCGCTGAGTGTGGTACCGGTTAAGAATGATTCTTTGGCTTCTGCTGTGGTTTTAAATAATTCCGCAGATTATGGTTTATCCGGTATTACGTTAAAATTTGGCAGCAATGGTCTTCTTCCGGGGCCCGCTAAAGTAAGAGTCTATGTAGGTGATCAGAAGGATTGTGTACCCAATTCAAAAGTTTATCTGTATTATCTTGACAGTACTGTGATTATACTCAAGCAGATGCCTAAAACGGAATTGACTGTGGATGCAAACGGTTATGTAACGGTTGATATCGTTCACTGTTCCGAATATGTGTTGTTGCCAAAGCCGGCAACCAATGCCTATGCGGTAAAATCCGATACTTGGACCACGGTCGGCGTAAGAAACAGCAAGACTTATACTTATGCCATGACGGTAAGCGGCAATGCGATGCCTTCCTTTACAGTAGGCAACAGCAGGGCATTTACCACAACAGTAAAGCGTTCTGGCAATAAGTACTATGTTACGGTGAGAGCGGTGGGAATTGAAGGAACGGTGACAGCGGTTTACAGCACCCTCCCCGGACAAAAACCGGTTGTTATGGGATATACTGCAGTTGTCAAGTAAAAAACTGCGTTATTTTAAGTCTTTCGAATGTAAAAAGCGCTGAAAGTATGAAACAAGAGTGCTGAGGATCGCATCAAAGGTGCTGACCTCAGCACTCTTTTTAACATGAAGATCCGTGGTGTCCTATGCGTTAACTAAAAGCATGAGGCCCATTTGTGCCAGAAGAATCTGACAACCTATCCGGTTACATGATGAATTTTCTATTATATAAGAAAAAATCGATTTATAACAAATATGGACTATTTTACCATATTTATTCAAAATAATATTATCTTTTTGTTATTGTGTTGAAATAATTATTTTTAGTGATAAGATAAAAAGTACTAAATATTATAAAAAATAAAAATATTATAGTACATTTAGCCCATAAAACTATTGAGAAATTTAATGAAACTAATGCGGACACTTGCTGCATTGGTCTGTTAAACTTATGCATTTTATACTCATTGATGCATTAGGATAATTTGTCAGGGAACAGAAGCGGATATTAGTTGAAACTGAAAAAGTTTACTGTGAGCCATGGCTTATGTTATCAAAATCGATTGAGAGGAGGATTAACAAATTTATAAAAGATTTGTTAGTAAGATGATTAAGTCAGGCGATGACAATTAATAATTGAGGGGATGAAAGAGAAATGTCAAAAAAGCGAATTATATGTTTAATGTGCAGCATTTTGCTGGTAGTTTCTTGTTTTGTTTATGCCTCGGCACAAGCTGGGTATGTACATGTTTTGGCAGATTTTAATGGAACTGCATCAAAAGATTTTGGAATGAAGTTGTCTGCTAATGAAAATGTAGATGCAGGCAGTTCTTTCACTGTAGACCATACTTTTACTAACTTGAGTACACTAAGCAAGCCGGTCTACGCTTTGCAATTTAATATGAATTATAATGCACAGGCCATGACGTTTCATTCTGTTCAGCTTAAAGATGGGTTGAATGGTACAGTGACTTATAATGAAGCTCAACCCGGGCAGATCATTATACTATATGACAGCAAAGATTCCAGTGGAATCCCTTCCAGTGCCATTGGACTGTTAAGTGCACAATTCAAAGTTAAGGAGGGACAGTCCGGCAACTACTCGATAACAATGTCCGACGCGAGTGTTCTGGATGAGCAGGAAAATAAAATCGACTGTTCGTTAACAAATGCTTCCGTTAAAGTAGGGAAGCAGACGAATAAAAAAATCACAGGAATGTCAATTTACACACAACCTGTTAAGACAAATTATTTAGTGGGCGAAAAGCTTGATCTGAAAGGGTTAAGTGTAAAAGTTGAATATAGTGATAAGAGTTCGGCGATTTTCGCAAATAATGAGTTTAATACCAATAATATCACAGTGGTTCCGAAGGACGGAGCGGTTCTTAAGGAAACGGATACCCAGATAATTATCAGTACAGGAAGCTTTGCAGCCAAACAGGCCATTACTGTGTCAGCGTCTTCTTCAAACAGCTCATCGAGCGGTTCATCAAGCAGTAAATCCGATTCGTCAAAAGAAGAGGATAAAAACAAACATCAAAGCGAAACGGTTGTTACCGAAAACGGAGGATCCGCGCTGGTAATTCCGTCGGCTAAACCCTCCACAGTTGAAAACGGAAAAGCTGTTGTAGATACGGAGATTTCCGACACAGCAGTCTTTAGTTCCGCTTCAGTAGAAAATGCCACTGCACAAAATCCGGCAAAATTGAATATTACAATTCCGGCTTCCGATGCGGTAGCAAGCCTTCAGGGAGCATCGGTAGCTAAATTACAGCTCAATGTAAAGATTCCCGCCTCAATTATAAACAGTGATAAAATTTCAATAGATACCATTAAAGTCGATAAAGCTGTGCTCGAAGCTGCCAAACAAACCAGTAAGGATATTATTGTTTCGGTACAAAAGGATAACAATACAGAACTTTACGCGGTTATTTTAAGCGGAAAAGCATTGCAGACGAAAGCCGTAAGCGAAGCAGATACGAATTTCGCGGCACGGGTTCAGTCTACAAATGGTGTTACAGCCGTCAGCTTTAAGGAAAGCAGACCTTTACCGGGAGGAACTGCGCTGAGAGTCTCAGGATTTGCGCAGAATAAAGTCTACTACGTATATAGCCTGAATCCTAAAACCGGTTACGCGGATCCTGTGGCGGCAAATCATATTTATAAAGCCGATGTTTACGGCAACATCGTGTTTCCGATTTCGGGCTTATCCAACTATGAGGTTTGCAGTTCAAGACCGTCCAATGCCTATCCTGTAATTTCGGATACAACCACAACTGTAAGAGTTAAGAACAGCGCGACATACACGTTTAAAATGACTGCAAGTAAAAATGCAGTTCCGAAGTTCACTTTAGGTAACGGGAAATCATTTAGTATCAGTTCTGTGAAAAAGGGAAGCGATTATTACGTGACCGTAAGCCCTCTTGGTCGTTCAGGCGACACTACCGGCGTATACTGCACGCTTCCAAATGGAAATGCAGTGGCACTCGGATCAGCAATAATCAAATAAGCAAGAGAAAGTAAATGTATGCACTGCACTTAGATATGTTGTGCGTAATGAAAAGAGGTTCAGATAATGAAGTTAATTAATAAAAGGTTCCTATCCGGAATCTTGGCAGCTGTTATGGCGGTAACTATGTATACTTTTCCGGCAAATGCAGAAACCGAGACAGTAACAGACTCGAATTATTGGAATGATCAACCGGGAGTTTTTCGTATTAACCGGGAAGACGCAAGGGCAACTTCCTATAATTATGATACGGAGGAAAAGGCTTTAGCTCAGGTAAAGGACAGCTCAGAATATTATAAGCTTTTAAATGGTACCTGGAAATTTAGCTGGGCCGAGAAGCCCGCGGACCGGATTTCCCAGAAAGACTCAAATTTCAGTAATTTGAACTACGACGACAGTTCCTGGGATGATATTTCCGTACCGAAAAACTGGCAGGTAAGCTTTAATGACGACGGAAGCTTTAAGTATGACCAGGCAATTTATTCCAATCAAAACTATGCGTGGCAGTTTGGCCCGGATGGTAAGCTGTCCACAGCCGGTATGGCTCCAACCAAATACAACCCTGTTGGTACATATCGTAAAACATTTAAAGTTGATCCGTCCTGGAAGGGCAGAGAAGTATTTATAAACTTCGAAGGCGTTTCGTCGGCCATGTATTTATATGTGAACGGTCAAAAAATCGGCTATGCCGAAGACAGCTTCTCCCGTGACGAATTCAATATTACAAAGGCTTTGAATTTCGACGGCGACTGTGAGAACACAATTACCGCGGAGGTGTTCCGCTGGTGCGACGGAAGCTATATCGAAAATCAGGACCAGATTAGGCTCTCCGGTATTTTCCGCGACGTATATCTGACTTCAACGGATAAAATTCAGATGCGTGATTTCAAAGTTGAAACAGATCTGGATGCTCAGTACAAAGACGCCAATTTAAACGTTGACGTTGAGCTTAAAAATTTAGGGGCAACCGACACAAGCAATTTAAAAGTCACCGGTAAACTGTACGATGTTGATAAAAAACTAGTTACGGAAACACCGCTGACCGGAACCGCCGCGTTTGCCGCTGGCTCCGACAAAGCCATGGTTAAATTAAGTCAGAAAATAGCAGACCCGCTGAAATGGAACGCGGAGCATCCAAACCTTTATACCCTTGTGCTTACTCTTGAACAAAATGGCAGCCCGATTGGGATCACTTCTACCGATGTAGGTTTCCGCGAAGTGGAAATACAGAACAGCGGTTCCACGAATTCTCAAATGCTGATCAACGGCAAGCCTATTGTGGTAAAAGGTGTGAACAAATCAGAAATCAATACACAGACAGGTCGTTATCTGACAGTAGATGATCTTCGGAAAGATATAATAATTCTAAAACAAAATAATATTAACGCGGTAAGAACTTCTCATTATCCCAATATTCCAGCGTTCTACTCGCTTTGCGACGAATACGGAATCTATGTCATGGATGAAGCAAATGTGGAATCTCATAACGGACGAAGCCAATACAACTGCCCGGGAAGCTTACCTGGATATGTGGAGGCGTGTACAGACAGGGCGGCCAGTTTACTTGAGAGAGATAAAAACTATCCCTGCGTCCTCTGGTGGTCTCCGGGCAATGAGACAGGCACCGGCGATTCACTGCAGGGAGAATTGCAGTACTTTAAAGATCATGATTCTACCCGGATTATCCATTACCAGGGTTGGAACGATAACTCTTTGGTGGACATTCACTCCGAAATGTATCCAAAAGTTTCCGGGCTTGAAAGCTGGGGCAAAACAGGCACCAAGCCGTTTATTATGTGCGAATACTGCCACGCGATGGGCAACAGCGAAGGCAGCCTGAGTGATTACTGGAATACGATCAGGAGCTACGCAAATTTGCAGGGCGGCTTCATCTGGGACTTTGTTGATCAGGCGATTGATACGCCGATTTCCGGGAATCCGTCAAAAACCTATTGGGGCTATGACGGCGACTGGGGCGCGATTAAATCAGGCAATGCGACATTTTGTGCAAACGGCCTTGTTTCTCCGGACAGATCCCTGCAGCCTGAAATGCAGGAAGTTAAAAAGTGCTATCAGGGAATCGGGATGAAATTAAAGGATCTGGCTTCAAAGACGGTAACGTTTACCAATGAAAATGTCGATACGAATGCCAATGAATATGATATGCACTGGTCTTTGCAAAAGGACGGCGCGATTGTTGAAAAGGGTGATATGTCCCTTGACATAGCTCCGGCTTCCTCTAAGGATATTCAGATTCCGTTTACAGCGCCGACTGCGAAAACAGGGGAAGAATATTATCTTAACATTTCATTTACAACAAAGACGGATTCCGAGTGGGCGAAGGCTGGGCATCAGGTTGCTTCGGAACAGCTCGCGCTGAATTATCAGGGAACCGGCACGCTTCCCACCCTGGATACAGCCGGTATGCCGGACTTCAAGAACATAGATGATACCGATACGGCGGTTACCATTTCAGGTGAGAATTTTTCAGTCGCTTTCAATAAAACGACCGGGGAGATGACCTCATTTAAATCCAACGGTAAAGAAATGATAGCGAAGCCGCTGGAGCCAAACTATTGGAGAGCAATTACTGATAACGATAAGACAGCCGATGGAAAATGGCAGTATGCAGTAAAAAATGCGAAAGTAGATAGTGTGAACGTTGTAAAAGCAAGCAAACAAATCTATATTACAGTTGAAACCACCATGCCAACGGCCTCTAATTCTAAGAACAGTCTGACCTATGTGGTTTATCCGACCGGCGAAATCAGTGTACGGAACACGCTTGCACCGGGATCTTCGCTGAGTATGCTGCCAAGACTTGGCGTCAGGCTGCAGATGGCTTCCGGCTATGAAAATGTCTCGTGGTATGGGCGTGGCCAAACGGATAGTTATTGGGACAGAAAAACGGGTTGCGATGTGGGTATATATAAGAGTACTGTTACAGATCAATTTACAAATTATATAAAACCACAGGAAACCGGTAATAAAACAGACGTCAGATGGATGGCAGTTACGGACGGAGACGATGACGGCTTAATGTTCGATGCTTCTTCCCTTATGGAAACCAGCACGCTGCACTACACGGAGGAAGATATTCAGCAGGCTGCGCATCCTTATCAATTGGCAGGTACCAACAATACGGTAGTAACCCTTGATTACCATCAGATGGGTCTCGGCTCAGGCAGTTGCGGACCGGTGGTACTGGATCAGTACACGCTTCCGGCTACCGGCTCTTATACCTTTACCTTTAGAATGAAACCGGTAAACAAGGCAACGTCGACCGAAATGACACAAGATAGCAAAGTGGTACTTCCGGACAATGTTTCTCTGCTAAAAGATATTCAGATTGAAGGGGAATCCATCAGCGGCTTTACCAGCGATATTACAAATTATTCCTCTTATAAAAATAAAAAAGACGGCGCCCCGCAGGTAACTGCCACTGCTGCGAGTGAGGATATTACAACAGAAATCACACAGGCTGCTGCGGTACCGGGGAAGGCAACCGTTAAAGCTACAAACAGTAAAACTGGATATACCAAGACCTATACGATTGATTTCGTATATACACCTAATATGTACCTGTCCGATTTAGCCTGGAAATCCGCTACCTGCGGCTATAGCACAATTGGAATTGATAAGGCGGTAGGAGGCACCAATCCGATACAGATCTATAAGGATGGAGCTAAAACAAATTTTGACAAAGGCATCGGAACGCATGCGGACTCCACGATTATATACGATGTAAGTGCTCTGAACGCGGAAAAATTCCAGGCTTATTGCGGAATGAATGCTACCGAAACAAAAGGGACTGGAACCACCTTCCAAGTGTTTGTGGATGGTGCGGAAAAATACAATTCAGCACAAATGTTGCCAGGGAAAAATGCAAAATACATTGACATTGATATAACCGGTGCGAAAGAACTAAAACTGGTAGCGAATAAGGCCGGAAAAAGCAATGGGCACTGTGCATCCGACTGGGCTGACGCGAAGCTGGTCCTTGGTGATGGTCCGGTAACACCGACAGAGACGAAACTGGAGATAGACCCATCGGCCAGCAACTGCAAGATTGATCCCGCAAAGCATATCATCTACAGGGTACCTGCGAATACGACATTGGCAAAGATGAAAACAATATTTAAGGTGGTAACGAACGGTACTTTAATGATAACGGACAGCTATGGCGCTGAATTCACTTCAGATGAATCTGTAATGGCAACAGGTTATATAATTAAATTATCGGTGGATGGTACGGTAAAAGATTCGCTGAGTATCGCGGTGTTGGGGGATTTGAATGAAGACAGCAGCGTGAATATGGCGGATGTTGAATGCATGAGACAGGCAATTGTTAAAAAACAGGGCTTGTCGCAGTTGGACTTTTATGCTGCGGATCTTAACGACGATTCTGCTATCGATGTAATTGATCTTGTAAAACTTAAAAAGATGATTTAACTCAGTACAATTGAATCTAATATCAAAAGTTAAAAGATAAGCCCTGTCATATATTATGGCAGGGCTTATTCAATTTAAGTAATTACATTCTGAAATTTACTATGGTTATCGCTTTAAATCCGGATCCTACAGCATAGTTAGAAGCAGTTCCAGTGTTTTCATATAAAATACTTGTTGCTCAGAATATAATTTTACGTATTTTACTGGAAATCAAAGTTTGCTTTCATAAAAACCACACGGAAGTCAAGTAAAAACTAATGATTATGGAATAGGGGAATTACCTATATGAATTATTGAAAATGCGAATTGATATAGGTGAGAAATTTTAATATTTGCACAAGAAAAATAGTTTCGAAAATATGGATAATAGTATCATGTTTATTCATAATAATATCAGAATAATATTTTTTTATTGAATTCTTTTTAATTAATGCTATTATAAATAATACATAATTCATATATTATCTACAAAAACTATGATTTTTTTAAAGTATTTACATTTATTAGTGTAATTTATTAATAAATATAAAATAAATTATTAATAAATTGTAAATTCATTATTTTATCATATATTTAGATTAATTTTTAACACAATTTTTTGAATATTATTACAATAACGAATTTTGTTCTAAGCGGAGCTGGCGGCGTTCCATACTCATAGCGCGATCAATTAAGTTTAATATAACCGCGGTACAAACACTGCGTGATTAATATTTATCCATAATTTTATGAAAAAGAGGTGAAATTGTAAGCGGTAAAGTACAGGTGCAAGTAGCGCGGTTTTTATTGTTTTTAAACTTGGGTTTAGAAGTGTTTTTTAAAAGAACAAGGGAGTTGAAAGAAGTTGAAGAAGAAAATTAACCGTTCCGTTATGGCTTTGCTTCTGGTATTTACAATAGTATTTTCGACTATTCTGCCAGCATTTGCAGCAAGTGACGGAACAAAGGTTGGATTGAAAGAAAGCGGAGAATGGTATGACAGTATGGGAACGACGGGAGTTAATAGGGAGCTCTCGCACTCACAGTTTATACCATATGAAGATGAAGAGGCTGCATGGAAAAGCGAAAAATCTGCATTGGATGATGTAAAGGACTCATCTGCATATTATCAGCTTTTAAGCCAGAAAAATTGGGATTTTGCCTTGGTGACAACGCCGGATAAGGCAAAAGAAAAGGACGCCGGTTATTTAGCAGCCGCGCTGAGTGACCAGGATAAAAATGCGTTCCAGCAGGAATTTGTTCCGCAGGCATGGCAAACCTACAAGGACGTAAACGGGAATTTTAAATACGATGATCCCATCTACACAAACAGCATATATCCGTGGGGCTCTGTCCAGATTAAATCGGACGGAAGTGCTTCGAAAAAATCAGGGGAAACTACCGATCATTATCAAAAAATAGACTATGATACTCCGCACGCACCAACAGAGTATAATCCGGTGGGCTATTACCGTACCACTTTTAAAACTCCGACTGACTGGAACGGCAGAGAAATGTTTGTTTCCTTCCAATCTGTGAGTGCCGGATATTATCTGTATGTAAACGGTAAATATGTGGGCTATTCCACAGACAGCTATACCGCGCATGATTTTAACCTTACACCGTATTTAAATGCGGCAGGGCAGGATAATACAATCGCTTTAAAAGTATATCGCTGGACAATCGGAAGCTATCTTGAAAATCAGGATATGATCCAGCAGAGCGGTATTTTCAGGGATGTTTATCTTTATTCCAAGGATGAAGTTGAAATTCGTGATTTCTTTGCGAAAACCAAGCTGGCTCAGCGTAACAGTGTTACCAGCGATGCCACGGTTGATCTGGATATAGATGTAAAGGGTCTGCACAACGCTGCATCCGGCGACTATACCGTGGAAGCAACCCTTAAGGATTTGCAGACAGAAGAGCCTGTGGCTGATACCTTAACAAAGACAGTCAGTATTGCACAGACAAAATCCAGTAAGGCTCAGACAACAGATGAATTTTTAAGCAAAATACAGAACCCGGGGACAACCGTAAGCGGTCAAATTCAGGTAAAGAACCCCAAAAAATGGTTCCCCGATACGCCAAATCTTTATATGCTGATGATTCAGCTGAAGAATTCCGAAGGTAAAGTGCTGGAGACTGTTGCCCAGCGCGTAGGTTTCCGTGAAATCTATAAAGTAAACATCAATGACAAGGGTCAGGAGCAGATGCAGATTACCGGCAAAAAAATCATGATCCGCGGAACAAACCGTCATGATAATGATTTGAAAACCGGACGTGCTGTTTCTCAGGCGGATATTATCAAAGACCTGACTTTAATGAAGCAGTACAATATCAACGCAATTCGTACGTCGCACTATCAGAACGACAATCTGCTTTATGATCTGGCAGATGAAATGGGCCTTTATATTTGCGCCGAAGTAAATATTGAATCCCATTATGCCGCTTATACGGATGCGCATACGAGCGGTTCCCCGGTAATCCCGTGCGGAAGCAACGTATGGGTTCCCCAGGTTTTGGATCGGACAAAGAATATGGTTGAGAGCCTGAAAAACCACTCCTCCATTATTATCTGGTCCCTGGGAAATGAAGCGACCTATACTTCACAGAAGCTCGATGACAATTATTGCTTCTGGGTCAGCTCACAGTGGATTTTGAACAGGGATCCAAGCCGCTTAAGGAAATATGAAAGAGAATCCGATAATTATCAGCGCAGATATGTAAAAGCAAGCAACACGACGGATCCGATGGATATCGAACAGCGTAAACAGAACATTGTAGATATCCACAGCACACAGTATCCGCAGGCATCCGAAGTGGAAGCCTATGCCACAAACCCGGATTACAAAATGCCTTACATTGAATCCGAATACATCCACTCGATGGGACAGTCCCTCGGCGGATTCAACGAGTTCTGGAAGCTTGACCGCAAATATCCGAACGTACAGGGTGGATTTATCTGGGATTGGATTGACCAGTCTCTTGAATCACCCGTCCCGAATGATACGGTAACCTATACCTGCAGTGATACAAAAACAGGTACGGAAGCGCGTCTAAGCAGCGGGGTAGAAATCGTTGACGGGCGCAACGGCACAAAAGCCATTAAAAATGGCTACGCATCCGTTACCCGCGGCAGTGCCCTCCAAGCGCAGGGGGATGCCCTGACACTTGAAGCATGGATCAAACCTGTTGACGCGAATCCCAGCCACGATATGGGTATCTTCTCTACGGGAGATAACGGAATAGGATTTAAAATTAACGGCAGAGGTACGTCAAAGTACTTTGAATTCTTTGTAGACGGCTGGCAGAAAGGCGTCGGAACCGCAAATCTGCCTGCAGATTTTGCGGATGGCAAATGGCACCAGCTTGTCGGCGTCGTCAAAGCGGATAAGACCCTGCACATTTATTGGGACGGAGCAGAACTGACCAATACGGGTGCAGCGTCAACTACGGCAACCGCGCCGTTTGACAGCGCAACAACCGACCTGACAATCGGGCTTGATAGCGCGAACGCAGGAACAACCTTCTCTGGTTCGATTGACTGCGCGCATATTTATCAGAAAGCGCTGACCGACGCAGAAATCACTTCCACCAGCCGTACCAGTGCGGATGCTGGCGTAGTTTACTGGATGGATTTCAATGCAAGTGAGCTTAAGAGCAAAACAACCGATTACCATTGGCTTGACAGCAAACTTGGCGCGAATACATACTGGGGTTACGGCGGAGACTGGATGGATTACGGCTCAAACGCGGATGCTTTCTGCGCGGACGCAATCGTATATGCTGACCGTACTCCTACCGCCAAACTGAACGAAGTAAAAAAGGTTCAGCAGCAAATCAATTTCTATGACGATGGCGAAGCCTCAAAGGGCAAGGTTCGTGTAGTCAACGAGTTTGAAAATACCAGCCTGGATAAGTTTGATATTAGCTGGAAATTGACAGAAGATACCAAACAAATCGGCGGAGGCGCACTGAACCTCAGCACAGCGGCACTTTCCGAAGAAACCGCTCAGTTGACTCTGCCTGCGGTTACTCCTAAGGCAGGCTCGGTTTACCTGCTGGAGTTCAGTGTAAAATACAAGCAGGACAATTCCTTTGCTAAAGCAGGCGATGAATTTGCTTTCGAGCAGATACCGCTTGATTTCAAAGCTCCTGGAAAGGCACCGGTAGACATTACAAAAGTTGGTGCGTTTACAAGCGTAGACGATCAGACCGCTGACCTGAAAATAGCAGGTACTACCGATGCGGGCAAGACCTATTCGCTTACAATGAACAAGACCACCGGCGTAATTACAAACTACTCTCTCGATGGCGCAACCGTATTGGAAAACGGTCCGGTTCCAAGCTACTGGAGAGCCCAAACCTATAACGATACGACCAATAAATTCCCCGCGGCATTAAGAAATGCGGATAAGACGATGAAGAACGTAAAAGTAAACGTCGTTAAGAATCAGAACAACAAACTGATTTCTGTCACCATTTCAGAAGACCTGCAGGTGGATGCTTCCAACTATGTTACTTATGACATTTACGGCAACGGAGCGGTTGTAGTAAGCAACCAGTTTGTGCCCCACAGCAACTTTGCGCCGGGCAATAACGGCCAGGCGGCATTGCCGAAGGTCGGTATGCGTATGGAAGTAGCACCCGGTTATGACCAGATTGAATACTTTGGCAGAGGGCCGGACGAAAACTACTGCGACCGTAACACCGGTTCTAAGCTGGGTGTGTACAAGAGCACAGTAGATGAGCAATTCCAGTACAAATATCTGAAACCGCAGGAGAACGGCAACCGTACAGACGTGCGCTGGACTTCTCTTACCGATAGCCAGGGCAATGGCCTGATGGTTACGGCGGAAAACACGATGGAAACCGAAGCGCAGCATTATACGGCTGAGGAACTCAATCCCGCGGGAGACGATGCTCCATATAATTCCTCAAGTGCGTACCGCCATGCATACCAGGTACCGATGCGTGCCGATACGATTTGGAGCATCGATTATATGCAGCGCGGCGTGAGTAATACCGCTTTCTTCGGTCATGTTCCGCTGGCTCCTTACCGTCTTGACACAGACAAAACCTATTCGCACGCATTCATAATTTCACCGGTTACCGCGGCAACCGATAAAATGGCAACGAGCAAGACAGCAGTTCTGCCTTCCTCCATTAATTATCCGATTACCAACATCAAGGTGAACGGCACTACCCTGAAGGGCTTTGATCCTTCCAAGTATACCTATTCCATGGAAATCTCAGCAACGGAAACTCCGGTCGTGACTGCTGTTACCGCACTTTCTTCCATGAGTGCCACGGTAGAGATGAGTGGAAACACCGCAACCGTTAAGTCCGGCAGCCTTACCTACACGATTAATTTCTCCAGAGTAAACAATACTTATGTCAGCGATCTGGATAAGTATAACTGGACAGTTACCGCCAAGGATCAGAGCGGTAATGTCACCGCTGATGGAGACCTTACGACGGATAAGACTCCGGCAGGCAATTCAATTTCCGTACTTTGCGGAAGCACGGCAACAAAATTCGCAAAGGGACTCTCCTTCACGAACAAGAATGCAGCCTATAGCTCCAGAAGACATATGACTTTGGAAATTCCTATCGAAGGAAGAGGCTTTGAGCGCTTCAAAACTTTTGCAGGTATGGATACCTCTTCAGGTAACTGGGGTTATCTGAAGATTGATGTCAAAACAACGGACGGCAAAACAGTATCGGTTCTCCCAAGCACAGGATGGATGAACAATACCTATGCGGCCAAGGAAGTTGACGTAGTTGTTCCGGCTAATGCAAAGTCGATTGTTTTCGAAATTGAAACAGATAACTCAAGCAATACCCTCGATTTTGCAGATGCAAGATTCGTTCAGGCCGCTAAGTCCGATAAATCCGCACTGTCCACATTGTACAATACGAACAAGGACAAAGTAAAAGGCAATTATACGGATGCAAGCTGGAAAGCCTTTACCGATGCGCTTACCAAGGCCAAAACTGTTTTGGACAACATGAGCGCACTACAGGACGAAGTAGATACCGCGAAGAACACGTTGGATTCTGCAGTGAAGGCTTTAGTTATTGATCCGGGAATTACGGTTGATAACTCCGCGCTGCTTGCACTGTACAACGCAAACAAGGATAAAGTAAAGGGCAATTATACGGATGCAAGTTGGAAAGCCTTTACTGATGCGCTTGCCAACGCAGTGGCTGTATTGAATAGCAGCAACGCAACGCAGGCAGGTGTTGATCAGGCTACTGCAGCGCTCAAGGCCGCACTGGCAGCCTTGACTGAAAGCTCAAGCAACAATCCTTCGAATAATAACTCATCTTCTTCTAAAAATTCTTCCAATAGCAGCAATACCCAGCCTTCTCCCAGCAATGTGACCACAACCCAGACCGCAGCAGGCGGTACGGTAACAACGGTTTCCACCCAGCCGGATGCGGCACCGGTTGTTACCGGGAATCAGTCCAATGTAGCGGTTACCGTTCCTGCGGATGTTGCCTCTGTTATTTCCTCGGCTACAGCAGCACATCCTGCCAATGTAACGGTTTCCGCCCCAACGGCTTCCCTTGTGGAACAGCTTAACAATACTGCGGTAGCAAGGGTCGGTCTGACCGTCAGCGTCCCGTCGGCGGTTGCAAACAATACCAACGCAAACGCGAGAGTTGCCATTAACATAGCGGCTGCGGTTCTGCAGACGGCAAAAACCGCGAAAAAAGACGTAACGGTTGAAGTTGTGAACAGTGCGACTGGCAGTGCGGCTTATTCGTGGACCTTCTCCGGAGCAAACCTGACAAATTCGGCAGCTTCACTCACAAACGTAAATCTTGCAATTACCGTTGCACCGGCAAAGAACGACACGGCAGCCGCCGCGGTTACCGCCGGCAATACATCCGATAGGAAACCAGCGGGTGTCGTGCTGAACTTTGCGCACAGTGGACTGCTTCCGGCAACTGCTTACGTAAAAGTCTATGTGGGCAACCAGCCTGGCGTAACTCCGTTTGGCAAGATGTATATGTATTACTTTAATAAAGTTGCAAATATTCTGGAGCAGCTTCCGCAGAGTGAGTTCACCGTGGATGCTTTGGGATATGTAACGGTTCCGGTCTCGCACTGCTCCGAGTATGTGCTGCTTCCGAAACCGGCAACAAAGGCTTATGCAGTAAAATCCGATACCTGGACCACGGTCGGTGTAAAGGCCGGAAAGACTTACACCTATGCCATGACAGTCAGCGGTAATGCGGTACCTTCCTTTACGGTAGGCAACAGCAAGGCGTTTACCGCAGCGGTAAAGCGCTTTGGCAATAAGTATTATGTAACCGTTAAGGCGGTGGGAACCGCAGGTACAATGACAGCGGTCTACAGCACGCTTCCCGGACAGAAACCGGTTGTTATGGGATATGCTGCGGTCGCTAA
Organism: Caproiciproducens sp.; assembly: GCA_036260545.1. Classification (GTDB taxonomy): domain Bacteria; phylum Bacillota; class Clostridia; order Oscillospirales; family Acutalibacteraceae; genus DATAML01. Next base: position 17,370 of record DATAML010000104.1, read on the forward strand.
ATAGGCAGGCAGCTATCACAACCGGAATCGTTTAAAACTATAGGACGTAGCGAAAAGGGATGTTGAAAGACACTCCGAAAAGAGCTCTGGCGGCCACACCGAAAGGTGCCGGACGCCAGAGCCTTTTTTCGGGTAATATAAAATTCTACGATCTGCCAACCAAACAAAATATTGAGGAGGTTTTTACAATGAAAAGCATAAATGGTTAAGAGTAAGTGGAGATGTCAGATCCAAAATTCCGCGAAATTATTTATTGGAACTATTAATGAGACTCTACATTATAGTCACATATTTAGTTTATAATTAAATATAAGTTATTACATTTTTAAATTTCTAACCATAAATTATTTGTCGGAACATTCGATATATAATACAAATACTGTTTAAATGTTATATATGAAGGTGTATGGAATGAAAAAGCGTGATCATTGCACAGCATTTGGGTTAATCTGTGGGTTTATGGTTATCATGATCAGTGCAATTTGGGGGAAAAAAGATATATGGGGCAGCATTGTGCTCTTTTATGATGTTCCGTCCATTTTCATTGTTATATGCGGTTCATTCTGTGCGGTTGTTGTATCCTTTGAATGGGAAACCATCAAAAGTGTTCCGTTTATATTAAAAAATGCTTTTATTTCAAAACAGCTTTCTAAAAAGGAGCTGCTGAAGATATTTGTAGATTTCTCCAAAGAGGCAAGAAGGGCCGGAATCCTGTCTTTGGAGGACAGTCTTGTTAAAGTAAAAGATCCGTTTTTAAAATCCGGTATGATGCTGGTTATCGACGGTTCAGAGGAAGAAACGGTTCGAAGAATCAAAACGCTTGAAATTGAAAAAACAGTGGAAAGACATAAAAAATGTATACAGCTGTTCCGGATGTGGGCAAATCTGGCGCCTTCATTTGGAATGCTGGGCACTTTTATGGGCTTAATTCAAATGATGGGCAATTTTTCAGACATGAGCAAATTCTCCTCCGCTTTTGCAACGGTGCTGGTTACATCGTTCTATGGAGTTATTTTGGCAAACCTTGTATTTTCACCCCTGGCCAACAAGCTGGATATTCGGAATTCCGAAGAGGTGAACCGTATGGAAATGATGCTCGAAGGAATTATTGGAATTCGAAGCGGATTAAGTCCGCGGGTAATACAGGATAATTTAAAAGTCTTTCTGTCGCCGGCGGAGCAGCTTGAAGTGGAACTTGTCAGCCTGAAAAGTTATAAAGACGGCCTAAAGAAGGATAGCAAGCATGATGTCGCTTAAAAACAGCATTAAAAAAGGCCTTGAAGCCCCGGAAGACAACTGGCTTATTTCGTATGCGGACATGATGACTCTGCTTACATTCCTGTTTATTATTTTGTATGCTATGGCAGCGCAAAAGCAGGGCATTATGAAAACCAGCGCAGCTGCAGTGCCGACTGCGTCTGCGGCAAGTGTAAGCGCAGGTGCGAATAAAAACAATTCAAACATAGATTATGCCTATTATTACATTGATAAGAACAGTTCAAGCAGTCCCAGCAGCAAAATAACAAGTAAGAGCAGTGCGAGCGCAAGCAAAAGCAGCGCAAGCAAGGCCAGCACCGGCAAGAGCAGCACGAAAAAAAGCAGTACGAGCAAGAGTAGTTCCGGTAAGAGCAGTGCGAGTAAAAGCTCTTCCGGTAAACCGACTTACACGGAAGTGGAGACTTTTTTAGCAAGGAACAGTCTGACTAACAAGGTAAGCCTGCGGCAGAATGAGACCGGAATTATTTTTAATATACAGGCCGAAGTCCTTTTTGATGAGAAAAGTGCTAAATTAAGGCCGGAGAGTTACAGTATTCTGAACCGGATCAGCAGCTATATCAATACGCTGGATAATGATGTTATCATTGCCGGGCATACAGACAATCAGCCGATCAATTCAGATCAATACCAGTCAAGCTGGGAACTTTCCTGTGACCGGGCGGCGAAGGTATTGCGGTATTTTACGGATACAAAAAGCCTGAACCCGGAAAGGTTTCAGGCTGTAGGCTATGGAAGTTACCGGCCGATTGCGGATAATAAGACTTCGAGCGGAAGACAGAGAAACAGAAGAGTTGAAATTATAATTGTTAAAGTAAGCTGAGAAAAATGACCGGTTATCGTAAAGATGGCCGGTCATTTTACTGCTATTTAAGGAATTATTTCATCTTCATTAAAGCATAAACCGTCAAAGGAGATGCAAATTTTTTCTTTTGTTTTCACCATATTGAAATTAATGGAGTCAACATGGAACCCGGAACGTTCCAGAATATCCTTCAAACGCTCGGGGTCTTTTCCCATTGCCCCCAAGTACACACACTGAAGATTGTTCAGCGCATCCTTAATATCATCGCGAAAAGATGTATATTCGTTAAATAACATCCGATACGCCCGGTACGCCATAACGGTTTCCTTTAAAAAATCATTTGTTACGCTGCTCAGGGAGCAGCCCTTTTTCTGGCGGCTGATCAGGGAATCGGGGCTGTCATAAGTCTCATATTCCACGGAATATCTGCCCTGGAATTTTGCAACAGAAACGCTGTGCTTGATTCCGTTTTTGACATAGTAATAGGCAGCGCAGGGGATGTTATCCTGCGTAGTCGTTTCAAGTACGTCATATCCGGGGTCTCCCTGGCCGAATCCTACAATATGCCGAACGGACCCGCTGCTTGGTAATTTCATTTTGTTCATCTGAGCCATAAATTTCCAGTCCTTTAAGTTTATTCTGATATAATGATTATAAAACTTTCTCCTTTGCGTGTAAAGGAATATTGGTTCTTTTTCAAAGTAAAAATCACAAAAACCAGTTTTATTATGGTACAGCGGCGATAAAGGAACTTATTGTGACAGTATTTCCTCACAGTAAAAACTCGAAACTTTTTACTCCATACCGGGTCTTCGGAAGATATCCTGTTTTGCCAGACCGTTCTTTTTCGCGTTTACATTCCAAAAACCATGTGTTCCGGTAAATTTCCAGCCGAACCGTGGAAAATTCGGGCTGAAAAGGATGTTTTCACCGGTACCGCGGGCAAGAATATGATCTGCAAGGCTGTTTATTGCCCTGCCGAGATTTTTAAGCGGGCCGTGGCCCAGAGGCACATTCTCTATAAATTCCATCATTTCTCCCGCGCCCTGTCCGATTCCCTGCCCGAAATGAAGTCCGGATCGCTCACACCAGTTTTTCAGGATATCAAGTGCGATATGGTTCTGCTTTCCCTCGTAAAAGCCGTTATTTATAATGGCATAGACGTAAACCTCCTGCTTCCGTTCCGTTTTTAAATAGCGTTCAAGGGTGACCAGCATCCGGAACAAATGTGACGGGATAGCGTCGATGTACAGTGGAAAAGCAAAAACGAGGACATCCATTCGGCAAAGCGCACGGTACTGCTCATCCGTCAAAGACTCTTTATTCAGACTGTAATGCATAATCTCATTCCCGGTGTTTAATTTGGTCTCAAGCAGCTTCAGCATCGTAACGGAGTTGCTTTTCCCCAGCTTGGGACTCCCGTTTATCATTGCTATTTTCAATTTAAAGCCTCCCTGATCTCCTGGGGATTCTTATGGAAATATACGCTGTTTTCTTTGGAGTAGAAGTTCACGCCGTTTGCTGCCACCAGTGCCTTTGCGGTTTCCTGTTCCGCTTGGGTTGTGTCGTCGCCATAAAAGTGTACGGTTAGTTTGAACTCATTCCGATAACGGGCCTGGTGATGGGTTTCTCCGTTTTTGGTGACAAAATAAGGAAGAAGATACGGCAAGCACCTGTCCCAGATATTGCGTATAAACGGGCTGTAGCTTCCGTACATACATTTGCTTATAATGATCAGTTCGCTGCATTTGCACAGCAATTCGGTCATATGGTTATAGCCGTCCTTCAAAACGCATACACCGGGCGTTTTGATCCAGCACCCAAAGCAGCCGATACAGTTGCGGATGGTGCCGTTGTCCGATATCACGGTTGCATCCGCACCGTCTTGCTGATACACTGCAGCAAA
>DATAML010000144.1:0-1539 GCA_036260545.1 Caproiciproducens sp.
GGCAATCCTCAGCATCTCCTCCGAGCGGTCGATACCGGTTATCTTTGCCTCTTTTATTCTTTCAGCAATACAGACTGCGCTTGCAGCCGTTCCGGTGCAGACATCCAGGATTTCCGTATTTTTTCCATTTGCCGCCTTCACAAACTGAAGAACAGCCTGCCGCGGACTGGTGCAATCCCTATTGAAGTAGAGAGAACAGACCGAATCATATAACCGGGATAAGAACTTATAAAATAAGGTCGAATTCATATGCAGCCCTCGTTATATCAATATAAAATAGCGCCCTGTTTTCTTTTTATATTCCAGATATTTTTCGCCGAACCTTGCTTCCAAAAACTTCTCTTCCTCCAGTATCTGCAGATGCAATGCCATGATTGCAAAGAGAGAGGCCGCCAGCAGTATCACATTGTCAAACATGAGGTATAGTCCGATATAGGTGAGGTCGAAGCCCAGAAATGCCGGATTTCGGCTTAGCCGGTAAATTCCGTCCGCCACCAGCTCTGTTTGATCCGTTGCCGGGATTCCCGCCCGCCAGCTGTCGCGCATGGTCCACATAGCGAGGATAAACAAAACATCCCCCGCCCATGCAAGCGCCAGTCCAAAGTATCGTAAAGGATCGCCGAAATACCGGGATGTATTCAAAAGGATGCTGGTCAGCTCCACGGCAGGCACGAGGAGGGTGGCAGTTCCCAGTATTTTTTCCACTCTCCGTGTTTCCGCAGCTTTGGAGCTTCCTCCCATTTGCCGGGTCTGAATCCCCCTTCTGCGCTGAAGGGCCGCCTTCAAAAAATAGGCAAGGTAAAACACTGCCATTGCGGTTATCGCGGTAACCTGAAACCGATTCATACCAACACCCCCTGTATGATATGCGAGTCTGCCGCCCGGAAAAACCGTTACCGGGATTTGCCGCTGCCCAAGTTCGTTGCCCGAATCGCGTTTAAGACCGCGATCACCGTTACGCCCACGTCCCCGAACACCGCCGCCCACATTGTGGCGATTCCAAAAGCGGCCAGGATGAGGATTGCGATTTTTACGCCGAGCGCAAAAATGATGTTCTGGCGGACAATAGACCGCGTCCGTTTCGCAATGCGGATGGCGTCCGCGAGCTTGGAGGGTTCATCCGTCATCAGGACGACGTCGGCCGCTTCAATCGCCGCGTCCGAACCGAGGCCGCCCATTGCCACGCCGACGTCAGCGCGGGCCAGAACCGGTGCGTCGTTGATGCCGTCCCCCACGAATACCAACTTGCCGCCCTTTTCGGTTTGTTTGCTCAGCGCCTCCATCTGTTCCACCTTCTGCTGCGGAAGAAGCTCGGCATAAACCGAATCCAGTCCAAGCTCTTTTGCAACCTTTTCCCCGGTCGCGCGGCTGTCCCCGGTCAGCATGGCGGTGTGCCGCACTCCGGCGGTGTTCGGGGACGTGGGCGTAACGGTGATCGCGGTCTTAAACGCGATTCGGGCAACGAACTTGGGCAGCGGCAAATCCCGGTAACGGTTTTTCCGGGCGGCAGACTCGCATATCATACAGGGGGTGTTGGTA
>DATAML010000161.1:0-9266 GCA_036260545.1 Caproiciproducens sp.
TGCGCGTGCTCGCCGTATTTCGCTTTGCGCATGAGCTCAACCGCTTTCTGCGCATCCTCTTTTTCCACAACGGCAACCAGCTTTCCCTCGTTGCCCATATAGAGCGGGTCAAGCCCAAGGATTCCGCAGAAGCCCTTTACCTGCTCCGAAACCGGGATATCCTGCTCATTCAGCTCGATGCAGCAGGACGAGGCGGAGGCAAATTCATTCAGTACGGTCGCCAGTCCGCCGCGGGTCACGTCGCGCATCGCCCTGACCCGGATTCCGTTTTCAAACAGTGCGCCGACAATTTCGCCCAGCGGCGCGCAGTCGCTCTGAATCTGGTTTTCAATTCCCATTCTGGAGCTTAAAATAGCGGCGTGATGTTCGCCCAGATAACCGGACAGAATCACGCAGTCGCCTTCCCTGCAGTTGGAAGCGCTGATGTTCCTGCCCTGCGGCACAAAACCGACTCCTGCGGTATTAATGCAGACACCGCCCTTACCCTCGATGACCTTGGTGTCTCCGGCAACGATGGACACGCCCGCTTCCGCGGCGGTTTTGGCCATGGAATCCGCTATCTTTTCCAGGTCGCCGCTGTCCGCGCCCTCTTCAATGATAAACCCGCAGGTAAGGTATTTCGGCTGTGCGCCGCTCATCAGCAGGTCGTTCACGGTGCCGCAGACGGAAAGGCGGCCGATATCCCCGCCCGGAAAGAAAACGGGAGTCACCACAAAGCTGTCGGTGGTCATGGCGATGGTTTCTGCGCCCGGAACCACGGCGGAGTCCTCCATTCTGGAGAGCACCGGATTGTGAAAGCTTTTGGAAAAAATATTCGCGATCAGTTCCGAAGTGGCTTTTCCGCCGCTGCCATGCGCCATTGTTATCTTCATCGTTTTATAACTCCAATCTTCTGTTCTTGAATTTCAATCCTTTTTGACTGCCATCAGGCCGGGCAGGGTTTATACTTGGCTAACTGAGAGCTTGCCAAGGGCGAGGAGAGGGGCTTTTTATTACAGTAAAGATCATCACGTGGTCGCCGTAGGCGTGTACGACGCTGTGCGTCCGCAGATGACAGAGAGATTTTACTTTCTGCGGTTTACAAAGTATTGATAGCAGCTTCCCTCCGTGGAAACCATGCACGCGCCCTGCGGCGACTGAGGGGTGCAGGCGCCGCCGAACATCGGACACTGGCGCGGCCCGATTGCCCCTGTAAGCACCCGTGCGCAGCGGCAGTTGGGGTTGGCGCTGTGATCTTCCGTCAGGTTCGCGCTTCCCGCGTCGAACGCGGAATATTCCGGCTTGAGCTGCACGCCGGAGCCTTTTATGGTACCCATGCCGCGCCAGGAAGCGTCGCACGGTTCAAAATACTCGGCTACCTTCCGCTGCGCGGTGAGATTGCCCTCGGCGGTTACCGTGGAGGGGTACAGGTTCAGTACGTCCCCCCTGCCGCGCCGCTTTACCAGCGCGTAAATCGCCAGAAGGAGCGGTTCTGCCTCAAAGGAGGCTACCACGAACGGAATAGAATATTTCTCCGCAAGCGGATGGTACAGTTCGCTTCCCGTAATGACGCTGACATGGCCGGGAGCGATAAACCCGTCAATCCCGCTCTGGTTTGAGCATACCCAGTCAATGACCTGCGGCATGGTTTTGAGTGAGGTAAGCAGCTTAATATTCTTTATCCCTCGTTGCATGGCTTCTTCCAAGAGCATTGCGTAAACGGGGGTGGTGGTTTCAAATCCCACCGCCGCAAAAACGAACGTCTTGTCCGGCTCGCTTTCCGCGAGCTTCAGGGTATCCAGCGGAGAGTACACCATGCGCACCTGCCCGCCCAGCGCCTTTGCGTCGTTCAGGTTTTTGCTGCTGCCCTTCACGCGCAGCAGATCGCCGAAGGAAACCACAACGTGGTTCGGCTGCAGTGCCAACTCCACAAGGCGGTCGATATAGGCCGTCACGGTTACGCAGACCGGGCAGCCCGGGCCGGAAATCAGCTTTATTTTCGGCGAAAGCAGGCTGACAATCCCGCTGTGTGAAATCGCGGCCGTATGGGTGCCGCAGACCTCCATCAGCCGGACGGGCTCGCCATCGTAATTCTTCAGATATTCCTTATAATCAAGCATAGCTTTCTATTTCCTCAAACAGACTTGCAAGGTTATTGCGTTCTTCCTCGGAAATCACCTGTATGATGCAGCCGGCGTGAACCAACACGTAGTCGCCCGGCTTAATCTGAACAAGACCCGCCTCCGCGCGGACGACATTCCCGCTGAAATCCACTTCCGCAACTGTTCCGTCTACCTTTATTACTTTGCCCGGCATTGCCACGCACATAATATCACTGCCTTTCGTTTTCTTTTGCGGCGGTCTGTGCGCACAGCCAAGCCTGGCCGAGACAGATGCCGCCGTCGTTGCAGGGTACTTTGGAATTGAGGAAAACCTCAAAGCCGCCGTCCCCCAGAAGCTTTCTGCATTCCTGCAGCAGAAGAAGGTTGGCAAAAACGCCGCCGCTCAAAGCTGCTTTGTTTTCCCCGCTTACGCTGCGGATACGGCGGCAGATATCCGCCAGCATCCGGGCGACCGCGAGATGGAATCCAAGCGCCAGCGCGCTCGGTTCCGCCCTGCTTTCTACCGCAGTGTAAATCTCTTTTATCATTTTTATCTGGTCAATTATATAACCTGAACCCGCTTCACAGATTTCAAAATCCAGCAGATACGGCGATATTCCCGCCGACTGCGCCGTCGCTGCCGCATTTTCCAGCGCAATGGCGCACTCGCCCTCATAGGTGTTAGAACTTCGGATGCCCAGTACCGCGCTGACCGCGTCGAACAGCCTGCCCATACTGGAGCACTGAAACGTATTGATTCCGTTTTCAAGCGCCGCTTTCACATAAACGTTCCGGCTGTCCTGCGTTTCAATCCCCGCGGCTTGCAGGTAACAGAGCGCCGTAAGCCCGGCGTCTTTGGAAGCCCGGTCTCCGCCGCAAAGCGCAACATAACCCAGATGCGCAAAGCGCTGATATCCCGCACCGTTGCAGAGAAGAAATTCACCGCCCCATACGCAGGCGTCCGTGCCATAGCCGGTGCCGTCAAACGCGGCGCCGATGCAGCGGTTCAGGCTGTGTTCCGCCATGACGGAAGCAATGTGGGCGTGATGGTGCTGAATCCTCACAGTGGGCTTACGCAGCTCTTCCGCAAGGCGAGTAGTAAAATAATCTGGATGCAGGTCGCAGGCAATGACGGCGGGTTCCATCCGGAAAAGCCGTTTCATTCGTTCAAGGCTTGCCCTGTATACCTTGGATACCTCGTATTCCTCCATATCGCCGAAATACTGGCTCAGATAGGCGCGGTCGTCCTTCATCAGACAGAAACAGGCTTTCAGGTCGCCGCCCATCGCCAGAACCGGTTCTTCCGCGCGCGCCTCCAAAAAAAGCGGCGTCGGAACATAGCCCCTGCTGCGCCGGATCGTTTGCACTGTGCCGCAGGAAACCCGCGTGACTGAATCATCCAACGGGGTAACGATACGGCGCGTATGGTAAAGCACACCGTCAAAATCGTCGGACTGGAAGGCCAGCATCTCCGCGTCATCGATGATAATCGGTTCATTGGAAAAGTTGCCGCTGGTCATTACAAGCGGGCCGCAGGCTTCCGTTAAAAGCTGATGCAGACCAGTATAGGGCAGAAAAGCGCCCAAAAACCGGCTTTCACTGCTCAGGGATCCACAGAAAATATCTTTTATTCTATTCAGCAAAACGATTGGCCGTGCAGGCGAAGTAAGGAGCTTTTCCTCCTCGGCGCTCACGCTGCAGACTTCACGGATGGAATCCAGCGTAGGGAACATGACCGCAAACGGCTTCTTATCCCGTTGCTTTAACCGGCGAAGCCGCTCCACCGACTCTTCATTCCCGGGCAGGCAGGCGAACTGGTATCCGCCGATTCCCTTAAGGGCAAGCACCGCGCCGGAACGCAGCATTTCCATGCCCTTTTCCAGCGCTTCTTCCCTGTCGTAACGTTTGCCGTCCACCTGAAAAATCAGCTGGGGGCCGCAGTCGTGGCAGGAAATCGTCTGCGCGTGGCGGCGGCGTGTTTCGGTGGTATATTCCTCATGGCACGCGGGGCACATAGGGAAATCTTCCATCGTAATGTTGCAGCGGTCGTACGGAAGATCATTGATGATGCTGTACCGCGGGCCGCAGGCAACGCAGCTGATAAACGGATAGCGGTACCGGCGGTCTCCGGGAGCCGCAAGCTCTTTTAAGCATTCCCCGCAGATCGGCAGATCCGGCGGAATCAGCGGAGTCTCCCCGCTGGTTACAACACTCTGTACAATGCGAAAATTCTCAAATTTGCAGGGTGGCGCGGGTTTGCAGAGAATCCGCGTAACGTCAGCGCCGGGGGGCTGCCGCGACTTAAGGCGGTGGATAAACTGATCCATCGCCTGTTTTGACGCTTCAGCGGTAATCTCTACAATCCCGCCATTATTCATTACAACTCCGCGAACCCCAAGCTCTTCGGCAAGCCGCGCCACAAACGGGCGGTAGCCGACTCCCTGAACCACCCCGAAAACGGTAATGGATTTAATCATGCATGCGCTGCGGGCTCCTTTGCCTCAGCAGCAGACTCCTGCGGCGCAACAGCCGGTGCTTTTGGTGCAGCAGCCGGTGCAGCGGCCGGTTCCTTCGGCGGCTCGGGCGGCTTTACATAGGTGTCCGTCCTCTTGTCCGAATCCGGCTCGGTATAAGTATGCTGCATGGAGAGGGATTTCTTTGCGCAGCTCTCAACGCAGTAGCCGCACTGGATGCAGCCGAAACGCTCGATGGACCATGTCCTTGCGGCGCGGTCAACCGTAATGGCGTTGGCCGGGCATTTCTTGGAGCACAATCCGCAGAGGATACAGGTGTCCATATCCACCTGGATATGGCCCCTTGTGCGGTCCGTATATTCCCGCGGGGTGTAAGGATAATTCCTTGTGGCGGGAGCGGAAACCAGATTCTTTAAAACAGTCTTTGCAAATGGCATTATATTCATAACGAATTCCCTACCTTTCGGTGCAGCTGATGCACGGATCAATCGTCAGAATCAGGATCGGCACATCGGCAAGCTGGCAGCCTTTTAAGGTTTCAAGCAGGCCGGGGATATTCGCAAAGGTAGGAGTGCGGACACGAGCACGGTCGAGGAATTTCGTTCCGTTCGCCTTTACGTAATACACGGCCTCGCCGCGGGGCTGTTCCACGCGCATAAAATATTCGCCCTGCGGGGGGAAGCCCTTGACCGGTGTGGCAACCTCGCCGTCCGGAATCTTAGCAACCGCCTGGCGGATAATATCCATCGACTGGAAGATTTCACGGATACGCACGTCGGTGCGCGCATAGGAATCTCCCACGGTGCTGGTGATCGGTTCAAAATCAATGTTTGGATATGCTGCATAACCGGTCTTGCGTATATCGAGCGCAATACCGCTTGCGCGCAGGAACGGGCCTACACAGCCGAGGTCATGAGCCTGCTGTTTAGTGAGGAAGCCCACGTCCCTGAGACGGGAATTGACGGCCACGTCGTTTAAGAACGTCCTGGTCAATTCCTTCAGCTCTTTTTCCATTTCGTCAAACGTTTTCACAAAGCTGTTCAGCATGTCCTTCGGCATATCCTTGAGCTGCCCGCCAATCTTGTTTACGGAGAAGATTACGCGGCCGCCGGTGGAAGCCTCGATCATGTCGAGAACCTTTTCGCGCATGCGCCAGCTCTGATAAAACAGGCTTTCAAAGCCGAACGCATCGGCAAGAAGGCCGAGCCACAGAAGGTGGCTGTGGATACGGGACATTTCCGCCCAGATGGTGCGCAGATATTTCGCGCGGTCCGGAATCTCCACGTTCATGATATGTTCTACCGCCTCGCAGTAGGCCATGCCATGCATATAGCTGCAGATTCCGCAGATGCGCTCTGCGACATAGGTATATTCGTTAAAATCCTTTTTCTCCACGAGCTTTTCCAGCCCGCGGTGGATAAAGCCGATGGACGGCACAGCTTCTACAACTTTTTCATCCTCAAGTACAAGGTCAAGGTGAATCGGCTCCGGCAATACCGGATGCTGCGGCCCGAACGGTACAACGCTTCGAGTAGACATCGGTTAAATTCCTCCTTATTTAAAGGGCGTTTCTGTGCTGATCCGATACAACTTGCCCTCGTAATCTACCGTGATTAACTTGATTTTTACGCCAAAGAGGTCGACAATTTCATTTTCATAAAGAAACGCCGGCGCAAAGATGTGGCTGATGCTCGAAATTTCCGCGTCCTCCGGAACCTCGATGCGGATGTTCACAAGCTCCAGTTCCATGCCAAAGGAATAGGTAAGCTCATAGCCTTCCTTGGTGCGGACGGAAGAAATCTGAACCAAACGGTAGCCGTCATGCTGCATTTGGAACGCCTGTGCCAAAAGATCGCCGGGTTCAATGGTGACTAATCTTGCCTCTGTCATTTTGCCGCAGCCTCCTTTTTCATCTTCTCGCGCTTTTCATCAAGCAGACCCACCGCTTTGACAACACCGTCAATAATGGCCTCCGGTCTTGCGGCGCAGCCGGGAACATAAATATCCACCGGCAGAACCGTATCGGTCCCTCCCTTGATGTTGTAGCATTCTTTAAAAATGCCGCCGTTGCAGGCGCAGATTCCCACTGCGACCACAACCTTCGGGTTTGGCATCTGCTCATAAATCTGTTTCACGATGGGCTCGTTCTGCGCGTTGATGCCGCCTGTAATTAAGAGAATATCGGCGTGCTTCGGGTTGCCGGTATTGATTACGCCGAAGCGCTCCACGTCATAAACCGGCGTTAAGCAGGCAAGCACTTCGATATCACAGCCGTTGCAGCTTGAACCGTCATAGTGCAGCAGCCACGGTGATTTAGATACTTTCAACATTATGCCAGCCTCCTTAATGAATTAGAATGAGGATCAAAAGGTTTACGCAGCCAGCGATGAGCGTTACGTTCCATGTGGATTTAAACATGAAATCCCACTTCACTCTCGGGCTGGAGTTATCTATTAGTATTTCAATAAAGTAAGCGAGAATACATACCACGACTGCCAGAATACCGCTCCACCATGCGGGGGTCAGCACAAACAGGCCGATCACGCCGAGCAGGAACGCATTTTCATACCAGTGGGCAAGCTCTACCAGAGCAAGGATAGGACCGGAAAGCTCCGTTGTCATGCCCTTGACCATTTCCTGGTGCGCGTGGTGGGAGGTGCTGAAGTCAAACGGTGATTTGCGGAATTTGATCGTAAGGATCCAGAGGAATCCCACAAAAACGCCCGGCATATAAACGATGGACGGAACCGTGCTCCGCGCGATGATTTCCTGAACCGAAAAGCTTCCGGTCACCTCATAGAAGCCGATTGCCACAAGCAGCACCATCGGCTCATAGGCCATCATCTGAAGAAGCTCTCTCTGGCCGCCCATGGCGCTGTAGGGAGAGTTCGCTGAAGCGGCGGACATGATGAAGAATACGCCCGCAAGAGTCAGCGCAAAGAACACCAGCAGCAGGTCGCCGCCGGCAAAGAACAGGCAGCCGGTGAATACGACAAAAATCAGGAAGCCGCCTACTAAAAAGTCCTGAACGTTATTAACCACAACGGACTGCTTCTGGAACAGCTTGAACAGGTCATAGAACGGCTGCAGCACCGAAGGGCCTTTTCTTCCCTGCATCCTTGCAGTAATCTTGCGGTCAAAGCCCGCCAGGAATCCGCCGACCACAGGGCCGAGAATCAGATAGAGAATTACAAATAAAACGGAAAGTTTCATTAAATTACACCCCCAACCGCTATCGCTATCGCAATAAGGATGATAATGACCGCAGAGGAGATAACCAGCGAAGGCTTAAGCAGCTTCTTTTCGCCAAAGTAATCCTCCATATACCAGTTTGCAAGATACATTTTCTTTTTCTCACCGAAGGAGTCCGTAAAGGCACGATCGTTACCGTAATTGGCGCCGGCCATGTAGGACATGACAACCTTCTTTTCCATGCCGAAGGTAAGAATCCGCACGGCAACCGGAAGAATCAGAATCACACAGAGCATGATAATCATAATCTGCTCATTTCCCGCGCCGATAATCGCAGGGATCGTGTCATGGAACATTTCACCAAGGAAGGGTTCCACCAAATAGGTTGAAGCAATCGGGAAAGTGATGCAGAGCGCTACCACGAAGAACGCCTGGGAGAACAGCGAGAACCACTCGCTGCCCTTTGTGGTGTTGGGCAGACGCTCGGATTCGTGAACGATTGAAATCAGCTTTCCGAGCCACTTTGTCCAGTAGAACAGCGTTGTGGCGCTGCCGAATACCAGGAAGAAAATCATAAGCACGCTTTTCGCGTCGATAAACGCCCTTAAAGCCGCCCATTTGGAAATCAGCATGCCGAACGGAGCAAGGAACATTCCGGCGATTCCGATAATCATAACGAACGCCAGCTGGGGCAGACGGACAACAAGCCCGTGCATATCTTCAATGTTGCGGCTGCCGGTTGCGTTTTCAACCGCACCGACGGACAGGAACATCAGGGACTTGGATACCGCATGGAACATCATGAGCAGAATGGCTGCCCATACCGCCTCGTGGCGCCCGATTCCGGCACAGGCAGCGATGAGCCCCAGATTGGAAATCGTGGAGTACGCAAGAACCTTTTTGCCGTCGCTCTGCGAAATTGCGAGCATGGATGTCATGAGGAATGTAAAGCCGCCAACCGTGGTAACCATGTATCCCGCCGGGGTATTGCACATGGCCGGTGAAAGGCGGATCAGAAGATAAACGCCCGCTTTTACCATTGTGGCGGAGTGGAGAAGCGCGGAGGTAGGAGTCGGGGCGACCATCGCACCCAGGAGCCATCCGGAGAACGGAAGCTGCGCGCTCTTGGTAAGGCCCGCAAAGGCAAGCAAAATCACCGGGAGAATCGTGATAGCCGGAGTCTGAACCCCAATGGCAACCAGCTTGTCCAGCTCGGAAACCTTCAACACAAGGTCACAGTAGACGATTGCCAGCGCAAAGCCGAGGCCGCCCAGCAGGTTCATCCACAAAGCTTTAAACGAATTGTTGATTGCTTCTTCCGACTGATTGTAACCGATAAGCAGGAAGGAGCAAAGGCTTGTAATTTCCCAGAAGAAATAAATCCAGGTGATGTTTGCGGAGAGCACCAGGCCGAACATGGCGCCCAGGAACACAAACAGCATCGCGAAGAAAAATGCGCGCCTGTCCTTACAATCCGTGTGGTGCGCATGATAGTCTTTCATATAACCTACGGCATAGA
>DATAML010000174.1:0-9578 GCA_036260545.1 Caproiciproducens sp.
CGGTGATTACGATGTTTATTACAAGAGCAAAATTTATGAGCTGCTTTGCCATACGGTAATGGAGAGCGCGAAAGAGCCCGGTGCCGTGTTCAATCTTCCCTATATGCGCAAGGGCTACGCCCAGCTGACCGTAAAAGGCCAGAAGCTTGCCGCGGCATTATAAAAGAAAAACCGGCTCCCGTATGAATTCGGTGAGCCGGTTTTTTGTGGCAGCGCAGGATTATTTTTGGAAGTCCAGATTAATCGAACCGTTGCTGCTGCTTAGCTGCAATGAGTTTTCACCGTTTCCGGTTTGAGTAATACGGTTTCCTTCTCTGGAGCCATTCAAAGTAATACTTCCCAAATCCGAAGATACCTTAAACGTATAAAGCTTCTGCGACACCGAAGTTTTTACGGTGATGCTCCCCATATCGGAATTGACGGTGGTTTCACCCATTAATGCACCTTCCAGACTGGTTTTCCCGCTTTCGTTCTTTATATTTGCACCTTTTGAATCAAGTTGGCTGATGTCGATGCTGCCCAGCGAATTTTCAACGTCCAGATTACCGATTTTACAGTCATTCATTTTCAGCGAGCCGTTGTCCAGCTTGCTTTTCAGTTCTGTCGCGGTCAGCTTTTCCAGAGTAACGCTTCCAAGATCATTGTTTATTTCCATAGGCCCTGCCGTAAAATTCTTCATTGTGATTGAGCCGTTGGAGGCTTCAAACGTTGCTTTTTGCGAGGAGGAAACCGTAACGTTTTCGAAGGTACTGCTTGCCAAATCGTTTCGGAATGCCATCGTATCCGCCTCAATGTTCCGGATGTCGCTTTTGCCGTTACTGAGGGTAAAATCCGCTTTGCCGCAGCTTGCGTCCGACAGCTTAAGACTGCCGAGGGACAAATCAATATCGGTATCGGCCGAGTCAAAGCCGGATGCGGTAAAACCGCCGTACTGATTCTTCACGTTCAGGCGTTTTAGCTGTGTATCTTTTGGCAGGTAAACTTTTACTGTGTTATGGCTCTCTGCAAAGATACCCCAGCAAAATTGAACCGATGCTGCATTTTTTTCAGAAACGGTCAAGGTACCGTTTTCATCGGTGCAGGTGAACTGATCCGCGTCCCCGCGGTAATTGATAATAAGTCCGTAATGGTCAGAAGGAACGAACTCGATATCGGCTTTGTCAATGTTCATATCGATGGCTTCAAATGCCGCCAAATTTTCCTTTTTGATTTCACGAAGGGTGCTGTCCGCTGATTTTGTTCTGCCGCTGCCAGCGGATAAGTTCAGCTGTGCTCCCGTAAAAAATCCGATTGTGGCGAATACCAGCCCCAGCGCCATTAAACAGCCGCAGATTTTTAGTAGCTTCTTTTGTGTCATAATGATTTCCTCCTGAGCAGGTATTTATTAAAAAGCTTTGCAATTGAGAGAAACCCGCTTTTACTGACCCGTGCGATAAACGGGCACATTGCAACCCCCGCACCGGCGAGAAATAAACCCACCCCGATAAAAAACAGGAATGTCGGAAAGCTGGAGGCAATCATGCTGATTCCCGCGGCCACGCAGATCAGTCCGCTGAAGGCAAAGGAAAGAGCTACGATTCCCAAAGAGGCAACGAGAGCAATTACGACAATCGCGAGCGCAAGGACGACCATTGCCAATGCTGCCGCAACTGGTATCGCAATGGGGGAGGCAAAAATCGCGAGAATAACGACCCATATGGCAGATAACCCTTTTTTGTCGGATTTATTGGCAATCACCTGTTTCATTTCGTATTGCGTACTGATTTTTGAAGCGATTTTTGCCGGCGAACCCCAGGAGGCAATCGTTGCTGCTTCATTTTCCGGCCCTGCTTCCGCCAGATATTCCTCGTAGTATTCCAGCGCGTTATCCACTTCGTCAGGCGGCAGCCTTCTCAGTTCTTCCCGCAGCTGCAGCATAAATTGTTCTTTGTTCATAGTTCTATCCCTCCGCCTAAAATGTGATCTACTTTCGCTTTGTATTCCCGCCATTCCCGCGCGTACAGCGCAAGCCGGTTTTTACCGTGCTCCGTTATGGAATAGTACCGCCGGTTACGCCCCTGAAAGGGCTGGTCATAGGTTGTCAGGCAGTCTTCCTTTTGCAGCCGCCGCAATACCGGATACAGAGAAGACTCCGAAACATCAATCATTTCCTTTACGCTTTGCGTCAGGACATAGCCGTAGGTGTCGCCCTTTGTCAGCACAGCCAATACGCAGGCATCCAGCAAAGCGGAGCCTAATTGAAATACTATATGAATCACCACACATCAATATTATTATCTTGTCAATATTATACGATGTATAATATTATATGTCAATAATGTATTTGTGTGAATTTTGATTTAAATAAAAGATAGGCCGCCAAAGCAAATGTTTTGGCGGCCGGAACCGGTTTCTTGCAAATTAAACTGTATATGTTATAATTTATTTGCTTGATTTTTTCGCACCCATCCGCACTTCCGCGTTTTGGATCAGGTTAAACAGCGAGGTTGAAAACAGAGGATACTCCTCGGAAATTTTTTCGGGGGATATGGCCGGCATCTTGCCCTTGTCCATCCCCTTCATATCCTCCACGTCGTCTCCGCCCGCAAGGCATTGGGCGTTGGACAGCGCAATATCCTGCGCAGCGCAGGAACGACCGCTGCTCAGTTTAGCCGGAATCGAAAAGAGCCCTTGCGGGTTCTTGGGATTTGCGGAATATAACAGGCGGAAGCTTTTGTAAACCGAAAGGTTCAGATAAGCGGATATCTCGGCAGTAAGCGCCTTGTTCCCGCATTTCTGAAGGATACTGTAGATGATATTCAGCGAATTGGCAATCAGTTTTTTATTCAGCACGGGCAGCAGGCTTCCCTTTAAAACGTTTTCCTTGCCCATTGCGTCCGGTTCGGGGATATCCTCCACCGTAATGGTCGCGCCGTTGCGGTGCGGGGTTCTGCCAAGCAGATAATCGCAGGAGACGTCATAAAAATCTGCGGCTTTAATTACGAAGTCGAGTCCGCATTCCCGTATTCCCTTTTCATAATGCGACAATAAAGCCTGGGAAACTTCCAGTTCCTCGGCTGCTTTTTTCTGACTGAATCCGCGTTCTTTCCGCAATAAAGTAATAATTCTAGGGAAATTATTATTCATGTTAGGATGTCCCCTGTCGAATTGTGAATAAATTTAACACCTTGTAAAGTATATAACAAATATAACGCGTTGTAAAGCCGCTATATATCGTGGCTTTCCACGGAAATTATAATGTATTTTGAGCTTTGATAAATGATTAACGGTTAATTTGAAACAAAGCACATGTTTCCTATGCGGAATATATTCTTATATTTAAGGAGCAGAACTATGAAATCATATACCATCCATCTCATCCGCCACGGCGTTACAGAGGGCAATTTACTCGGGCAGTATGTGGGGCGCACGGATCTCCCGCTTACCCCGGAGGGAATCACGCAGCTTGAGAAGCTGAAAAAAAGCAGTCCCTATCCCCAGGCGCAGGTTTATTACTGCAGTCCGCTTAAGCGCTGTACCCAGACGCTGGAGATTCTGTATCCCGACGCGCAGCCGGTCATTGTGGACGATTTTCGCGAATGCGATTTCGGAGACTGGGAAGGGAAAACGGCGGAGGGGCTTACAAAGGAAAACAGCGGTTTTGCAGCGTGGATGGCGGGCGGTAAAGCGGTGACCCCGCCGAACGGCGAGAACGGCGGGGCGTTTATGTATCGGGTGTGCGCCGCCTTTGAAAAGATTGTGGAGGGGATGCTCCGGTCCGGCGTCACAGACGCAGTCATCGTTGCCCACGGCGGAACCATCATGTCCATCCTTTCAGCGTACGGGCTGCCGCGCGCAAATTTCTACGACTGGCTTACGGAGAGCGGCTGCGGTTACTCCCTACGCATCACACCGGGATTGTGGATGCGCTCAATGGTTGCTGAAGTCTATGCCACGATTCCGGCAAAGCCTGCGGACGAAAACGACAGCCAAAAGCTGGTGATTGACCTTGCGCGGGAGGCCGCCGACCGCGCCTATGGGGAAAAAGAAGAAAAGCACTTGACAAACCCGGATGCATAAAATATAATAATAGTTAATTTAATACAGCCCAAAGGCAATGAAGGGAATAAGACAACTGTTGAAACACTGCAGAGAACCGGCGGATGGTGCGAGCCGGCGTTTCACCTTTTGCGTATAGCTCATCCCGGAGCCTCCGTCTTCGATGTGAAAGCGTTAGAAGCGGACGCAGGCGGCAGCGTTACTGGCCGGGGCCTTGTTTGAGGCCGAAGAGGGCCTCCGGTAAAACGGAGCCGAATTAGGGTGGTACCGCGAATTTTATAAATTCGCCCCGAATGCAGTTTTTACTGTATTCGGGGCTTTTTTTATTTTCACATTCAACCCGGTTTTTGACCGATGAAGATTTGTAAAGGAGTGTTTTACTATGTATGAAGGCTGCAAAAAGTACATCCCGTTCCAGCCGGTCAGTCTGCCCGACCGCCGCTGGCCGGACAAGGTAATCAAAGAGGCGCCTGTCTGGTGCAGTGTGGACCTGCGCGACGGCAACCAGGCGCTGATCGATCCGATGAATCTGGAAGAAAAGCTTTTGTTCTTCCAAACGCTGGTCGATATCGGCTTTAAGGAAATCGAAGTCGGATTCCCTTCCGCTTCGGAAACGGAATATGAAATCCTCCGCACGCTCATCGAGCGCAATCTGATTCCGGACGACGTAACCATTCAGGTGCTTGTTCAGGCTCGCCCGCACCTGATCCGGAAAACATTTGAGGCAATCGACGGCGCGAAGAACGTCATCGTTCATTTTTATAATTCCACGTCTACTTTACAGCGCAAGATTGTTTTTAATACCGATATGCAGGGCGTCATCGACATTGCGGTGGAGGGCGCGAAGCTCATTAAGGAGCTCACCGAGCAGGAAGTGAAAAGGAGCGGCGCGAATATCCGCTTCGAGTATTCGCCGGAAAGCTTCTCCGGTACGGAAATTGACAATTCTGTGCTGATCTGCGAAAAAGTGATGGAAGCGCTCGGTTCCACGCCGGAAAACAAACTGATTCTGAACCTTCCCAATACCGTGGAGCTGGCCACCCCGAACTGTCACGCCGACCAGATCGAATATTTCTGCCGTCATATCAAGAACCGCGAAAGCGCGATTATCAGCCTGCACCCGCACAATGACAGGGGTACCGCCACGGCGGCCACCGAGCTCGGCCTGATGGCCGGCGCAGAGCGTGTGGAGGGTACGCTGTTCGGCAACGGGGAACGCACCGGCAATGCGGATATCATGGTGGTTGCCATGAATATGTACTCGCAGGGCATCGATCCCAAGCTGGATTTTTCCCATATCCGCGATATCCGCGAGATTTATGAAAAATGCACCAATATGACGGTGCATGACCGCCATCCTTACGCGGGCGATCTGGTGTTTACCGCGTTTTCCGGATCGCATCAGGACGCGATCAAGAAGGGCGTCGATTATATGTCGCACCACAATACGCCTTACTGGGAGGTTCCGTACCTGCCGATCGATCCCGCGGACGTCGGCCGCGAGTACGAGCCGATTATCCGTATCAACAGCCAGTCCGGCAAGGGCGGAGCGGCGTTCATCATGCAGCAGAACTTCGGGTTTGAGCTGCCCAAGGCTATGCACCCCGAATTCGGCACGGTGGTCAAGACCGCCTGCGACGCCGCGGGCTGCGAGCTGAAGCCGGATGAAATTTACAATATCTTCCGCAACGAGTATCTTGACGTCAGCTATCCGTATAACCTCAAACAGTATAAGCTGCATGAAGAGAACGACACCAGCGGCGAGACGCTGGTTCATTTTGAGGGCGTTATCCGGTTCAAGCATGAGGACCATGCGATTGAGGGTGCGGGCAACGGCCCGATCAGCGCATTCTTCCACGCGCTCAAAACCATCGGAATCCCCGATTACCAGTTCGTAACCTACCGCGAAAACGCGATTTCAACGGGCGCGGATTCCAAGGCGGTTTCCTACATCCATCTTACCGCTCCGAACGGGATGCCCGCTTTCGGCGTGGGAATTGACAACAACATCAGCCTTGCGTCCATCAAGGGGATTATCTGTGCCATCAACCGCGGAGAGAAAGCGGCCGCCGGAAAAAAAGACTGAGCCGCAACTCCTACCGTTCCGCATAAACAGAGAAACAAATGAAATTGACAGGAGATACAGAATATGAAACAGTATAAAATCGTATTGCTGAAGGGCGACGGAATCGGTCCTGAAATCGTGACTCAGGCGGTCAAGGTACTGAACCGCGCGGCGGAAAAGTTCGGCTTCGGCATCACCTATGACGAAGCGCTGCTGGGTGGCAGCGCGATCGACGCAACCGGCGTGCCGCTTCCGCAGGAGACCATCGACAAGTGCAAGGCGGCGGATTCCACACTGCTGGGCGCCGTAGGAGGGCCAAAGTGGGATGCTATGCCCGGCAATTTAAGACCGGAGGCCGGTTTGCTCGGCATCCGCGGTGCGCTGGGGCTCTTTGCCAACCTGCGTCCGGCGGTCATCTTTGAGCAGCTCCGCGAAGCCTCCCCGCTCAAAGCGGAAATCATCGGCCAGGACCTCGACATTATGGTCGTGCGTGAGCTGACCGGCGGCATTTATTTTGGCGAGCGCGGGCATAAAACGGTGAACAGCTTTGACGCTGCTTACGATACCGAAATGTACTCCGTGCCGGAAATCGAACGCATTGCGCGCGTCGGCTTTGAAATGGCGAAGAAGCGCAGCGGCAAGCTCTGCAGTGTGGATAAGGCCAACGTGCTGGAATCCTCCCGGCTCTGGCGCGCAACGGTCGCGCGCATCGGCAAAGAGGAGTATCCGGAGGTTGAGCTGACCAACCTGTATGTTGACAACTGCGCAATGCAGCTGGTTCGCAACCCCAAGCAGTTCGACGTTATCGTTACCTCCAATATTTTCGGTGACATCCTTTCCGACGAAGCTTCCATGATCAGCGGCTCCATCGGGATGCTGGCCTCCGCCAGCCTGAGCGAGGGCAAGGCCGGTCTGTACGAGCCGGTTCACGGTTCCGCACCGGATATCGCCGGAACGGGCATGGCAAACCCGCTTGCCACCATCCTTTCCGCCGCGATGATGCTCCGGTATTCCCTTGACGAGCCTCAGGCCGCGCAGGCAATCGAGGACGCTGTGGCCGGGGTGCTGAAAATTGCGCGCACCGCGGATATTTACACCGAGGGGATGAAGAAGGTTACCTGTGAGGAAATGGGCGACCTGGTCTGCAAACTGCTGTAATCCGCTGGTCTTTCTTATCATAAAATAAAGGGGCAGGTGTGTTTTCCTGCCCCGTTTTTATCGGAATGCCTGTCAGTCCTTCCTGATGGCAATATGAATGGGCAAATTCATATACTGATTGAAATATTTAACAAAAAAATACTAAATGTAAATGAACGGGGAGAAAAATGCAGGGAAATCAGACTATAACAATGAAAAAGGGACTGAAGGACGGCCTGCCGATCTGCCTCGGATATCTCAGCGTTTCCTTTGCGTTCGGCATGATGGCCACGCAGGGCGGCCTGCCGGTGTGGGCGGCGCTGCTGATTTCCATGACCAATTTGACCAGCGCGGGGCAGTTTG
This sequence comes from Caproiciproducens sp., assembly GCA_036260545.1. Lineage (GTDB taxonomy): Bacteria > Bacillota > Clostridia > Oscillospirales > Acutalibacteraceae > DATAML01. The sequence continues at coordinate 7,604 of DATAML010000174.1, forward strand.
CCGGCACGGCGCTGATCCTTTCCGGCGGCCTGTACCTTGAGATCGCGGTCACCACGTTTGTCATCAATATCCGGTATATGCTGATGTCGCTTTCGCTTTCGCAGAAAGTTGACGATGCCATGACGAATCTGGAACGCTGGGTACTGTCCTTCGGCGTTACGGACGAAATTTTCGCGGTTGCCATGCAGCAGCAGGGCAGCGTGAATGCGAGCTATCTTTCCGGCCTGATTGCCACACCGTACTTTGGCTGGGCGCTCGGGACCCTGCTTGGTGCCACCGCGACCGGCCTTCTGCCGGCGGGCGTGCGCACCGCGCTCGGCATCGCGATTTACGGGATGTTCCTTGCCATTATCATACCGCCCGCACGGCATTCCACACCGGTTCTGCGGGTGGTTCTCATCGCTTCGGTTATAAGCTGCGCGTTTAAATGGATTCCGGGCATCAACCGGCTTTCCGGCGGCTGGGTGATCATTTTGTGCGCGGTGATTGCGTCGGCTTACGCCGCGCTGCGCTATCCCGTTGACGAAACGGAGGCGGCAGAGTGAATTACACAAGAATTCTGATCTGTATTTTCATCATGGCCTTTGTAACCTATCTTGTCCGTATGCTGCCCCTTGCGATTTTCAGGAAAAAGATTACAAACCGGTTTATCCGTTCCTTTTTGGCCTATGTGCCCTATGCTGTGCTGGCTGCCATGACCTTTCCCGCCATCCTGTATTCCACCGCGAATGTGTATTCGGCTGGCGTCGGGCTGGCTGCGGCGCTCTTTCTTGCCAGCAGGGGCAGGGGACTGCTCACGGTCGCGCTCGGTTCTACCGCTGCGGTTTTTGTTACGGAGCAGGCTCTCCGCGTTATGGGATTGGGATAACATAATAAAGAAGGATGATTGGGCAAATGAGATACGTCCATACAAATATTATCGCAAAGGACTGGAAGAGGCTTTCCCTGTTTTATCAGAGTGTTTTTGGGTGCAGGCCGGTTCCGCCGCAGAGAGATTTGAGCGGCGAATGGCTTGACCGCCTTACCGGCATTGCGAACGCCCATGTGGAGGGGGAGCACTTAGCTCTGCCGGGATACGGTGACACCCTGCCCACTCTGGAGATTTTTTCATATGGAAGTATGGATGCGGAAAATCCGAAAGCCATAAACGGCATCGGGCTGGGACACCTGGCCTTTGAGGTGGACGACGTGGCGTCGGTGCTGGAAAAAGTGATTCGGGAAGGCGGCGGTCAGGTTGGGGAGCTGATTAAGACCGAGTACCCCAATCATGTGACCGCAACGTTTGTGTACGCAAAAGACCCGGAGGGGAATATTATCGAACTTCAAAGCTGGAGAAGGTAATGCCAAGATATCTTAATAAAAAAGAAGTTGAACAATATGGATGAAACAGAATCTAGATAATTTTACCGGAATGAACAAAAGGCCGCTTAAAAGCGGCCTTTTCCAGTTGGTTTGCAATATGTAAATCAGTACCCGTATTTCCCGTTGAGGGACTCGTCGTTTTCCACCCAGTCTTTTACTCTGATTTCCGTGTATTCCGTTTTGGTGTTGCGGACAATCACGCGCTCAATTCCCGCGTTGATGATCATGCGTTTGCACATGGAGCAGGGAGAGGCGTTTTCCACGTATTCCTTGGTTTTGGCGTCCTTGCCAGCAAGATAGAGCGTGCTTCCAATCATATCGCTGCGGGAAGCGCTGATAATGGCGTTGGCTTCCGCGTGAACGGAGCGGCAGAGCTCGTAGCGTTCGCCGCGCGGCACGCCGAGCGATTCGCGCACGCAGATGCCGGTGTCGATGCAGTTTTTGCGGCCGCGCGGTGCGCCGACATAACCTGTGGATACGATCTCATCATTTTTTACAATAATCGCGCCGAAATTCCTGCGAAGGCAGGTGCCGCGCTCCAGTACGGTCTCCGCGATATCGAGGTAATAATTTTCTTTGTCTGTACGAACCATTTTTATGCCTCCCGTTTTTT
>DATAML010000177.1:0-4537 GCA_036260545.1 Caproiciproducens sp.
CGCAGATGACAGAGAGATTCTCCCGCCGCAGCGAAATGAACCCCGCATGATCAAAGATACATTCGACAGTCCACAGAGAGATTTCTTAACTTATTTTGCTAATGTTTCACATGAAACATTAGCAAAAAAGCCTTTATCTTCCCGGTAAAGCGTGCTATAATAAAAACAATAATTCGTTTTCATGCATAAGACGGTATTGAGATGCATCCGGAGGGCAAGAATGGGAAAAATTATAGCGATTGCGAACCAAAAGGGCGGAGTGGGCAAGACCACCACGGCCGTCAACCTTTCCGCCGCCATGGGAGAAAGAGGGAAGAAGACCCTGCTTGTGGATATCGACCCGCAGGGCAATTCTTCAAGCGGGGTAGGAGTTGACCGCCGAAAACTGAAGAATACCGTATATGAAGTTCTGGTAGGCGATGTAAAAGCACAGGACGTCATCATACATACCGAATTTGCCAATCTGGATTTGATTCCTTCCAGCATGGACCTGGCCGCGGCGGAAATTGAGCTCGCCGGGCTTGACCACCGGGAGGCAATCCTGAAAAACGCCCTGATTCCGCTCAGGGAGAATTATGATTTCCTGTTTATCGACTGCCCGCCTTCGCTCGGTATGATCACCACGAACGCGCTATGCGTCGCCGACACGCTGCTGGTTCCCATTCAGTGCGAGTATTACGCGCTGGAGGGCCTTTCCCAGCTGATGAACTCGGTGCGCAGGGTAAAGCGGCAGTACAACGAGCAGCTGGATATCGAGGGGGTTCTCCTCACCATGTACGACGGGCGACTGAACCTCACCCAGCAGGTTGTGGAGGAAGTAAAAAAATACTTCCCGCGCAAGGTATTTTCCACGGTGATACCCCGCGCGGTGCGGCTCTCCGAGGCGCCAAGCTTCGGAAAACCGATCCAGTATTTCGATAAGGCCTCCAAGGGCGCGGTTTGTTATGACGCGCTTGCGGAGGAAATGCTGTCTATGATGAAGAAATAAAGGAGGGAAAGCGATGGCTTCCAAGAAAGGCGGACTCGGCAAGGGGCTGGACGCGATCTTTGCGGAAAACGACACGGAAAACGGAAAATCCGCCGTTGCGCTTAAGGTCAGCGAAATTGAACCGAACCGTGCCCAGCCTAGAAAAGAATTTAACGACGAGGCGCTGGCCGAGCTAGCGGATTCCATTGCGCAGCACGGTGTGCTTCAGCCGCTTCTGGTGCGCCCGCTTTTAGGCGGCGGGTACCAGATCGTAGCCGGGGAACGGCGCTGGCGCGCGGCCAGGATGGCCGGCGTTTCCGAGGTGCCCGCGGTGATCCGCGAAATGAGTGACAGCGAGGTAATGGAGCTGGCGCTGATAGAAAACCTGCAGCGCGAAGACCTGAACCCGCTTGAAGAAGCGCGCGGCTACCAGTCGCTGATCGATACATACCATTTTACGCAGGAGGAAGTCTCCAAAACCGTCGGAAAGTCCCGCCCGACCGTGACCAACGCTTTGCGGCTTTTGAACCTGCCGGAGGAACTTCTGGAACTGGTAAGCTCCGGTAAGCTTTCCGCCGGGCATGCGCGTACACTGCTCAGCTTCCCGGACGCTCCGTCCATGCGCAAGGCGGCAAAATTAGCCGTTGAGCAGGGCATATCTGTCAGGGAATTGGAAAAAATGGGGAAAAGGGCTTCCGAGGCGGAAAAGAAATCCGGAGAGCCGAAGCACAAGACAAAGGACCGCTATTACGATGAAGTGGCGCTTGCCCTGAACGAACATCTCGGGCGCAGAGTGCAGGTCACCGGTTCGAAAAAGCGCGGCATGCTCCAGATTGAATTTTACGGGGAGCAGGATTTGACCGAGCTGTTAAAGCTGTTTACTTTTGACGAATAGCAAACCGGAATGGACAGAAACCGGCGGGAAGAAAACTTTCAACCGAAAGTCCAGACTCCGGTTAAGAATTAGTTATTATGTCCTTTCGAAACCGCTGAATAAACCCAGGGCACATGTTGCCGCCTGATTTTCGCACGGACGTCGTCAATGGTCTGGCAATCTGTACACCCTGATTTAGTCAGTGCTTCCTTAAAGCAGGACATCAGTCTGATATAAATTGATATTAGAATTAAAGGAGAACCAAACATGCTGGATATTAAACTGATACGCACAAACCCCGATTTGATTAAAGCGGGAGCCAAAAAACGTGAATTTAACGCGGACGCGATTATTGAAGAGATTCTGAAAATCGACGCCGAGCGCCGCGAAGTGACCGGAAAGGTCGAGGGTATGAAGGCGGAGCAGAACGCCGCCACCAAGCAGATCCCGCAGATCAAGAAAGCAGGTGGGGATACTTCTGAGCTGATGGCGCAGATGAAGGAGCTTTCCGCAAAGATTAAGGATTGCGACGCGGAGCTCACCGAGATAGAGGAAAAGCAGAAAACCCTGCTGCTCGGTCTGCCGAATATGCCGGACGAAGATATGTGCGCGGGCGGAAAAGAGAACAACAAGCCGCTCCATTACTTTAAGGAGCAGCCAAAGTTTAATTTTGAGCCAAAAAACCATGTGGAGCTGTGCGAAAGCCTCCATCTCATCGATTATCAGCGCGGCGCAAAGCTGGCCGGTGCGGGTTCGTGGATTTACACCGGCATGGGTGCAAGGCTGGAATGGGCGCTCCTGAATTTCTTTATCAACGAGCATATTAAGGACGGTTACGAGCTGATGCTTCTGCCGCATATGCTGAATTACGAATGCGGCTATGTTGCCGGTCAGTTCCCGAAATTCTCTGAAGAAGTGTACTGGATTCAGAATCCTACCAGCACCGATAAGAAATTCCTGCTGCCCACGGCGGAGACCGGTCTGGTCAACCTGCACCGCGACGAAATTCTTACCGAGGACGAGCTCCCGAGGAAATATATTGCTTATACGCCCTGCTACCGTCGTGAAGCCGGCAGCTACCGCTCCGAGGAGCGCGGCATGATCCGCGGGCACCAGTTCAACAAGGTGGAAATGGTGCAGTACACCACGCCGGAAGGCTCCGACGCGGCGTTTGAAGAACTGGTGGGCAAGGCGGAGCGATTGGTTCAAGAACTCGGTCTGCATTACCGCCTGAGCAAGCTGGCGGCGGGCGACTGCTCCTTCTCTATGGCCCGCACCTATGACATCGAGGTCTGGATTCCGAGCATGGGCATCTACAAGGAGGTCAGCTCTGCTTCCAACGCGCGCGATTATCAGGCGAGAAGGGGCAACGTGAAGTTCCGCGACAAGGACAAGAAGCTGCAGTTTGTCCATACGCTGAACGCTTCCGGCCTGGCTACCAGCCGCGTAATGCCCGCAATCGTCGAGCAGTATCAGAATGCCGACGGCAGCGTGACCGTTCCGGAGGTTCTGCGTCCGTATATGGGCGGCGTAGATGTGATTCGCAATGGCTGATCTTGTAAAGGAATACACGGGCAAAAGGCGGATTGCCAGCTATGAGGTAGGGGCGCAGTGTATTTTAAAGCTCAGCGTCCTGATGCGGATGTGTCAGGAGGTCAGCAGCCGTAATATGGAGCTGCTGGGGCTGAGCTACGAAAGAATGCGCGCGGACGGCATCGTGTTTTTGCTGATTACCAACTGTGTAAAGATCAAACGGATGCCGCTGCACGGCGAGGAAGTCGTCATCAAAACGCATCCGCGCGGCGTGCAGGGTGCGCAGTTCTACCGTGATTTTGAGATTTATTCCGAGGAAGAAAAGATAATAGAGGTTATGCAGACCTCCATTATCGCGGATTCCAATACACACCGCATCCTGCGGCCGAAGCAGTTTTTTGAGTACGGCATTTTCAGTGATGTAAAGGTGCCGGAGGAGGATCGTATCCCTAAGCTGTCGATTACGGAATCCCTGCCGTTCCTCGGCGAGCGTCCGGTGCGCTTCTCCGATCTCGATTATAACTGCCATCTGAACAACACCGTTTACGGCGATATCGTCACGGATTATCTTCCGGGCGGCGCTCTTGGACGTCAGTACGACGAGGTACAGATCAATTTTATCACCGAAAGCGCGCTGGGCGACGTTCTGAAGATTTACGGCGAGGAAAAGGACGGGCAGGTTCTGATGCAGGGCGTAAACGAGCGCGGCTGCGGATTTACCGCCGCGGCAAGGCTTAAGCCCATCCGCGAAGAAGAGATTGAGCTTGCCCGCACGCATATCTGTGAAAATCCATAATCTGCATTAAAAAAATTGCACGAAAGTGTTGACAAATAGGGACAATCTAAGGTATAATATAAAACGCTCCGCATTGAAGGCGGGGCGCAATGTGGCGGCATAGCTCAGCTGGCTAGAGCATTCGGTTCATACCCGAAGTGTCATTGGTTCAAATCCAATTGCCGCTACCAATATACGGCCCGGTGGTCAAGCGGTTAAGACACCGCCCTTTCACGGCGGTTTCACGAGTTCGAATCTCGTCCGGGTCACCATATTTCTTATATTTTGTACGCACATGTGCGGACTATGGACGCATAGCTCAGCCGGTTAGAGCGCTCGCCTCACACGCGAGAGGTCATGGGTTCGAGTCCCCTTGTGTCCACCAAAT
>DATAML010000179.1:0-4299 GCA_036260545.1 Caproiciproducens sp.
CTTGATTCAAAGCTCTCCAGTGTGCCGGACTGCCAGTCGATCATAAAGAAGGCGGTCGTAGAACGCCTGAAGCAAAAATACCAAGTCAGCTGGTTTGAAGAAACCGGAAACCTTTATCAGATTCAGTTTCTGATTATGAAGGACAATGTCAGCGTGATGATCGATACCTCCGGGGCGGGGCTTCATAAGCGCGGGTATCGCGCCAACTCCACCGAAGCGCCGATCAAGGAGACACTGGCGGCGTCCATGGCATACCTTGCCCGCGTCCGGCACGACGCCAATTTTATCGATCCATTCTGCGGTTCCGGCACCATCCTGATCGAAGCCGCAATGTACGCGCTCGATATTGCGCCGGGTATGCAGCGGCACTTTACCGCGGAACGCTGGCAGAATATCAATAAAGAGGTTTGGCAGCGTGAAAGAAAGCGTGCGCAGGACCTAGTACGCCGGGATGCGGCGTTTTCCGCATACGGCTATGATATCGACGGAGCTGCCATTACGCTTACGCTGGAAAATGCGAAAAAGGCCGGTGTAATTTCCCGTATCCATGCGGAAAAGCGTGACATTTCTGATTTTAAGGCACTGGGGGAATACGGCTGCGTAATCTGCAATCCACCCTACGGCGAACGGCTTCTGGACATGCGTCAAGCGGAAGAACTTTACAGGACCATGGGCAGGGTGTTTGAGCAAAAGCACGGATGGAGTTATTCGATCATCAGCCCGGACGAAACCTTTGAGGATTGCTTTGGCCGTAAGGCCGACCGGCGCAGAAAGCTTTACAACGGCATGATCAAATGTCAGTTCTATATGTATTTTAAGTAATGATTCAGTAAAATGCAGGAGGGTTTCTATGCGTTACGTATTTATCCTGAATCCGTCCGCTGGAAAAACAAACCCCTATAATACGGTTTTTCCGGATATACAGAATTATTTCAGGGAAAATGGATTGGACTTGGTCTGCCATGTTACAAACTACCCGAAACATGCTGCGGAACTGGCGAAGCAGCAGGGCGCGAAAGGGGACGCGGTTCGAATTTTCGGTGTCGGGGGTGACGGTACGCTCAGCGAAGTTGCATCCGGCGTGATCGGAATGGAAAATGCGGAGGTTGGAATTATTCCGTGCGGTTCGGGGAATGATTTTGTAAAGACCTTCGGCAAAATCGAGAGCTTCCGCTCAATCGAAAAGCAGCTTGCGGCAAAATCCCGGAAGGTTGACATGATCGAATCCCAAGACCAGATTTCCATCAATCTCTGTTCCATCGGGATGGACGCAAGGGTTGCCTACGAAATGGTGAAATTCAAAACGCTTCCTTTCTTCAGCGGGCCGATGGCTTATAACGTCGCTCTTGTAAAGGTTTTATTGGGAAAAATAGGGGAACATCTTAAAGTTGAAATCGACGAGGATAAAAAGTATGAAGGTGATTACCTGTTTGCGCTTGCAGGCAGCGGCAAATATTATGGAAGCGGCTACTGCGGCGCGCCAAAAGCGGTTCCGGATGACGGCCTGCTCGATTTTATGCTGATTAAAAAGCCGCCTTTTTCTATGATACCATCGCTTGTTAAAATCTATAAGGAGGGCGGACACATCGAGTCGCCCAAGTTTAAAGGGTTCCTTACCTATTGCCGGGGCAGGAAAATGAGGGTGTCCTCTTTAAAGCCGGTAATCGCCAATTATGACGGAGAAGTTCACCCAACGGAACAGGAGTATTTTAAAGTAATTCCCCATGCGGTCAACTTTATTGTTCCGGAGTAAAAATAAAATGAATCGGGAATGAAGCGGCTTCTTACATATTCTGATCTTAATTGTAAATAATTTATTAAATTCCAAAATTTGATGGAAAAACTATTGATTTTTTATTATTAAGTATATAAAATAGTATTTAGCACTCGGGGATAATGAGTGCTAAATGAAAAGCTTAATTTTTAAGGAGGACATATTATGACAATTAAACCTTTAACAGACAGAGTGCTTATCAAAATGGAAGAAGCCGAAGAAACAACAAAGAGCGGAATTCTTCTGGCCGGCTCCGCAAAAGAGAAGCCGCAGATTGCCAGCGTAATCGAGGTTGGCCCCGGTGGTGTTGTGGACGGTAAAGAAGTTACCATGTATGTTAAGAAGGGCGATAAAGTTATCACAAGTAAGTATTCCGGAACAGAAATTAAACTGGATGGTCAGGAATATACAATCGTCCGTCAGAGCGATATTCTCGCTGTTGTAGAATAAAATTAATATTAATTTATATCGGAGGAATCAGTTATTATGGCAAAACAGATTATTTACGGCGAAGAAGCCAGAAAAGCTTTACTGAGCGGTATTAACCAGCTCGCTGACACAGTTAAAATCACCCTTGGTCCTAAGGGCCGCAATGTTGTGCTCGACAAGAAATTCGGCGCTCCGCTGATCACCAACGACGGCGTTACGATTGCCAAGGAAGTAGAGCTTGATGATCCTTTTGAGAACATGGGTGCACAGCTTGTAAAAGAAGTTGCCACTAAAACCAACGATGTAGCCGGCGACGGTACAACCACCGCTACTCTTCTGGCACAGGCCCTCATCCGCGAAGGGATGAAGAACGTAACAGCCGGAGCAAATCCGATGATCGTACACAAGGGAATTGAAAAAGCAGTCAGTGTTGCCGTGGAATCCTTGAAAAAGAATTCCAAGAAGGTTGACGGCTCCGATGATATCGCCCGCGTAGCAACGATTTCCGCTTCCAGCGAATTTATCGGCAAGCTCATTGCCGAGGCTATGGAAAAAGTTACATCCGACGGTGTTATTACCGTTGAAGAGTCCAAGACAGCCGAGACTTATTCCGAGGTTGTTGAGGGTATGATGTTTGACCGTGGCTACATTTCTCCTTATATGGTAACCGATACCGATAAGATGGAAGCGGTTATTGACGATGCATTTCTTCTGATTACCGACAAGAAGATTTCCAATATTCAGGAAATCCTGCCGCTGCTCGAAAAGATCGTTCAGTCCGGTAAGAAGCTTGTTATCATTGCGGAGGACATCGAGGGCGAGGCTCTCACCACATTGATCCTCAATAAGCTGCGCGGCACATTTGTTTGCGTAGGCGTTAAGGCTCCCGGCTTTGGCGACAGAAGAAAGGAAATGCTCCGCGATATCGCCACTCTGACCGGTGGCCAGGTAATTTCCGAGGAACTCGGCCTTGAGTTAAAGGATACGACCGTTGAACAGCTCGGCCGCGCACGTCAGGTTAAGGTTGACAAAGAGAATACCATTATCGTTGACGGTTCCGGCAATAAGGAAGAGATCAAATCCAGAGTTTCTCAGATTCGCTCCCAGATTGCGGCAACCACTTCCGACTTTGACCGTGAAAAGCTTCAGGAGCGTCTTGCAAAGCTTTCCGGCGGCGTAGCGGTCATCAAGGTTGGCGCTGCTACTGAAGTTGAGATGAAGGAACAGAAGCTCCGCATTGAGGATGCTCTTGCAGCTACCAAGGCGGCAGTTGAGGAAGGTATCGTAGCGGGCGGCGGCGTCGCACTGATCGATACGGTTGCAGATGTTCAGAAGGTAGTCGACCAGAGCGAGGGCGACGAGAAAACCGGCGCAAAGATCGTGCTTAAGGTACTGGAAGAACCGATCCGTCAGATCGCCGCAAACGCAGGCCTTGAGGGCTCTGTCATTGTAGATACCATTAAGAAAACGAACAAAGTCGGCTATGGCTTTAACGCGCTTACCGAAGAATATGGTGATATGCTTTCCTTCGGTATCGTTGACCCGACCAAGGTAACGCGTTCCGCTCTGCAGAACGCTGCTTCCGTTGCAGCTATGGTGCTCACCACGGAATCCCTTGTTACCGATAAAAAGGAGCCTGCCGCTGCTCCGGCTATGCCAGCTGACCCGGGCATGGGCGGTATGTATTAATCTATCGCAATATGGAATGGAAGGACGGACGCCGCTGCGGCGCCCGCCCTTTTTATGTAATCAGATACGGAAGGTTATTTCCTGAGAAAACTGAAAACACCCTGTAGGGAAACAGATTATTTTGCAACCGCATGATTTTCTTGGATAAAATCCTTATTTTACCAGAATACTGTGACATAATATACAATTTATTTGAATGTTATGATATATGTCTCATAAACTTAACGAAAATCACTTTTTGGCTTAACATCTATTGAATTTATTGCCATTATCACCTAAAATAAATATATAATATTTTTTGGAGGGTAAGTGCAATGACAGTATCTTCCGTCATAAAATCAGAAGGTTTCATGCGCTTACTGGAAAATTGCGCCAATATTCAATATTTTATCTGATTCAGGCTGCGC
>DATAML010000116.1:0-2040 GCA_036260545.1 Caproiciproducens sp.
GCGACGACATCAAATGGTCTGACGGCAAACCGGTAACCGCGGGCGATTATGAGTATGCCTGGAAGAGAGCGGTTGACCCAAAGACCGCCTCCCAGTATGCCTATATTTTCGACCCGGTTCTCAACGCAAACGAAATTGTTGCCGGCAAGAAGGATAAGGATACGCTCGGCGTGAAGGCGAAGGATGATAAGACACTGGAAGTTACCCTGAGAGCTCCCTGTGCTTATTTCGATCAGTTGCTGTCCTTTACCGCCTATTTCCCGCTCCGCAAGGATATTGTGGACGGCAACGACAAATGGACGCAGGATCCGAAAACCTATATTTCCAACGGCTGCTATATGCTGAAGGATTGGAGCCATAAAGACAGTATTACTATGGTGAAAAATCCGAATTACTACGACAAAGACAAAGTTAAAATTGATACCTTAAAGTTTGTACTGATGGAAGACGACACGCCGAGGCTTGCCGCTTACCAGAATAACGAAATCAGCTTCTGCTACACCATTCCGACCGAGGAAATAAACACATGGAAAGATAAGCCGGATTACCACTGCGATCCGGATTTGAGCACAAACTATATTAACTTCAATGTAAAGAAGAAGCCCTTTGACGATGCGAGAGTCAGAAAGGCTTTGAGCCTTGTAATCGACCGTAATTATATTACCAAAACAGTTATGAAGGAAACCCAGAAACCGGCGGGCGCGTTTGTTCCGACCGGTATTACCGATGTAGATACCTCCAAGTCGTTCCGTGACGCAGGCGGCGATTTCTACTCCATCAAGGCTGAGGATTATGAGAAGAATGTAGCGGAGGCCAAAAAGCTTCTTGCGGAAGCCGGTTATCCGGACGGCAAGGGCTTCCCGAGTTTTGAATATTCTACCAACCCGGCTTCTTTAAATAATGCGGTAGCTGAAGCGCTCCAGAATATGTGGAAGACACAGCTTGGCATCAACTGCACCATCTCCCAGCAGGAATGGTCCGTATTTATCGATTCCCGCAACAAGGGCAACTATCAGATCTCGCGCGGCGGTTTCGGTGTTGACTATATCGACGCCGTTTCCATGCTCGACCTGTTTGTAACCGGCGGCGGAAACAACGACCCGAAGTATTCCAATGCGGAGTATGATAAACTCATTGCAGAGGTAAAAGCAACGGATGACAATAAAGTCAGAATGCCTGCCATGCACAAGGCTGAGGCAATGCTGATGAACGATGTGCCGGTTGCTCCTTTGTCCTACCGTACACGTATTTACCTGTTAAATACGAATGTTAAGGGTTACTATGAGTCCCCCATGGGCTTCGACTTCTTCATGTACGCGGATATAGAAGGCTGATTAAAAAGCTTGCTGCTTTCAGGCGCTTCCCCATTTGGGGAGGCGTCTTTTTGCTGTCCGCAGGTTTTCCGGGCAGGACAGAAAACCCGGCAAGCCTGTGACGGCCTGTTTTGCGGCGAGGAAAGTAGGAAAGGCCCGCAAAAGCAAAGTTTGGGAGCCGGGAACAAAGCGATTCAGCAAAAAAGCGCGATATTTTTCTGAAATTAGGAAAATTGGACTGTTTTGCAATTTTTAAAAAGTAACGCTTCATTTTTTTAAGCAAAGGATGAGGAAAGCGGCGCAAATTCAATGATTATGCCAGAATATAAAAATGACACGAATAATTAAAACATTTAGTTGCAAATATATTAAATCGGTAGTATAATAAACTCTATTAAAATATTTTGTGGATAAAACGCAAGCCGCGTGACGTTACAGTGACTCGGCTATTTTTATACACGAATATTTTACGATTTACAATAATACTTGGGAGGTTAATCAAGATGAAAAAGCGTATTTTAGCGGCTGCTCTTGCGGCAGTAATGCTCTCGGCCTCTGCGACAGGCTGTGCGTCCGGCTCAGCAGGAAGCGGAGATACCATTAAAATCGGCGGACTGGCCCCGCTGACCGGCAATGTTTCCGTTTACGGAATTGCCACCAACAACGGCGCAAAGCTTGCAGTGGAAGCCATAAATAAGGCCGGAGGCATTAACGGCAAAAAGGTCGA
>DATAML010000188.1:0-6879 GCA_036260545.1 Caproiciproducens sp.
TTAAACATATCAACACGTCCACTTGTATCAACAAGCTTTTGCTTACCTGTAAAGAACGGGTGGCACTTGGAGCATATTTCAACGCGGATATTCTCTTTTGTCGATCTTGTATTGATGACATTTCCGCATGCACATGTGATAGTCGTCTCAGTATACTTTGGATGGATCGCTTCCTTCATTCTTGTCACCTCTTTCAGCCGAACTGCAACTTAACATATGAATTCTACCATAGGATAAATCAAAATGCAAGTAAAAATTTTAAGTATATTTACATTTTATAACAAAAAGACAGTTTTTCACGCGTCAACCAACAGACTGCTTACGGATATAGGAAACATATTCCTCAAGGCACATGGAATACTCCCGCATTTTCACCGCGTTGTCCGCTCCTACATAGCGGAAATGGCCCGGCTGGTACGCTTTCCCGGTGGAAGCGGTTTTATTTTCGGGGTAACGGAGGATAAATCCGTAGGATACACAGTTTTTCACCAGCCATCTGTATTGGCCCGTAGCGGTAAAAGCGGTTTTTGCCCCGGCGCCCTCGGCGGCAAATTCCACCGCCATGCCGGTCTGGTTTTCGTTGCAGCCGCCGCGTCCGATTGCAATCTGAGCCTGGTTTTCGGCCCTGACCTGTGAATATCCCTGCTTTTTCATTAGGTTCTGCACTTCTGCCTGAAAAAGCTTATTCTGCTGCCCGGCATCGACGTAACCGCCCGTCAGTTTCAGAGGGCAGCCGTCCGCTTTAGCGTCCTCCATCATTTTTTTCAACGCAGGAACAATCCTTTCGTCCACCTGAACGCCTTCAAATGACGTCAGCGATACCGTAAAATCGGATTTCAGCTGCGAATCGTTATTCACCAGAACCAAATTATAGTTGTCATCGTAATCCGGAAGGGATTCCGTTTCTGAAGAAGGAGGTGCCGCAGAGCTGACCGGTGCGCTTGCCATCACCGGCTTGTCAAACGGATGCTTTATCTGCACCCAGGCCAGCACAGCTCCCGCTGCAACGGACAAACAAAGCGCCACCGCTACCACCGTCATAACGATTTTGATTTTCTTTACCTGATCGGCTTTGCGCCATCCGGCACGGCTTTTTACAACTTTTTCTCCCCGGATTCCCACCTCGGCATACCCCTTCCTTCATTATTTCCGTAGTTCATTGTATAACGAATAACGTTTTATTTCAACCGGTTTAAATTAGGATATTTACTCTTCCACGATTTCAATCGGCAGCCCGTCCGGGTCTTTAAAAAACGTAAAATGTTTCCCCGTAAGCTCGTCAAGCCGTATCGGCTCTGTTTCAACACCCTGAATGCACAGGTATTCACAGACTGCACAAATGTCGCTTACTGCGAAGGCGAGGTGTCTAAGACCTGCCGCTTCCGGCTGACTGGCGCGCTTTGGCGGATTCGGAAAGGAAAACAGCTCGATCTGTACTCCCTGGCCGCCGTCAAGATCCAGTTTATAGGAATTCCGTTCTTTCCGGAATGTTTCCCGAATGATCGGAAGTTTAAGAACATTGACATAAAATTCTTTGGAAACCGCATAGTCGGAACAGATAATGGCAATGTGGTGCACTTTATTAAAATACGGACTCATTTTCTCTCCTCGTTTATTTTATATTGTGATAATAAATAATTACAGAAAGCTGAGAACATTTTATCATTTATTCAACGAATTGTATATAATGCTCCGTGAAAGTTGAAATGTACGGTTTTGTATAGTAATATATAGTGGGAGAATTTTTAAATGTTCCTATAGATAACGGGAGTGATTATAAAAATGAGAAAAACAAAGATCATTTGTACCCTTGGCCCCGCAACCGACCGGGAAGACGTGCTCAGGCAGCTGATGCTTTCCGGCATGAATGTAGCCAGGCTGAATTTTTCGCATGGAACGGCGGAAGAACAGAAGGTCCGCGCGGACGCCGTAAAGAAACTGCGTGAGGAACTGCATCTGCCGGTTGCCCTGCTTCTGGATACGAAGGGGCCGGAAATCCGTATTAAAAAATTTAAGCAGCCGAAAGTAACCCTTCACACCGGAGACAAATTTGTTCTGACCAGCCGGGATATTACCGGTGACGAAACCGCTGTGTCAATTACCTTTGACCGGCTCCCTATGGAGGTTACCCCGGGAACCAGAATATTGATTGACGACGGTCTGATCGAACTGAAAGTGGATTCCTCCACCGATACCGATATCAGCTGTACCGTTGTAAACGGTGGAACGCTCTCCTCGCAAAAGAGCATAAACGTACCGGGAATCAAGCTTTCCCTCCCCTTCATCAGTCCTAAGGACAAGGAGGACATCGCTTTTGCCGTACGGGAAGACTTTGATTTTATCGCGGCCTCCTTTACGCGTTCCCCGCAGGACCTGATTGACCTGCGCACGGAGCTGGAAAAGCTTGACTGCCATAAAATCCGTATTATTGCGAAGATTGAAAACTCCGACGGCGTGGAAAACATCGACGATATTATTCGCCTTTCCGACGGAATCATGGTAGCCAGAGGCGACCTCGGCGTAGAAATTCCTCTTCAGGAAATTCCCGTAATACAGAAGCAGCTGATTAAAAAAGCCTACAATGCGGGCAAACAGGTAATTACCGCAACGCAGATGCTCGATTCCATGATAAAAAACCCGCGTCCAACCAGAGCGGAGGCAACGGACGTTGCAAACGCAATCTATGACGGAACCAGCGCGATTATGCTCTCCGGCGAAACGGCCGCAGGCGACTACCCTGTTCTTTCGGTCAAAACCATGGCAATGATCGCGGAGCGCACCGAACGCGATATCGACTACAAAGCGCGTTTTGCAAAACGCGACTTTACCGAGGCGCCGAACGTGACTTCCGCAATCTCCCACGCAACCTGCACCACGGCGCAGGATTTGGGTGCGGTTGCCATCATGACCGTTTCAAAATCGGGCAGAACGGCCCGCATGATTTCCAAATACCGCCCGGAGTGCCCGATCATCAGCGGAACGACCGACCCGACCGTTCAGCGTCAGATGAACCTGTCCTGGGGCGTCGTTCCCATCAAGGTGGATGAAAAGGACAACACTGACGAGCTGTTCGACCATGTGGTGGACGTCGCGCGCAAAGAGGGCCTTGTAAAGAACGGCGACCTTGTCGTAATTACCGCCGGTGCTCCTCTCGGCGTCTCCGGTACGACAAATCTTCTTAAGGTACAGCTTGTAGGAGACGTGCTGGTTTCCGGCATGGGCGCCACAAAGGGGTCGGTCTGCGGTAATCTTTGCGTCTGCACAGACGAGGAGGACGCGGAGAAAAACTTCAAGGACGGCGATATCCTGGTCATCCCGCAGACTTCCAACACACTCCTGCATCTTTTAAAATCCGCCGCCGGTATTATAACGGAAGAAACCGGCATGAATTCGCACGCCGCGATTGTGGGGCTGGCACTTGACAAACCCGTAATCGTCGGCGCGGAGCACGCAACCAAGATTCTGAAGAGCGGAACGACCGTGACCATCGACGCAACGCGGGGAATTGTCTTCAGCGGAATTCAAAAGCACGAAGGCTGATTAAAAACGTAAATAATGATTCGGAGACTGCCTTGACCTATCGGTTGCAGGCAGTCTCTTTTTTATTCATTCAACCCTGTTCTTTTACACAGGCAATAATACTTCCAAAAAGAAGGGATTGCCCCGCTTGGAGACAATCCCTTTTATTAATTCGATTTATTTTGCTTCAAAAAACGCCTTGATACCCTTATAGGTCATATAGACATCCAACTTGGAAACGACTTCAAACGGGGAGTGCATGGAAATGACCGGAACGCCAACGTCGAGGACGTCCACATTCAGGTTGGCAATATACATCGCGACCGTTCCGCCGCCGCCGCCGTCCACCTTGCCAAGCTCACCAATCTGCCAGAGAACGTCGTTCTTGTCAAACAGATTACGGATTTCGGAAACAAACTCCGCGGTCGCTTCGCTTGTGGAAGACTTTCCCCTTGCCCCTGTGTACTTCGACATGCCGACACCGTTATTGATATAGCAGGAATTGGTTGCCTCGTATGCACTGGCGTAAGTCGGGTCAAACGCCGCCGCAACGTCCGCAGAAAGGCATTTTGACATACTCAGCACATGGCGCGGCTCCAACCCTTCCGCCTTTGCCAGATCAGCGATAAAATAACGCATAAACTGAGAATTGAGCCCGGTATTGCCGTCGCTGCCCACTTCTTCCTTGTCCGCCAGAACGGTAAGAAACGTGCTTTCCGGCTCCTTGACGCTCAGCGCCGCCATAACGGCAGGATACGCGCAGACGCGGTCGTCATGACCGTAAGCGCCAATCATACTGCGGTCAAAGCCGACGTCTACCGCCTTATATGCCGGTACGAACTCGATATCGGAGGATACGAAATCCTCTTCCGTCATACCGTACTTTTCATGAATCAGCTTCATAATGTTCAGCTTGAACAGATTTTCCCCTTCATTGGCACGGTAAGGACGGCTGCCGGCAACAATGTTCATGTTTTCGCCCTCAATAGCTTCTGAAAGGGTTTTCTTCATCTGCTCCGCGCTTAAATGCGGCAACAGGTCGGTAATGCAGAATTGCGGCTCTCCCTCTTCCTCGCCAAGGCGGATATCCACCTTGGTGCCGTCCTTCAAAACCGCGCGTCCGTGCATGGAAAGCGGAGTAGCAGTCCACTGGTATTTCTTGATTCCGCCGTAATAATGGGTTTTTAAATAGGTGATATCGTCCTTTTCATAAAGCGGATGCGGCTTTAAATCGAAACGCGGAGAATCGATATGGGCGGCGGCAATACGCACGCCGTTTTTGCAGCCGTTTTTCCCAATTACCGCAAGGATGATTGCCTTGCCGCGGTTATTGTAGTAAACCTTATCGCCCGACTCATATTTTTTGGAAGAATCGTAAGGCTTGAACCCGGCCTGCTCGGCGGCCTTTACCGTGTAGGCTACCGCCTCGCGCTCCGTTTTTGCAGCATTCAAAAATTTCTTGTAATCCTCGCAAAAGCGGTCAGCCTTTTTCACTTTTTCATCGGAGACCTGAAAATAACCGTTTTTTCGGTTGATCAGGAGTTCCTCCGTCAGTTTTTTTACGTCGGATGACGCTTCAGTTTTTTTAGCCATTGTCTATGACCTCTCCTTTACTGTTAAATTGATACAGTTTGCTGTATTCTTTATAATTATCCAGAACGGCGTCCACATAATTACGGGTTTCCTCATATGGGATGCTGTCCAGCTCGGCGCCGTCCTGTGAGATACCGGGGTCTTTGAGCCATGAATTCACCGTGCCGATGCCCGCGTTGTAAGCGCTGAGCGCCGTGCGTTCGCTGCCGTATTTCTGCAGCAGGATGGAAAGAAATTTGCAGCCGTAGCGGATATTGACCGCCGGTTTGCAGAGGTCTTCCTTCACATACTTTGTGTCGCTTTTCAACTTTGTCTGGAGCCATTCGAAGGTATCCGGGGTAAGCTGCATCAGCCCTATTGCCCCCGCATGGGACACCGCGTCGGCGTTAAAATTGCTTTCTACCTTGATTACGGAATATACAAGGGCCGGGTCGAGCTTGTTGGCTGCCGCTTCCTTTGCGACTGTTTCCGTATATTTAAGCGGGTAAGCCTTTTTCATAAAATAGTCGTACCCGCGATTCAAGAGGAAGCATCCTGCAATGACCAGGAAGATTAAAACAAGGCATACAATAACCGCCTTTTTAGATACTCTCATGATATTCTCCCAATATACGTTCTAAAAGCTCCTGAGCCCCAGCGGACACGCTGCCCAAATTAACCGAGCCGTCAAAAACATACGCCGCCCGCCCGCTGTAGTAAGAATTTTCATGCTGCGCGCCAATGCGCTCCATTGCGAGCTCCGCGGGGATGGAGTCCCTCGCCATAATGCGGTTCCGGCGGATTTCAACCGGCGCCGTTACGGCAACGGCGGTATCGCAAAGCCGGTCCGCCCCGCTTTCAAACAGCAGCGGCGCGTCCAGGATGATGGCTTTGGCTCTGCCCTGCTGTAAAAGGGATATCCGTTCGGTCACCTCTTCCATGATCTTCGGATGGGTGATCGCGTTGAGTTTTTCGGTTTTCTGTGAGCTGCAAAAAGCGCGTTTCGCCAGCAATCGGCGGTCGAGATTTCCTTTTTCATCCGCAATATCGTCTCCGAATTCCGCTTTCAGCTCAGCAACACAGGCAGGCTGCAAAACGGCCTCACGGGCTATTTTGTCGGCGTCAACCACCGTGCAGCCCGCTTTTTCCCACGCGGCGGCCACGGTCGATTTTCCGGCGCCGGTCGGCCCGGTAAGCCCGATTACCATCTTACTCAAGGCGGATCACCTCAAAGCCGGCCGCGCGGATCAGCCGGTTATAAACCGCCAGACCGACGCCCTTCGGTTCGGGGCAGCGGGCGTAGACCGTTTTGACGTTCATCTCGTCCAGCCTGCGGAGCGCATCAAAAAGCTCGCGCGCCTGCTCACTGCAGTCATTCTCGCCGCCGTAACATACAGCGGGAACTGAAAGCTCCTCGTTTTCACCGTTGTAGCAGAGCGCGGCCGTACCTTCCTTATTATGCTGGTTCACATAGTTTTTATATGCGGAAAAGCTGCCGTCCAGAATAATTACATTCGCCTTGGGAGAATAGTGCTTATATTTCATTCCCGGCGAAGCAGCGCGTACTCCCTGTGCAAGCGGGTTCAGCACGGCACTGTCCAAATCCACCGTACCGAGTACGCCGCGGAGCTGCTCCAGCGTAATTCCGCCCGGTCTTAACAGGCGCGGCGGATTCGCAGCAAGCGTAATAACGGTTGATTCAACGCCTACCCCGCAGGCTCCGCCGTCCAGCACCGCTTCGATTTTCCCGCTCAGGTCGTTCATGACATGGGCAGCGGTGGTTGGGCT
>DATAML010000122.1:0-3281 GCA_036260545.1 Caproiciproducens sp.
CTGCGAATACTCTTTCCCCTTTAAAACAATGGTACCCTCCGTCGGCTGGTAAGCGCCGCTCAGGATTTTCATCAGCGTGGATTTTCCCGCGCCGTTCTCGCCGAGAAGGACATGGACTTCGCCCGCCCGGATATCAAAGGAAATGTCCTTTAAAGCGACAACGCCCGGAAATTTCTTTGTAACGCCCTTCATCTGTACTAATGTGTTCATAGCAACCTCCTTTTGAACTGCTCTTCCAAAAACATTCGCTCTTTCCTTTTGCCGAAGCCTCCTTGTTTTGGATTCCACATAGAAATCATTATTCCCTGTTCATTATTTATAATGTATCGCTGTCTTTATAAGGGCTGAGTAAACCATTACCCAGATTGGAATAAGAGTCCCCGTTTAG
Organism: Caproiciproducens sp.; assembly: GCA_036260545.1. Taxonomy (GTDB): domain Bacteria; phylum Bacillota; class Clostridia; order Oscillospirales; family Acutalibacteraceae; genus DATAML01. Next base: position 389 of record DATAML010000122.1, read on the forward strand.
AATGGGTTTTCGCATTCTCCTGCGAATACTAGCTATTTGGAATAATTATATTTAAAATCGATTAACATATTTTATACATATCGTAGAGAAAACCTTTACTCATCGTATATGACAAAGCCCGTTCCTTAGATGTTTTAGCGTATCACGACTGGTACCGTTAAGCGTTATGGGTAATCCTTTACTCATTGGCTCTGAGAAAGGGGGCTTGCGCCCCTCAGACCGTTTTGTTGAATCCTCCGATATGCTACCTTTTCCGCAGCCTGTGTTTGGCCGCAGTCTGCGTCTCCAGTAATTAAGTGGTGCCCCGTTTATGAAGCGAAACCGGTATGATAATCTGGTTGGAAGAACCGATATTTTCATCCTTCATCAATTTGAGCAGGGTCTGCGCCGAACGCTTTCCCATCCTGTCCGTATTCTGCGTGACCGTTGTGATCGGGGGGTCGCAAAACTCGGAAAGCGATATATCATCAAAGCCGACCAGCTTTATCCGGCCGGGTACCTTTATTCCATGTTCAAGAAGCGCATGAAGCGCGCCAAGGGCAATTATATCATTGCTGGCAAAGATTCCGTCAAACTCCAGCCCGGAATCCAGAACCTCACACATCTTTTTCTTCGCGCTGGCATAATCCACGTTGACGTTTACCTGAAGCTCCTCGTAAACCGGAATCCCGTACTTTTCCTGCGCCTTTTTGTAGCCCGCATAGCGCTGCCTCACCGGAGAAAGCCAGCGGTAGTCCCGCAGCATCATGATCCTGCTGCAGCCCCCTCGGATCAGCTCCTCGGTTGCCAGAAAACCGCCCAGCACATTGTCAGACTGCACCATCAGGGAGGCGTTGCCCGGGCTGCGGTCGATATAGACCACCGGTATATGGTATTCCTCGCTCAGTGTGCGAACTTCGGATTTTCCGGAAATGTAGATAATCCCATCCACGCTTTTGGAGATGAGGTTTTCGATATGCATATTCTCCATTTCTTCATCTTCATTGGAGTCGCACACAAAAACCGAGTAATGATGCGGAACCATGTAGTTTTCAATGGAACGTACAATTTTTGCAAAGAACTCGTTCGTAATATCCGGAACAATTACGCCGATGCTCTGACTTTTATTCGTTCTGAGGCTTTTTGCGTTCATATTCAGTTTGTAATCGTACTGCCTGACGATATCGAGAACCCGTTTTTCGGTTTCCTCCGAATAACGCCCGTTCCGGTTCAGCACCCTGGACACCGTTGCAACGGATACCCCGGAAAGCCGCGCGACGTCAATCATCGATAATTTTTTCTGATCCATTCAAATAGCCTCGCTGCAAAATTGGGTAATCGTTTACCCCATGGCAACATTATAAGCGTGCTTGTAGGAAATGTCAATATTTAATTGGTTGTTACTTGTTTTTTAGTGTAACGCACAAATCGCTGCGAGTTCTTTTGTAAAGATTAACAAGAGTTTTCCGGCTTCTGCCCGAGAAAATCTGCCAGAGCCTTTACATATTCCTCCGGTCTTTCCTTCTGCGCCCAGTGCCTGCAGCCTTTCATGATATGTACGCGGCAATCCGGGATCACTTTTGCGGCGGCAAGAACGAACCGCACCGGCACGCCGGAGTCTTTTTCGCCGTTTACCAGCAAAACCGGCATGTTCAGTTCGCTTAAATGCGGCGTGAGTTCCGTCGTTATTTTTGCCTTCCCCATTTCGTAGCACTGAAAAGACGCAAACGGCTTCCCGCAATCCGGCTCGCGGATCAACTGAAAAAGGGTATCGACCAGTTCGTCGGTAATTTTCTTTTTGTCTCCGAAGAGGACGGATTCCAGTTCCCATTTCAACAGTTTTTTGCTTTTCCGTACCCAGTCATAGGATTTCAGATTCAGCGGGGAACGGACAAACCAGCGGCAAAGGGAATGAAACGGCATCCGTTCACACAGCCCCATGGTGGCTGTCAGAATCAGCCTGCTTACCGTCTGCGGATATTTCAGCGAAAAGCCGAGGCATACTCCCCCGCCCAAGGAAAGTCCGGCAAGGACGGTCCGTTCGATTCCGAGCTGCTCAAGGACGCTGTGTAAAAGCTCCACATACAGCGGAATGGAGTACTCGATATCGGGCTTGCCGCTTTCGCCGTAACCGAGCAGGTCAATCGCGTACAGGTCGTAGCGTGAATCCATAAGGTTTATGACCTCTTTCCAGGACATCATCGCGCTGTCTACTCCGCCGCCGTGCAAAAATACGATTTTCTCATCCGTATCTCCCTGTCTGTGATAAACCGTTACAGGATAGGATTGATATTGAAGTCTGATCTTTTCCGTAAATATCACCGCCATATTGATTGCCCGGATTTCCCCGGGTTTAATAATAGTGTAAAAACCACGCCTTGGAATAAACGGCGTTAAAGGACGGGTCGTCCTTGCCTTTTACGACGTAATACACACCGGTAAGCTGTTTGTAATAGTGCCTGCTCCAGTAGAACAAGTCGGCCAGCGCCAAAGCGGTTGCCGCCGCATATCCTGCCCAGCTGAAGTTGAAGAACAGTAAAATGCTGATCCAAAGCACCCCGGCGGACATTCCAACCATAACGAGATACAAAGTGGCCTCGGCGCCTTGGAAAATCTTCCGGAACGTTTCCCACTTATTTATTTTTTCGGAACCCTGCCCATCCATAACAAGAACCGTTCCCGCATTCTTCCTCAATGTCCTATAAAAAACTCCCTGCAGCACATCCTTATCGATCCGGTTCTGGTCAAAAAGATAAAGCTGGGAAATCGTGCGGCAGGTAATCCAGTAAACCTCTTTATACACACGGTATCTTGCAATCACCCTCGTCAGCATGCAGCCCAGAAGAAACAGCACCGGTGTGTATTACGTCGTAAAAGGCAAGGACGACCCGTCCTTTAACGCCGTTTATTCCAA
>DATAML010000020.1:0-1840 GCA_036260545.1 Caproiciproducens sp.
GAGGTTGCGCCATGCGGTCGGGAACTGATCGTCAAGCTGTACGGACTTTTCCCAAAGCGCACGCGCCTTTTTAAACTGTCTCCGGTCGTACCAGAGGTTGCCCAGATAATACGGAGCCTTTGCATCCGACGGCGCTGCCTCAACGGCATATTCCAGAACGGCGATGTCGTCCAGCCGGTTCGGGAAGCAGTACAGCGGACTGCGCTTCGCGGCTTCCGCAAGGGCGGTTTTGCCTGCTTCGGCGCTGCCGTTTAAAGCCTGATAATAGGCTTCGTAGTAGGCGAGCATCGGATGTTTTGCGGTGCACAGACGCAGAACGCCGATTGCCTCTTCAAGGCAGCCGCAGAGGGCGTACTCGGAAGCGGCCTCAAGAAAGGTCTCCGGCTCATTGCGCATCAGGGCGAGCGTTTCCTTGTGTCCTGCGCCAGTCAGGGAATCCAGCTCCAGACGGGAAATATAATCAAACGGGTCTACGCGGAGATTTTCCGCCAGAAACGCTTTTGCTTCCCCGGTTTTTCCGAGCTTGCGCAGAATCAGCGCTTTCAGACCGCGCGCCCTGATGTTGTGCAGGTTCTTTACCAAAGAACGCTCCGCGTAGTTCAGAGCTTTCTGCCAGCTGCCTTTGCCCGCGGCAATGGCGGCAAGGTGATAGAAAGACATTTCCTGCTGTGCGCTGGTCCATGTCGCTTTATAAAACGCGTCAAAGGCTTCGTTGCAACGCTTCTGGTACAGCAGGCTGAGGCCGAGGTTGTAGTATGGCTCGCTGTCGTACGGATTGGGGTTTTTCCAGGTGATGCGTTCCACCGCCTTGCGGAAATACACTTCGCTTTCACCGAACAGACCTTTGCGGAACAGCAGCAGCCCGTAGGCATTATTAATGCGGCTGTCGCCCGGGTCACGCCGTAACCCTTCCAGATAATACGGGTCGGGCAGGTAGGTGGCGTGGCGGTACTGCTCAATGTGCAGGCCGGTCAGGTACAGCTCTTCGTTGGTTGCGATTTCCTTGGGGTCTTTTGCGGGCTGTGCGGGCTCCGGGAGCTTCTCGATCTTTTCCGGCGCGGGGGTATAGCTGAGCATCAGCCGGCCCGTTTCGTCGTAAACGGACAGGGTCAGGTCTTCCTTTTTTATGCCTTCCGCCGGGACTTCCGAGGTTAGCACATCGTTCGGCGAAATTTTTTGAACGGTTTCATACAACGTTTTGCTGCCCGCCTGCAAAATAATTTTCGTGTTATTGTAAACGCCGGTGGCATATACGCAGATGCCCGCGGTCTTTCCGTCCGTTTCCAGATTCAGAACGACCTCCGTGCTTGCGTTCTTGACGCTGCCTGCCTTTTTGTAGGGCATGAAATATTGGGTGAAGCATTTTTCCTCAAAGGGCTTGAGCCACGTAAAGTCCGGCTGGTTGTCGGTAAACATGCCGGTCATCAGCTCAATGTAGGGGCCGTTTTTGTCCGTGAGGTTGCGGTCCCACGCTTTTCCGAACTCACCGCTGCCCCATGTCCACTGCTTCTTGCCCGGCGAAACATGGTGGTCGGCGATATGCAGGATACCCGCTTCCACGCCGTAGTCGTAGCCGCCGACAAAATTGAAGTCCGAATGGTACGCCATATAGGAGGTCGGCACGGGAATGTTTTTATAGCGGGAGATATCCACGCCGGCGCCGTAATCATGCTTGTAATACACGCCCGTCGCGATGGGAAATTTGGAAACGTCGCGCTTTCCGTGGTCCATCACCGCGTGGACGTCCGGCGGAAAAATGGACTGGGTATGGTCGTTTACGCTTACGGCAGGGTTTGCCCACCACAGGAACGTCTGGGGCATATCCGTGGGATTGTAAAGC
>DATAML010000046.1:0-7212 GCA_036260545.1 Caproiciproducens sp.
CGGCCCTCAATATCGCCCGCAGGAACGGTTTGATCTGAATTTTATCCCAAAAATAGGCCATATGGCGGATATACAGTCAAAATCCCATGCTGTAAAATTGCAGTATGGGATTTTTTGCATTTAAACCGAAAAGGAGCTGGGCAGATTAATGAGCAGAATCGTTAAAGCCGTTCCCAAGGACGATTATAGGATGGAAATATCCTTCAGCGACGGCAGCACGCTTGAATTCAGTATGAAGCGGCAAATTGAAACCGCTCAGTTCCGAAGTATCAGGGAAAGAGAGATGTTCCAAAGAGTGTGCTTTGACGATAAAAGCATTTTCTGGCAGGCGGGCAGTTCCAAACCGCTTCGCCTGACGCTGGACAGTATTCTTTTTACCCTCCGCGACGCACCGTAGCGGCATCTTTGAATCGGACTTTGATGTCCATAAAGAAATTTAATTTGCAGTACTAAGGGAGAAAAAGACATGAGCAGGAATCCAATCGGTCAAAGGGCGTTATCTCTATTATTAAGCTTTGCACTGGTACTCAGTATTTTCGGGGTAGACACGGTGGGGGCGTGGGCAACGGTAAGCGACAGCGGCGGCACGGACAGCGCGGACAGCGGTTTTATGGCTGCCCGCCTTGCACTGGGAAGCAGTAATCCTACGACGCTGTATATCGATATGGGAAGTATCACTATCGGCGACGGAACCGTCACAGGGACTGGGGAGAGCGGAACTCCGGCTAAGCCAAACTCCGACGGCAGCTATACGATCCAACAGCTAGGCTCTACTGCAACAACAAATTCGATTACTGTTACGGGCGGAACGCATGATATTTATATTTACAGTTTGAATATCAAATCCACAGATTGCGCGTTTTCCATCGCGGCGGGCGCGAAAGTAAACCTGTATCTGATCTATCATAACACGCTGCAAAGCTACAAAGGTTACCCGGGAATAGCGGTCAAGGATGGCGCAGAGCTCACCGTTTCGGGGGGCGGTTCTCTGAAGGTGCAAGGCGGTACGTCGGGCGCGGGCATCGGTGGCGGCATGGGTGACGCCCTCGCAAGCGTAGACTGCGGCAGCGTTACGATCAACAGCGGCAAAGTCACGGCAATTGGCGGCGCCACCGGCGCAGGTATCGGCGGCGGTTGTGGCGCAGGCAGCAACGGCAACGGCGGCACGGTCACGATCAACGGAGGTACGGTCACGGCGACCGGTGACGGTGGCGGCGCGGGTATCGGCGGGGGGGCTGAAGGCTCCGGCGGCACGGTTGTTATCAATGGCGGCACGGTCACGGCAACCAGCATCAGCGAGTACAAAGAATACGGCGCGGGCATCGGCGGCGGCTTTGATGGCAACGGCGGCACAGTTTATATTTCCGGCGGCAGCGTCAAAGCAAGCGGAAACAGCGCAATCGGGAAAGGAAAGAAAGGGTCATCCGACGGCACGCTGCAAAATAAGAGCGGCGGCAGCAATGTCTATCTGACCACGGTCACCCTGCCTTCCCAAAACGCGGATGTCGTGACTGCGCTTACCCTGACACAGGGCGGCTCTGCGATTTCCTATGGAATCACCGACATGCAGGCGGACGCGAATGGAAAGCTGTACCTTTACCTTCCCGCCAACTCTGCCAATGAAAAAACGACGGCAAACATCACAGCGAACAATACAGCTTACACGGGCTATTACGGCAGCGTGACCAATGCGGGCTCGAACGCGCTGAAAATGGATCCTGTCCTTTCCGTAAACAGCTCCTACACGTACGGCGACGCCATTTCGCCCACGGTAAGCGGCAGTGCGAGCGGCAATTTTAGGTACACCGGAAAAGACGGGTCTGCAACTACATATGGCCCCAGCCCCACATCCCCCACAAACTGCGGGAACTATACGGTGTCGGCGACACCGGATGCAACAGATTCCTATTACAGTAAAATACTGACCGCTGACTTTTCCATCGCACAAAAGAATATCAGCGGTGGCGCCATTGCGGCTATTTCCGACTGTACCTACACAGGAAGTCGAATCCAGCCGGAGCCCAGCGTTAAGGATGGCGGTATCACTTTGGTAGCAGGCACGGATTATACCGTATCCTATGGCCCTAATACTGATGCAGGAACCGCCACAGTTATTGTGTCCGGAATCAACAATTATACGGGCAACTTAAGCAAGACTTTTACAATTGGCAAAGCCGACGCCTCCGTTTCAATCACCACGAGCCCGGCAAGCGGCGGCGCGCAGACCGGCGATACCGTAACGCTGACCGCGACGGTCACAGGCGTTCCCGGCCATTCCCCCACGGGAGTTGTGGAGTTCTATGACGGCAATACGTTATTGGATGCAGATAGGCTATCGGCCAACGGCTCCGCTAACTATACATGGAGCAATGTCGGCGCGGGCAGCCATGCGTTGAAAGCGTCCTATTTGAGTGACGGCAACTATAACCCGGCTTCCTCAAACATCAGCGATTTTTCCGTCGCAAAACGGACGCCGAAGTTGGGCACGGCTCCCATGGCCTCGCCGGTTGCGTACGGTTCTGAACTTTCCAAGTCCGCATTCACTGGCGGAAAAATGCTCGGAGCAAACAACACGGAAATTCCCGGTACATTCGAGTGGACGGATTCGACCAAAAAAGTCACGTCTCCCGGAGATTACGGAGTTACATTTAAACCGACGGACAGCAAAAACTACAATCAGGCAATTTTGACGGCGCATGTCACTGTGACATACGCCGACCCGACGATCTCCGTAACCGGCAATATTACTGATCAAACGCAGTGGGCGGCGTCCATACCCCTCACGGTCACAACGACGACGTATGATTCGGAATCGGCGGGCAGCGTCTCTGTGGCGTTCAAAGCAACCGGGCAGACGGATTTCGGCGCGCCGCAGTCCCTCATGACCGGCATCACCTTCACAGCGGGTAAAAACGGAACGTTCCGTTTTACCGTCACCGACGGGCGGAACAAAACCGCGACCAAGGACGTGACGGTCACGCAGATCGACGACACGCTTCCAAAGGCTCCGATAATCACGGACGCAGGCAAGTACACCGCCTCCAACTGGTATAAAACATCACAGACCGTCTCGGCGGCGTTCACGGCGACCAATGGCTGTTCGGAAAAACTTCAGTACAGCCTTGACGGCAATAAGTGGACGGACGGAACCTCCGCTGCGGTTTCCGCGGAGGGGACGACGACGGTTTCTTTCCGCGTGATCGACGCGCTTAACAGAACGGGCACACAGGCAAGTGTTACGGTCTGCATCGACACGACCGCGCCGACGAATCTTGTCATAGCCTATCAGACAAATCCGGTTAAAAACATCCTGAATTTTCTGACCTTCCATAAATTCTTCAACGATACCGTGGACGGTACTGTCAGCGCGCAGGACGTCGGGAGCGGCATTGATACTTACCAGTATGAAATCGTCCCGGACGGCGGCAGTCTGGACCAGAACAAGTGGGTCACCTCGGGCTCTTTTAGCATTCAGCCGGATTTCAAGGGAACGGTTTATGCGCGGGCGCAGGACAAAGTGGGCAACGTAAGCGAAGCCGCCAGCGATTCAATTGTGACGGATCATACGAAGCCTGCCATCACGGTGTCTTACGCGTATTCGGGACAAAAAATCTACGATTCCGGCGCTCAAATCGGCGTCGTGGTAATCGACGCTTGTGCGGGTGTGAATCAAATCACCTATAAAGTCGGGGCGGGCGCCGTTCAGACAGTAGACGCCGTTTCCGGCACCAAGACGCCAAACGGTCATTATTCGTTCTCCATCGGAAGTCTGCCATACGGCGATTACGATGTTGTGATTGGCGCAGTTGACAATTCCAACAACAGCGCGGACGCTATTACAGTTCCGGTAAGCATGTCCTCGGTTTCCGGCGTCGCCATAACAAGCGCGCCCGCAAGCGCCGAACAGGGCTCAACGTATCATCTCGGCGCAACTGTTTCAGGCGGCAACAGCCCTTCGCAGACGGTAAGCTGGGGCCTTTCCGGAAATCAAAGCGCAAATACCAAAATCGATCAAGGCGGGACGCTTACGATCGGGACGGACGAAACGGTGGCAAGCCTGACAGTCTGCGCGGTGTCCTCTGCGGTGCCGTCGGTTTCCGGCAGCGTAACGCTTCCGGTCAATGCGCGCATCTTTACTGGCATCTCCGTAAAAACGCTTCCTGCCAAAACAATCTATTATAATGGGGAAACTCTGGATGTGACCGGTGCTGTGATTACGGCAGCCTATGACAACGGCACGTCGGAGGATATCCCAGTGACATCGGCAATGGTCAGCGGATTCGACGGTTCCAAAACCGGAACGCAGACTTTGACCATAACCTATAATGGCATGACAACCACCTTCCCGGTAACGGTGGAAGAACATCCTTCATCATCCAGCGGCGGCTCATCTACACCGTCGCTTCCCACGTCCGTAACGGATACTCCCACGAACACAACGGTTAACCTCTCCGGCGCAACTTTCCCGGCATGGGTGACAGGGGTATCGCTTGCCGTTACCCCAGAAGCGGCGAACGGTACGCCATCCGCTCCGGGAAACACGGGTGGCATTTCCGACCCGCAGGGCACCACGGTTTACCATCTGGTCATTAATCAAACGAGTCTGAATCTGATCGGTTCCCCGTTCGTCTACAATATTAAGCTGCTTGATCAGAACGGGAACCCGATCACGTCCTTTACCGGCAGCATTACGGTCAAGGTGGCCATTCCCGCCGGAATCCACGGTACACCGCATATTTTCCGGTATGAGGAAGGCACGAAAACCTTCACCGACCTGAAAGCGGTGGTGGAAAACGGATTTCTCGTTTTCCAAACCGATCATTTTAGCTATTACGTCATTGCCGGTACGGGCGATTCCATTACACTGGACACAAAGGACTATCAGATGCCCGTTGGCGGGCAGTATCAGATTGGCGTCAGGCTGACCGGAAGCAAAGCTGCGTCCGTGAAAGTCTATTCCACAAATAATAATAAGGCCGTAACCGCGGCAAGGCTGAAAAACAGCAATGTTCAGGTCACAGGCAAGGGAGTCGGCACGGCCTATGTCATGATCGACGTCTACGACAGCAAAAATCATTTGTTGACCCATGCTTCCGTCCGTGTGGATGTCAAAACCGGAATAAGGCCGAGGGGTGATTCCACAAGGCAAATTGGGGTATTTTAATCGGAATATTAGAAAAGTTCACTGGTTATCTGCAATGTAGATTTATCATCCACTGATAAGCCATTGAGGTTGCAGCTTACTTTGCCTGGCTCTATCAATCTCTGGATGAAAATCAGGATTAACGGGTGTAGGATGCCACGCAAAAATTTGCAGTTTCAGAGATGAACAGGACCGGAATTGGACAAGCATCCAGATTCCGGTCCTGTTTTTTGTGCTAACAGTTATAAACTCGAGTTAAGTCGAAAATTTGATTAGGCTCTATAAGAGCCCGCCCTCAGCAGACAAAGAAATACCCACGAAGAAATAATTCTACGTGGGAAATATTGGTGCCGGTGGTCCGGTAGAGTATTGATCCACAATCAAAAACAAATTTACATAAGAGAATCATTACCCAAGGACATTGGTATGTTAACCTTGTATTAAAAAATATCCAAAGGTTTGGAAGTGCACAGGAGAGCAATAAAAGAAAAGCAATACCTGCGAGCAGGGCACAAAAACGGCACAGACGGACACTGTTGTGCTTTGCTTGCTGAGGCCTATTACATAAGAGCTAGAAAGTCTGTGTTGTTTTTGAGAACTGTGAGCGAATAATTTTTTTGACTCCATTTGCGTTGATAGTGGAGAACTAACTGTTTTAGAATAAAGGCCAGCATTCTATATTTTTAATTCTAGCTGCTGAATTTGAGGATTTGGAGCATAGATACTTCTTTGCTCATACCCGGGTGGTTGTGTTTTAAAAGCCTTGTTACTACTTTTTTGTGCATTATCAAGTTCTGCTACTGGTATGGGAATGATTTGATAGTTTTTAATATTTTGTCCGACTTCATTAAAGGAAACTCTTTTATAACCTTCTTTATAGGGCGACACTATAATTGTATTTCCAAATTCTCCTGCATTACAGATTGCAACATTACAATAAACAGTTCTTGCAATAGTATGTGCAAAATTGATAAATGTGTCTGTATCTTTGTTATAAGCAATTATAAAAAAATGATGTATTCTTCCGCGATAGATTTCCCATCTTTGTACATCAAAAATATCGGCGCAAATTGCAAGACCTATTCGTCCAAATACTTTTCCATCAATTATATAAACAGCTTGATTCGATATTTCCCTCCGACCATTATTCGAGAACATATCTAGTTCTGGTTTTGCATAATATCTCTTGCCAAAATAGTAAATTTGAGCGTAAGAAGATTTCCTCTTTTTATTTTCTGAAGTCGGTTGCCAAAACTGTGGTATTACTAGAATGCCTTTATTTTCAACACTTTTGCCATCATCTATGAAATCCAAGCCAGCAATACCTATAGTTCCAAGTTTGTTGCAAAAGGAAATGAATTTACCTTTATAAGGTAATGGCACAGTTAGTTCTGGAGTAATTATAATGTCTGGAATATTATTTGTTTGTTTAAAATATGAAAATGCTTCCAAGATTTGTTGCCATACCAATTCTTCGTACATATATTCCATGTCAATTTTGCCATCTATTCGCACAGTTTTTCCATTTCGCCATGCTTCATTTTCTTTAATATTAGTTTGAATCAATCCAATATTAATAATATCATTCAATCTTCATTACCTTCTTTTTTGACAAATACACTATCAAATGATGAAATTTGCTCTAAATCAATAGGGAGTACCTGTCGTATGGATTTAGCATCGATATAAAGATTATTTTTTAGAATTTCTTTAGATTCCAAAAATGCATTTTTTAATTCGCTCAAATCATTGATTATCATTATATTCTCAATTTTACTGTCTTCCCAAATGCCCTTTTGCAAAAATTTTGCAACTAATTTTTCTTCAGAAAATTTATTGAAAGATTCTCGTATAATTACTTGTGAAGTTGAAGAAATTGGAATATCAGACAAAAGATTTTTTATGTTTCCACGTTGTGTTTTATCAAAATTATAAATATTTGATTTACATGGTAGGGATTCATTTAAAGCTAATATTCTAATAAAAATCGTAATCAGGCAATATTTTACTGCAGTATATACATTGTTTAGTTCAGACATACTTGAGACAACAAGATTGTATCTTTCATC
>DATAML010000051.1:0-4505 GCA_036260545.1 Caproiciproducens sp.
GTGAGGCCAATCAGCATGGTGTAACCGTCTCCGCCGGCAAGCTCGAAGTCGTTGGAGGCCAGCACCAGCTTCGTAGAAGTATCGCTGCGCTGCAGCACCGTGCCGTTTTCCAGAATAAGAGAGGTTACGCGGGACCCCTTCGCTTTTCGGGGATCGTAGGTGAATTTGTATCCGGAAACCTGCGGGAAAGAGCCTGCTGCGCCGGTAATTTTACCGGTTGCAGCGTCCTGGCTGATTACGCCGGAGACGCCGTTTTCCAGCGCGGAATACAGGACGGCTGGGGTGATCTCCTTGAAGGCGAGTGTATTCCCGAAGGGAAGCACATTCAATGCATCTCCCACGGTCACATTTCCTGCCTTAATGACTGCGCGTACGCCGCCGCCGTTCTGCAGCGCCACGACGGGCAGGTCCTTATAAGCACCGTCCTTAATCAACTGTTTTGCCTGCCAGACCATGGAATCCGCCACAAGGGAACCGAGATTTGTTTCTGCAAGGCGTGCTTCGTTGATGCCGTTGACCGTGCCGCCCCAAAGCGTTGTTTTGGTCGTGCCGATGACCGGTTTTAACTGGTCCGCCTGGGCGCCGGCAATCATGGATGCCATCTGGGTTATGAAGGGACTCGCGGTATAAGTACTTTTTACGGCTGCGGCTGTTATCAGTCTGGTGGTTACATTGGCCGCTTTACTGCCGTCCCAGCTGATCTGCACTTCGCCTATGTTTTTGCTGGAGCTTCCGGTTTGAACAACAGAAATCGTTTTTCCGTCCGTTCCGGATATATTGCTTATTTGTTCGGTTTCATGGCTGTGACCGTCAATCAGGAGATCGAGACCCTGAACCTTTGCGACGATTGCCTTTGCGGTAACATCGCTGGAAGGGTCGTCGCCGATGTGCATTGCGCCAATCACAAGATCACATTTCTCGGTGTTTTTCAGGGTGTCAATCTGGCTCTGAACTGTGGCCGCAACAGCGGACGTCTCATTCTTGCCGAAGTCAATCCCCTGAATGCCGACCGGATTGGTCTTCGTAGCGGTTTCCGGCGTAGTGATTCCGAAAATACCGATTTTCAGACCCTGTGCGTATTCGATCTGATACCGTCCGTTGTTGATCAGGCTGCCGCCACAGTAGGAATTCCCCTTTAAGAACGGCGCGCCGTTTTTCAGGATATTTGCGGCAACAATCGGGAATTCCGCTGCCTGCGCATTTTTCAGCATCGGATCCTGTCCGTAATCAAATTCGTGATTGCCGGAAGCCATCGCGTCGTACCCGGCCGCGTTCATCAGGCGGATTACGTCTTTCCCCTGTGTGAGCGTTGCAAAGGAGCTGCCCTGGGTTGCGTCGCCCGCGTCGATCAGCAGGGAACCCGGAACGCTCTTTTTCATTGCGGAGACGTAATCCGCGCCCACGGAGCCGGAAGAAGTCACAAGGGAACCGTGCATATCGTTGGTGTGAAAAATGGTAACCGTACGGTTCTGCGTATACCTTGTGTCTCCCACTTTCATCATGGATACCGTACCGCTTACCTCGTTGGCGGCAAGCAGAAGCGGGTAACCGTTCGGGCTGTCCGCGGCCGGTACAAAGTCCAGGCCTTCCGGCGAATCATCTCCCGCAACCGGGGCGCTGAAATCACGGGTGTTCAGGTAATCCACGGGCTTGGGGGCCGTTATGCTGCTGATGTCATAGGCCAGAACGCCGCCAATCCGCTCGAGGCCGATAAAAGCATAGGGCTTTCCATCCACCGCGCCGGTTGTGACAAATTCCGCTTCCGGCCCCTTTTTATTGCTTCTGCTGTCTGCCTCCACATCATCGTTGGAACAGTTGAAATGGGCGGGATTTGCTTTTGCCGTAATGGTTTCAAAATCCGAACCGGTGTCGGCTATCTGTTTCATGGTGTCGGCGTCCCAAACGGAGACGGAACGACCGCCGAACAGATAACTTTTTCCGGCTTCAAAATTTCCGTCGTAATCGCTTGTATCCAGGCAGGTAAGCTTTTTGTAACCGCTCTTGAAGCTTACCTTCTTTTCATTGGTATAGGAAGGCCAGGAACGGCTGTCGCCTTCATTGGCGGTCAGCAGGTAGGTCTTTCCGCCGGCCTGATACGCTGCGATTCCGTCCGGCATATAAATGCCTCTCAGGTTTGGCTGCAGCTCCGGATTCGCAGAGTCTTTGATGCCGGCGCTGTCGCTTTTCAGGACGTCCACCGGAACGTTGCCAAAATCTTGAAAACCGAGGCCCTTGACCGAGGTAAACCGGGCGGTTTTCAGATCAAGCGTCGCGATGGCGTTTGCCTCCTGACAGGTGACGTAGGCCTTATCCCCGGCGACGGCAATGTATTCCGGCTCCAGATCCGCGGACGGCGAAGCGCCCTTCTTCAAAATGACGTTATCCGTGACAAGCTGTGCCCTCTGCGCATCAAATAAATTAAAGGTGACGGTTTTACCGGACGCCTCCGTAATCCCGCAGGAGATATTGATCAGAGTTACGGAACCTTTCGGGTCCGTTGTACCCGCGGCGTAGCCCCCGCGCGGTTCACCTTCATCGGCGGTAAGAATGTAGTTGCTGTCCGGTGAAAAACAGACCATGTCGGGCTGTACGCCGGTGGGAAAATATTTTATGTAGTTTCCGTCATAATCGAGCAGAACCACCGCTCCGTTTTTTGTGTAGTCCTGTTCCTGCACCGCAACGGCGACAAGGTTCCGGTTGGTGTCGATGGCGACGGATGTCAGGTCGCCGAAGGTGAAGCCGGGGATATACTTTGCCATATCCGAGAAATTAATTGTTTTTGTTTTTGCAAGGCCTGTATTTTCGGATTTGCTGTCCTTTAAACTGTTCAGATTTACGATGGACAGCTGTTTATCTACGCCGTCCACCACGTAATATGAACGGTTGTCGGGATTATACCGGACAATTTCCGCGCACCCTCCTTCCGCGTTGGAATCCTTGCTGATCCGCAGGCTGCCGAGGTCGGTCAGAAGAGTTCCGAAGGAATCCAGGGGAGACTCGGTGCCGTTTGCCGCAAGCGCCTGCACCGGAATCAGGGAAAGCAGAAGGGAAGCTGTTAAAAGCAGAGCCCAAAACCGTTTCCTCAGTTCGGCCTTTGTTTTCATAAAGATCCTCCTTTAATTTTTGATTTATTTCTTTTACAAATCAACAGACTGATAACAGTTTATAATATTAATATTAATTTCATGTTAAGAATTTTTATAGCTTGGTTAATTTTGTCACACAAATCCGGTTTCTTTCTGATTATGCCGGGGAATCAATAAAAACTTTTTCCGCGATTTATGTTCTTATCGTTACATTGGCGGACACGGCATTTCATTATGATCAAGAACCGATTAAAGTTTAAGCATGCGGAGAGGGCGGAACTTATCATTCGATGGCAGCAAGAAGGCAAGCAGAAGTGAAACAGGCCTGAATCCTAAAAATAAAATTGCATTTTATTATATATTAGAATATTTTAGGAAAATTATTGACAGGAATATTTTTTAATAGTATTATGGCGATATGTAACAATAAATTAGCGATTGTCCACAATTTATTATCTAAAAAACAAACGAAAGGACTTTGGGGGTGCGCAGGTGTAATTGCCCTTACAGATGTACGGGTTAATTATAAATTAAAAGGAGAGCAGGGAGAAAATGTTAAAAGTCAAGAAATGTACATTACAGATGCTGAGCCTTTGTCTGGCGTTGGCAATCCTGATGTACAACGTACCGTTCCTACAGGTTCCGGCAGCGGCCGCAGAGGATCCGTCGCCAACGCTTACCGTGGACAGCGGAACCCCGCAGGCAGTGAATGTGGCAATGGGTGTTTACACCAACGGCTTGTATGAGGCCGCGGTGGAATTGACAGCCGGAACGCATAAATACCAGGCTTTTTCAAGCGAAAAAACGGTAACGGTTCCGGAGAAAAAAACAGTCTACATCCGTTACAGCAAAAAAGGCCTGCAGGATTCCATAAATAATGCGGACGCATTCCCAAAATCAGCGACTTGGGTCGGCAGTATTGATACCATCGGAGCCGTGGACGCCGGAGGGAATCTCCTGAAAAACTGGAAGCAGGATGACCCTAACGCGCATATGGAGTACATAGGCGGCGGCATTTTCATGCAGACCTTCAAGCTTCAATCCCCGCTGGCAAAAGATACCGACCTGGAATATAAGGTCGCTTTTAATGACGCGTGGGACGGGGCTATCGGTGCTGACGGAAGTACTGCCCCGGGTGTCGGCAATGTTAAGGTTACCGTTAAGGCGGGCACAAAGGAAATCAGCATTTTTGCGGATTACACAGACCATAGCGGGAAGTGTATCTTGACCGATTCCGTTTCGACTCCCGGCTTTTTGGTCAAACAGAGCAGTGGCGGAAATGTGAAAGAAAGCCCGTTTACCGCAAAGATACAGTTGATCGGAACGGTACGCGGTAATAATAGCGATAATTGGAACGAAAAGCTTACAGAAGGCTGGGAATTCAAGCCTATCGGCCCACAATTATATGCTTATACCCAG
>DATAML010000057.1:0-12400 GCA_036260545.1 Caproiciproducens sp.
TTTTAAGCTATTGTCCCTTTTTAGGGGCAAAGGCTTTTTTTATATTTAATTTTCAAAAAGGAGTACCGTCCCCATCGCTCGCCGCCTTCGATGCTTTCCAGCAGATAATATTTTTTACTCAGCCGGGAGAGCTTTTGAAGCATTACAATCGGGGTAACAAGGTCGGCGTAGATTTCCCTGCATACCGGAATCACGCGGTAATCGTTCCGAAAGCCGCTGATTTCGTTAAGGGTCGGTTTTAACATACTTTTCACTCCTTTTTTAAAATTAAATATAAAAAAAGCCTTTGCCCCTAAAAAGGGACAAAAGCTTAAATTGCTTCTGCGATACCACCCAAATTGGTGAAAAATTCACCCGCTCATTTTACATACTAACATATGTACCCCACTGATAACGGACAGGGTTCCCGTCAACGCCTACTTTTCATTCCTGAATTTCGGGTTGCCCTCACAAGTCCATTCAGTAAAATCTATGCCGCTGCATTTGCACCGGGTAGCAGCTCTCTGAATTGCAATCGGTTTTACTTACTTCTCTTGTTCATCGGTTTGTTTTATTTGTTACATTTTATTCTCAGACTTTGCATTTGTCAAGAGCCTTTTATTAAAAATTGGATTTAATTATTCGGAAGCGGCCGGTTCTTTATCGGTTTGGGGCCTGCGGTATCCGATCAGAACCATACCGAGAATGATCAGAAGCCCGCCTGCCCATTGATGCCAGCGCGCTTGTTCGCCCAGCAGCAAAACCGACAGCACCAGCGATGTAAAGGGAACCATCCCGGAAAAAGCGGCGGCAGTGGAAGCGTGGCAGCGCTTGATTCCCTCATACCAGAATATAAATGCCAGCGCGGTGATAAACACTCCGTACCAGAGCAGCGAAAGCCATTGCGGTGGCCCAAGCGAAGAAAGCAGCTGAACCGGCCGTTCCGTCAGCGCCGGAATGACGCAGAGAAACAGAGCGACGGCAGAAACCAGCGTGGTCTGTACCATTGGATGAATCTCACCTCTGCCGTTGGGCTGCGCTTTTACCGCGGCAATACGGGAACACGTATTGAACAGGGATTCGCATACGGAAGCGCAGAGAACAAGGATATTCCCGATGAAATGCTCCCATATGAATTTATTTTCAGGCATAAACAGACCCTGCACCAGAGCAACTCCGCCTACCGTACAGAGAATCCCGAGCCATTTCTTCCGGTTCATGGTTTCTTTCAGCAGAACCTTTGCCAGAATGGCCGTGACTGCCGGTGTTGCGCCGGTTAGGATGCCTGCTTCCACAGAACTTGTGTGCAGCAGACCAATCAGAAGAAACATACGGTAGAGGAAAATTCCGAACAGCGCCTGTATAAAGATAGTAACCCAGCTGAAAAAAGACAGCCGAGGGACAGACCTTTTGATTTCTCCTGCCGAAAATGGAATCAGACAGAGAAGCGCAAAAAACAGACTTACCGCAGTTATCGTAAAGGTTCCCAGTTTTCCGGTGACAAAGCGCGCCGCAATCACCGCGGTACCGGCCAGCGTAAAAGCTCCGAGTAAAAATAGCATTCCTTTTGCCTGCTTCAATCCAATAACTCCTTTAACAAAAATGATACAGGATCAATAAAAGATGCTATAATTATAACGGCTGAACTGGTATGAATAAAGTTCCAGTTCAGCCCGAATTTTACAGGTCCAGTTTGGAGGAGTTATGTACAGTATCAGTTTACAGAAACAAAATGAAATACCGTTGAAGCGCCAGCTGTATCAGTCCATCCGGGAACAGATTTTAGCAGGAAAGATGAAGGCGGGCGAACCGCTGCCGTCTACGCGGGAACTGTCGGCACAGATAAAGGTTTCCAGAAATACGGTATGCGAGGCCTACGATATGCTGATTACGGAGGGATTCGTGCTGAGCCGTCAGGGGGCACCCACGCGGGTGGCGGAAGGCTTATGTATGCCCGGCATTTCAAAGCCGACGCCGGCGGTACAGAAAAAAACGGAGAAGCGGTATACTGCCGATTTTCAGACCGGCAGGCCGGATCTCCGGTGTTTTCCGCAATACCTTTGGCAGCAGATTCTGCACAAGACCTCGGAAGAGATATCCCTTGCACAGCTAGGCTACAGCGGCCCCCGGGGGCTGCCCGAACTCCGGGCGGAGATTTCGGCATGGCTGTTCCGGAGCAAAGGCCTTTTGGTGGACTCCGGCGATATTTTCATAACGTCGGGGGCAACCCACGCGCTTCATCTGATTGCGGGCCTGCTGTGCAGGCGCGGAAACAGGATCGCGATCGAAGACCCCTGCAACAAAGGAATTCTGCAGACCTTTGTTGATGCGGGATGCGAGGCTCAGCCGATTCCTGTCGATGAAAACGGAATCCGGCCGGAATATTTGAAGGATGCGGCGGATATAAGTGCGGTGTATGTAACGCCGTCGCACCAGTTTCCGCTGGGCGGCATTCTGCCCGCGGGGCGCCGCGCGGAATTGATCCGGTTTGCACAGGAGAAGGGGATTTACCTCATAGAAGATGATTATGACAGCGAATTCCGATATATCGGCGAACCGGTAGCGCCTCTTTATGCCATGAGTTGCAAACGGGTTATTTATGTGGGGACTTTCAGCAAAGTCCTTTTCCCTGCAATCCGTGTCGGCTATGTGATTCTGCCGCGGGAGCTGCAGCGGGACTGGTGCGAGCTTCGTACTCATACGGATGTTCAGAATTCTCCGTTTGAACAGGCGGCTCTGGCGGAGTTTTTCCAAACCAGAAAATTTGACCGGCATATCCGGAATATGCGCAGGCTTTACGGGGAACGCAGGAGCGTGCTGCTGAAGGCGTTAAAAGATACTTTCGGCGATACATGGCGCGCGTGGGGCGATGCCGCAGGCCTGCATCTTTCTGTGCAGTTTCCCGGTATGTGTTTTGACGAACCGGTTTTAAAAAAATGCGCTGATTTGGGTATCCGAATCGCCGCGGTTGAGCAGCACTGCATTCAGAAGGGATATCATCGGGATAAACTTTTGCTTGGATATGGGCATATGGAGCCGAAAGAAATTCAGGAAAGCATTTTCAGATTGAAGTCTGCCATCTCAGATTAAAATATTCAAATATGCAGTATAAAATGCTGAACGCCCAGGGAAGTAACCGCGAGAACCGCCCAGCAGATAAAACCGAGCAGGATTGGTTTTCCGCCGCTTTTTACTAGCTTCACAAGATTCGTGTTCAGACCGATCGCCACCATTGCCATAACAATGACAAATTTCCCGGTTTGTGATAAAAGAGTGCCCATGCCGGAAGGCAGGGCAATAAACGTATTGATTACCGATGCGGCAACAAATCCCAGTACAAACCAGGGGAAAATCTTTGCGATATTGTAGCTGCCTTTCTTTGTACCGGCCTCCTTTTTGCTTGTATAGAGCGCAAGAACAAGCGTGACCGGAACGATCATGAGCGTTCTGGTCAGTTTTACAATAACAGCGAGGTTTCCTGCCGCACTGCTGAACGTGTAGCCTGCCGCCACAACCGAGGAGGTGTCATTTACCGCGGTGCCCGTCCAAAGGCCAAAGCTTTGGTCGCTCATGCCGAGTGCATGTCCGAGCAAAGGGAACAGGAAGGCGGCAGCTACATTGAAGAGGAATATGGTTGAAATGGAACGGGCCACTTCATCATCATCCGCGTGAATTACGGGCGCAGTCGCCGCAATCGCCGAACCTCCGCAGATCGCCGAGCCGACTCCGATTAAGGTCTTGGTATTGCCGTCTATCTTTAACAGCTTTCCCGCGGCGTAGGCTGTCAGAAATGCTGCCGTTAGGGTGAAAGCCATTAATACCAGCGTTTGTTTTCCAACTTTAAAAACATTGAACAGGTTCATGTCAAAGCCTAACAGAATAATAGAATACTGTAAGAGCTTCTTTGAGGTATAACTGATGCCGTCGTTCAATCGCTGCGGCCTTTTCCAGAACGCCAGCAGCATACCGAACAGAATTCCCAATACCGGACTGCCAACAACGGGAATTATTTTGCCGATGAACCATGCGGGAACCGCGATTATTGCCGCAAGTGCGATGCCGGGCAGCTTGTTGGTGAGTTTCTTCATATCATCTACTCCTTTTGCTGTCTATCATACGCCTTGACATTTGATAAGTAAAATATTATTATTTTATAGATATCATAATAAAATACTTATATTTAGAGGCTCATATGACACTCAGACATTATAAAATATTTGTGACAGTATGCGATACGATGAATATGACGGCAGCGGCTGAAATGCTTTTTATGTCGCAGTCTGCAGTCAGCCAGGCGATTTCGGAACTGGAGACCCACTATGGAGTACGGCTTTTTGAGCGGCTGTCCAGAAAGCTGTACCTCACGCAGGCGGGGCAGAAGCTGTCAGGTTATGCCCGCCACATGATCCGTATGAATTCCGAGGTGGAGAATGACATGAAAACGCTGCGCCAAAACGGGACCGTCCGTATTGGCGCAAGCGTTACGGTCAGCGCTCATGTATTACCGGGGCTTGTGGCGGATTTCAGGAAAAGCAATCCGCTCACAAGCGTAGAAGTAGTGGAAGATAATACGGCCAAAATAGAGAATCTGATTATTCAGGACAAAATTGACCTTGCCCTTGTGGAAGGGGAAATAACTTCTCCGGACGTGTGCTGCCGTCCGTTTATGGACGATGAACTGGTTCTTATTTGTTCTGCAAGTCATCGCTTTGCGGCCTGCCCGGATGTTGAACCCGAAGAACTGGAGCAGGAAGATTTTATCATTCGTGAAAAGGGGAGCGGTACCCGTAAAACATTTGAAGACAGGATGACGGAAAATAATTTAAGCTGGAGAGTTACCTGGACATGCAATAATGCAGATACCATAAAAAATGCTGTTGCGGCGGGATTGGGTGTTTCCGTAATCTCAAGGCGTGCAGTTGTAAATGAAGTAAAATCCGGTTTGCTTTGTGAAAAGCAGGTCAAAGGCATTGAATTTAAAAGAAAATTTAAAGTTATCTATCATAAGAACAAATATATAACGGACTCCATGAAGCAGTTTATGGACCTAATAAATTCTTAGATTCCTACCAGCTACAAGAAACTGCCGTCATTTCCCTTTCGATTCATTATCGGAAGGCTTAAAACAGCTTCTGCATAAGAATGCGCTTTGAGCGGACTGAAAAGTTCGTTTTAAGCGCATTTTTTAAATTATGAAAATTTGATGGATATAAACTATGATGTTATCCATACATGCAACCCATCTTAACGCAATTTTGATACGCTGCGGCAAACCTTGATACTGTTCTAACGGATACAGAAATATAATGGAATGGTGTGAAAAATCGACGGCTAAATTTGCGTACAGGGAGATGCAATCCGTATGGATATGGTGCATGTTATTTTCAGAGTTATTTTATTGGCTCTAGTGATTAAGGTTTTCGCGGTGTGGCAGTCAATCCGGTGGGCATCACAAAGGTTTAAAGGAGGATCTTGTTTTGTGCTTGTCTCTCATTTTCTGATTCCTCTAAAGAGATCGATCATGCAAAGGCTGTTCCTATGATATTCACAGAACCGAAATACCAAAAACCTGACGGCAACATTATGGTGCCGGTAATGAACAGCAGTGTGCGTTCAGCGGAAAAGGCCGCGCCCGTGCAGACTTTACAACAATTTCTGCCCTTTTGCATCACGGCCGGTTCTGCTTACCAATCGCACAGACATAGAAAAAGGACCCGCAAAAGCGGATCCTTTTTCTATGGTCGAGGTGACTGGATTCGGGTAATGTACAGCAACACGCGTTCCGCGGTAAAGATTACATCCGCGCAGGTTTTGCAAAGTTTTCTGCTTTTTTGCAGCAAGGCTGGTTCTCATCAGCCACACATAACAAAAAACAGTCCGGTAAAAACCGAACTGTTTTTTATGGTCGAGGTGACTGGATTCGAACCAGCGGCCTCTACGTCCCGAACGTAGCGCTCTACCAAGCTGAGCCACACCTCGAAAGAATGGCCCCGTTTTGGGGCCGTGGCTGCGGAAGAAGGATTCGAACCCTCACAAACAGAGTCAGAGTCTGTCGTGCTACCTTTACACAATTCCGCATGATATCTGCTCAAATACATTTGAAACAGCAAGAACTATTATATCAAAAAACAGAGATTTGTCAATCCCCTTTTTAAAATAAAATTAGTTTGAAAGGCAACGAAATTCATGATAAGTTTGTATTTTATTCATCCGATTTTGTTGAAAAATCACGAAAGATAAGATATAATAATATTTAATTTTTATCAACTGGCAAAAGGGAGGAATTATAAATGATTTTGAACCATACGATTGAAGCGCTGCTTGACCGCCGCACAATTCGCGCTTTCCGAACAGAACAAATCTCTGAGGAAGAGCTTACCGATATCCTGCAGGCGGCAAGGTTTGCGCCGTCTTCCATGGGAATGCAGGCCAGACATTTCACGGTCGTTCAGGATAAAAAGCTGATCGCCGATATTGTAACCGCTACCGTAAAAAACGGAGGGAAATTTGTGCCCGGCCATACGCCGTTTTACAATGCACCTACTGTGATCGTTCTTTCCGCGCCGGAAAGCTCAAAATATAACCGTGAAGACGCTGCCTGTGCAGTTATGAACGTAATGCTTGCCGCGCACGCGTACAACCTCGGAACCTGCTATATCTGCTCCGTTCTGTGCGGCCTGCGCGATGAGGATATTATGAAGCGGCTGCGGCTGCCGGAAAATTATATTCCGCTGGGTTGCGTGGCGCTGGGTTATCCTGCTGAAAACGCTCCTGCTCCCAAGGAACGCCGTACGGACGATATCAACTATGTCCGGTGATTCTTCATTTAGGTATTCATAAAACAGCGGCTGTCTCCGGTCTTGGAAGCAGCCGCTGCATTTTATTTTGGCTCGGTTTTACTCATCACAATTTTTGCCGTACTGAATACAGACATAATAATTGCGGCCAGCATAAAGATTCCGTTTACACGTACCAGCCAGTCAGGGAACGGAACGGCAAAACGCCATAAGATGAATCCTGCCAGGGTAATAAAGAACAGAATAATGCTTGCAGTCCGCAGCTTTGCCATTTTGCCCTCCGATAAATCATTTTTTAATCAGCTGAACCAGAAGCTGTTCTGCCTGAACGGCGTCGGCGCGGCCGCGCGTGGCCTTCATAACGGCCCCCAGAATCGCCTTTAAGGCCTTTTCTTTTCCGCTGAGATAATCCGACACCGCGGACGGATTCTCCGCTATGGCCTTTTCACAGAGCTCTTTCAATACATTTTCATCAAGACCGCCCATATCACTTTCACTGATGAGCTCGCCGGGCGCTTTGCCCGTATCCAGCATTTTTTCCAGCGTAGCCTTTAAAAGGTTCATCTTGATCTTGCCGTCATCCAGCAGTTTTACAAGCTGCTTCAGGTTTTCCGGCGTGACCTTGACCTGAAAGCTCTCTTTGGCGGATTCGTTGTCAAGACGGCTGAAAATCTGCCCGATGATGCAGTTTGCCACAGCCTTCGGATTCTTTACGCCGTCGGAAGCGGCTTCAAAATACTCGGATATTTTGCGGTATTTGATGAGCAGCTGCGCGTCGGCTTCGGTCAGACCGAGCTCACTCATGTAACGGTTCAGCTTTGCGTGGGGCTCCTCCGGCAGTCTTGCGCGCAGGCGTTCCACCAGTTCGTTGGAAACGCTGATGGTAACGAGGTCCGGCTCCCGGAAATAGCGGTAATCGTCTGCGTCTTCCTTACCGCGCATGCTTTCCGTGCAGTCTTCCTCTTCATTGTAGCGCCGCGTTTCCTGCACGACCGCTTCGCCGCTTTGCAGCAGGTCAATCTGGCGGCTGATTTCGTAGTCCATCGCCTTTGCCATATGGGCAAAGGAGTTCATATTTTTGATTTCGGTGCGGGTGCCGAGCTTTTCCGTCCCGACCGGGCGTACGGAAATATTTACGTCGCAGCGCAGGGAACCCTCCTGCATTTTGCAGTCGGATATTCCGATATACCGCATGGTCAACTGCAGCTTTTCCAGATATTCCTTCGCCTCTTCTATGCTGCGAATATCCGGCTCGGTTACGATTTCAATCAGCGGCACGCCGCCGCGGTTGTAGTCCACGAAGGTGTTGCCGCGCTGGTGCACCAGCTTGCCGGCGTCCTCTTCGATATGAATGCGGTTAATGCGGATTTTTCTGCCGTTGGAGAGCTCCACATATCCGTTTTTGCAGAGCGGCATATCGTACTGCGAAATCTGGTATGCCTTCGGCAGATCGGGGTATACGTAGTTCTTACGGTCCATTTTGGAGATCGGGCTGATTGCGCAGTGGGTGGCAAGGCCCGCCATAATCGCGTATTCCACGACCGCCTGATTCAGCTTGGGGAGGGTTCCCGGCAGCCCGATACACACGGGGCAGCAGTGGGTGTTCGGCTCACCCCCGAATTCGGTGGAACAGGAGCAGAATATTTTTGTTTTTGTATTCAGTTCAATATGGGTTTCAAGGCCCGATACCAGTTCATAGTTAATCATAGCTTTACCCCCATATCTGCGGCGCGGAACGTCGTTTCCCTTGTTACCGCCTCATACTGGTATGCGGCATTCAGGATCGTTGCCTCACAGAAGCTGTTGCCAATGAGCTGCATGCCAATCGGAAGGCCGGAAGCGTCAAAGCCGCAGGGCACCGAAACACCCGGTAGTCCGGCAATATTCACCGGAACGGTGCAAATGTCGGTCAGGTAGGTCTCCACGGAATCCTTTGCCGTAAAGTTTAGCGGGAAAGCGGTCATCGGCACGGTGGGCGCCAGAATGACGTCGCATTTTTCAAAGGCATTCTTAAATGCCTTTACAAGGGTGCCGCGCAGATTCTGCGCTTTCTTGTAGTATGCGTCGTAGTAGCCGGAGCTTAAAACATAGGTGCCGAGCAGGATACGGCGCTTTACCTCGTCGCCGAAGCCTTCGCTGCGCGTTTTGCACACCATTTCGTCCCGGTCGGCGTAATGCTCGGTGTGGTAGCCGTAGCGGATGCCGTCGTACCGTCCGAGGTTGGAGGAAGCCTCCGCACAGGCAAGAATATAGTAAACCGGCAGGCTGTATTTCAGAGAGGGCATATCGAAATAGACGATCTCCGCGCCGAGGGATTCATATACCTTAAGGGCTTTTTGAATTGCCTCGTTCACGTCGTCCCGGATGCCGTCGAAGTATTCCTTTGCAATTCCGATTTTCATGCCCTTAATGCTCTTTTCAAGGTTCTCGCTCGCCGGAGAAGCTGCTTTTCCGCGTGAGGTGGAATCCTTGGAATCATAGACGGAAATTGCGTCGTACACCAGCGCGGCGTCCTCCACGCTGGTGGTGATCGGCCCGATCTGGTCGAAGCTGGAGGCGTAGGCAATCAGCCCGTAGCGCGAAACGGCACCGTAGGTCGGTTTTAAGCCAACCAGACCGCAGAAGCTTGCCGGCTGGCGGATGGAGCCGCCCGTGTCGGAGCCCAGGCCGTAAACGGCAAGGTTGCCGCCCACCGCCGAAGCGACGCCGCCGGAGCTGCCGCCCGCGACGCGGCTGAAATCGTGCGGATTGAGCGCCCCGCCAAAGCAGGAGGTTTCGCTGGAGGAACCCATGGCGAATTCGTCCATGTTGGCCTTGCCCAGAAGAACCGCGTTCTGGTTCTGCAGGATATCCCAGACCGTCGCGCTATAGATCGGCACGTAGCCCTTCAGAATTTTGGAGCAGCAGGTGGTCTCAATTCCCTTTGTGGAGATATTGTCCTTCAGCGCCATCGGGATGCCCTCAAGCGGAAGGAGCGCTTCACCGGAAGCAATTTTCTTATCCACGCGCTTCGCCGTTTCCACCGCAAGATCATTGGTCAGACCGACGTAGGCGTTGAGCTGTTCGTTTTCGCTCTCCGCCGCGTCGATATACGCGCGTGTCAGTTCCAGACAGCTAATCTGTTTGGAACTCAGCATCTTGTTGAATTTTTTGATTTTACCGTAATCCATGTTACCCTCCTACGCGCGCTTTTTTACAAGGAAATAGCCGTCTTCCTGATTGGGAGCATTTTTCAGGATTTCTTCCTGCTCGTAGGAAGGGATGACGACGTCTTCGCGGAATGCGTTGGAAAGGTTATTGATATTGTCAAAATCGGAGGTTTCCGAGCTGGCCGCGTTGATCGTGTCGGCAAACCCGATGATTTCGTTCATGTCCTTGGTAAGCCGCACAAGCTCGTCGGCGCTGACCGAAAGCTTTGCCAGCTTTGCGATTTTCAGTATTTCCTCATGGGTGACCATGGAAAGCACTCCTCCTCGGTTATTTTCTCAGTTTGATATGGACTTCGCGCAGCTGCTGTTCGCTGACTTCGTTCGGCGCGCCCATCAGCACGTCCTGCGCGTTGGAGTTCATCGGGAACGCGATTACTTCGCGGATATTCTCCTCGCCGGTCAGCAGCATAATCATGCGGTCAACGCCGGGCGCCATGCCGGCATGCGGCGGCGCACCGTATTTGAACGCGTTGTAAAGTGCGGTAAACTTGCTCTTGATGTCTTCTTCCGTGTAGCCCGCAATTTCAAACGCCTTAACCATGATTTCGTTGTCATGGTTGCGCACAGCGCCGGAGGAGAGCTCCACGCCGTTGCAGACGATGTCGTACTGATAAGCCAGAATGTCCTCCGGCTTTTTGTTCAAAAGCGCGTCCATTCCGCCCTGCGGCATGGAAAACGGGTTGTGGGTAAAGATGTAATTGCCGGTTTCCTCGTCGATTTCGTACATCGGGAAGTCGACGATAAAGCACATCTTAAAGGAATCTTCGTCGATGAGGTTCAGCCGCTTGCCAAGCTCAGTACGGATTTGGCCGGCAAGCTTCGGCGCGTTTTCCTTATCGTCCGCGATGAAGAAAATGACGCAGCCCGGTTTTAAGTCCGCGCGGCGGATCAATTCCTCGCGTTTGTCGTCCGGAAGATACTTATTGATTGGGCCTTTGTACTCGTTCTCGTCGGTTACGCTGATGTAACCGAGCCCCTTCATGCCGATTTCTTCGGCAAACTTGAGCATATTCTCAAAGAAGCTCTTCGGCTGACTGTTGCAGCCGGGCACACTGATTGCGCGGATGGTTTTATTTTTGAACGGGCCGAAGGTCGTATTATCAAAGATATCGGTAATATCGATGATTTCCAGGGGATTGCGCAGGTCAGGTTTGTCCGTGCCGTATTTCAGCATGGACTCTGCAAACGGGATGCGGACAAACGGGGCGGGGGAGACGTTTTTATCGGAAAATTTTGCAAAGGTTTCGCCCAGCACTTCTTCCGCAACGGCAAACACGTCTTCCTGCGTGGCAAACGCCATTTCAAAGTCCAGCTGATAGAATTCACCCGGCGAACGGTCCGCGCGCGCGTCCTCGTCGCGGAAGCACGGCGCAATCTGGAAATAGCGGTCAAAGCCGGAGACCATCAGGAGCTGCTTGAACTGCTGCGGCGCCTGCGGCAGAGCGTAGAACTTGCCCATATGCTTGCGGCTGGGAATCAGATAATCCCGCGCGCCCTCCGGGGAGGATGCGGAAAGAATTGGGGTCTGGATTTCGAGAAATCCCATCTCAGACATTTTCCGGCGCAGGAACGAAATCACCTGTGAACGCAGGATAATATTGTTATGGACCTTCGGATTCCGCAGGTCGAGATAGCGGTATTTTAAACGGACGTCTTCCTTGGTCTCCTTGGAGGTATCCACTTCAAACGGAAGATTGGGGAGCGCTTTGCCCAGAACCGTAAGAGCGGTGACCTTTACTTCAACCGTACCGGTGGCGATCTTCGGATTGACTGTGTCTTCATCTCTGAGCACGACGTTGCCGGAAGCGGTAACAGTGCATTCCTTCGTAACGTTCCTGAGCAGATTATCGTCATAAACGACAATCTGAACCACGCCGTAATGATCCCGCAGATCGATGAACTTGATTCCGCCGTGGTCGCGGATATTTTCAACCCAGCCCGCTACGCGCACTGTTTTTCCGATGTCGTTCTCGCTTACTTCGCCGCACAGATGCGTGCGATATTGATTGACACAAATCATTTTCCCTTAATCCCCTTTAATCGCTTTCTTTTAATAAAGTATAATTATACCATGAAATGTATAGTGTTTCAACTGGATGCCGCAGACTGAAAGCCGCGCAGCCGCAGAATGCGGAGCAATTTTGTTTGCTGCGTTGGCTGCGCCTTTTTCTTCCCGACGCCGCATAAATTTTTCGGTGTTCTTCAAGTGCCGCAGAGCAACGGACCGGTTGCTTTATCACTTTACTATAACATATTCCTGAAGAAAATGCGACAGAAAATCACAGCGCTTTTACAATATTTATCAGCACCTGCGTCATGCTGTCCATCGACTGCACCGGGATGTATTCGAACCTTCCGTGGAAATTATGCCCGCCGGTAGAAAGGTTGGGGCAGGGAAGTCCCATGAACGAAAGC
>DATAML010000079.1:0-4439 GCA_036260545.1 Caproiciproducens sp.
AATTGCGTCAATCAGCCCGTAAGCCTTTGCCTCCTCGGCGGACATAAAATTGTCCCGGTCCGTATCGGCCTCTATTTTCTCGATGGGGTTGCCGGTATTCCGGGCCAGTATCTCGTTGAGTCTCTTTTTGGACTTCAGCACATGTTCCGCCGCAATCTGAATATCGGAAACCGGACCTTTTGCGCCGCCCGACGGCTGATGAATCATGATTTCCGCATTGGGAAGCGCAAAGCGCTTGCCTTTTGCCCCGCCTGACAGCAAAAACGCGCTCATGCTCGCCGCCATGCCGATGCAGATAGTGGATACATCGCATTTGATATAATTCATCGTATCATAAATCGCCATGCCGGCTGTAACGGAACCACCCGGGCTGTTAATGTACAAATGAATATCCTTGCCGGGATCTTCGGATTCCAAAAACAGCAGCTGCGCAACAATCAGGCTCGCTGATTCATCGCTGACTTCTTCTCCGAGCAATACAATTCGGTCTTTTAACAGTCTGGAAAAAATATCATAGCTTCTTTCTCCGTGAACCGTCTGCTCAACAACATAAGGAACCATATTCATGCCGCTTTCACCCCGCATTTCATCGTAACGGCAGAGTGATGACGGCGGATTTGCAGCTTACCGCTGTAGGCAAGCTGCACCGGACGGAATTCCCGTTTTTTCCGGAACTCCTGGGGCGAATTGCAATACAGGTTTCGGAATGCAAGAGAGTAGGACTGCTGTGATTCATAGCCTGCCGCAAACGCGATCTCCACAATGGATTTTTCGGTGAAAATAAGCTGTCTGGCGGACTCGGTGAGCCTTCTCCTTTGAATATACCGGTGTATGGTGCATCCGGTTATTTCTGAAAAAATACGGTTCAGATGAAATTTGGAATAACCCGCGATATCCGCTACCCGGTCCAAATCCAATTCTTCCGAAAGATGGTTCTCAATATAATCGGTTATTTTCTGAATCAGCGCTGCATTCTCCATCATCGTTCGCCTGCCTTTGCTTATTAGTATAACAGGATCAAAGGTTTTATTCTAAATAAAAATTGCGGACTTTCTAATCTTTTCTCCCTGTTCCCTTGGAGCCTGCAGGACGGTTGACCTGAAAAAGGACAGCAGACTGATTTTTCAGAATGCTGTCCCAATATAGATTGAATTATGACTGTTCCTTCAGGCGATATCCCGCGCCTTTCAGTGTTATTCCGGAGCTTTTTCAGTTACCGTCCTCAATGCTGATTTCGTTAAACTTCTCTGTTAAGTCCTTGGTATTCAGCGCCGCTTTCGCTTCATCGGCGGCGTCCAAAACAACCGTGCCGCGATGCATCATCACAAGCCGGTCACCGTAATTGATGGCAAACTTCAGATTATGCGTAACCATCAGCGTCGTCAGCTTTTTCTCGCGCACAATCCGTTCGGTAAGCTCCATCACGTTCTGGCTGGAGCGGGGGTCCAGCGCGGCGGTGTGCTCATCCAGAATCAGCAAATCGAGCGGCGTCATAGTGCAGATCAGCAGGGCAAGTGCCTGACGCTGGCCGCCGGAAAGACTGGCCACCTTCAGGTTCAGTTTATCCTCCAGACCGAGCTGCAAAAGCTCAAGCTGAGTGCGGTAGTAATCTACGCGCCATTTATTTACGCCCGCGTCAAGGCCGAATGCTCCGCCTTTGTTATCGGCAAGCGCCATGTTTTCCAGAATGGTAAGCTCCGGGCAGGTACCTTTTGAGGGATCCTGAAACACGCGCCCGATAAATTTTGAGCGCTGAAATTCCTTGAGCTTGCTGATTTCCCGGCCGTTTACGGAAATGCTGCCGCTGTCGGCCGGAAAGCTGCCGCAGAGAAGGTTCAGTATAGTCGTTTTGCCGGAGCCGTTGCTGCCGACCACCGACACAAACTGTCCTTTTTGTATTTCAAGGCTGAAATCGGTGAACAGGACGACCTCGTTGACCGATTCCGGGTTAAATGTCTTATAGATATGCTGCAGGCTGACAAAGCTTTCATTCGTTTCAGATTTGAGTTGGGTTGACATTTTGTTTTTTCCTCCTGCCTGCAAACAAATTGTTGGATACCAGCGCCAGGGTAAACAGAACCGCCATGAGCAGCTTCAGGAAGTTCGTGGGAAGTCCGAGCTGCATCGCGACGACAAGGCAGGTCTTGTAGACGATTGCGCCGAGGATGACCGCCGTGGTGGCCTTCATGAATTTAACCTTTTTAAAGAGGTTGGAACCGATGATGACCGAAGCAAGCGCCATGACCACCATGCCGGTTCCGCTCGCCACATTGGCGGATTCCGACTGCTGCGCAAGGATGCATCCGGCAAGCGCGGTAAAGCCGTTCCCCAGGGCAAGGCCTAAAATTTTCATGGTGCCGGGGTCCTTGCCGAGCGAAATGACATACTGCGGATTGTCGCCGGAGGCGCGCAGCAGCAGGCCGGATTTTGTCTTCAAAAATAAATCTACAATGAATTTAACCACGATACAGGATATCGCCACAACGATGAGAACACGGAAGTTCAAAACGCCGCCTGCCAGAAGTCCCGCGGGGCCGGAGGTGAAAACCGTATCCTTATTATAGAATGCCAGTACCGCGCTGCCGTTGGTAATTACAAGGTTGATACTCCACAGCCCGGTCATAACCAGAATGCCGGAGAGAAGATCCGTAATACCGAGCTTCACATGCAGCAGCCCCGTAACACAGCCGGCCGCCGCGCCGCATACAAACGAAATGAGGCAGGCAAGCCACGGATTCACACCAGCGGTGATGAGCGCCGCCGTTACACACGCGCCGAGCGGGAAGGTGCCGTCAACCGACAGATCCGGGAACCCCAACACCTGATACGTGACGTAAACACCTACCGCCATAATGCCGTAAATGAAGCCTTCTTCCAGCACGCTTCTGATCAGACCGAGAACGATATCCATTCGGGATTTACCAGCTTTCTGTTATTTAGTCACCGCAGTTGCCTTGGAATATTCGGCGGGGAGGGTAAGGCCGAGCTTTTCCATGACCGCCTTGCTGTAAACGGGGGTGCATTCCTTTACCTCATAGACCGGGATATCGGCGGCCTTGGCCTCGCCTTTCAGAATTTTGGCAGCTATTTTGCCTGTTTCCTTGCCGAGGGCGACATAGTCAATGCTCTGAGAGGCAAGGCAGCCGTTCTTCACCTGCTCCTCTTCGGAACCAAAGACCGGAATTTTCGCACCGTCCGCAGCTTTCAGCACGGTGGAAAGATTATCCACTACATTATTATCGGTGAAATTGTTGATGCAGTCAACCCCTTTTGATACGGCGGTCGCGCTTGCCGCGGCAACCTCGGAGGAATTGGTGACGCCAACATCGACAACTTCAAAATTATACTTGGGTGCAAGCTCCTTGAACTGCTTGAGCTGGGAAACGGAGTTCGGCTCGCTGGTGGTGTAGATGATGCCGATTTTCTTCGCGTTCGGCAGGAACGCGCGGATCATTTTAATCTGCTGTTCCAGCGGGAGAACATCGGAAGAACCCGTGCAGTTAACGCCCGGCTTTTCCTTGGATTTCACAATGCCGGCGGCAAGCGGGTCCGATACGGCAGTAAAGACGACCGGGATATCGGCGCTCTTGGCCGCGCTGTAAGCCGACATGGCGGACGGAGTTGCGATGCCCATGATCAGGTCGTATTTCTTGGAAACCATATTTTTCGCAATCAGGTCGCTGTTGGAGGTGTCGGCCTGCGCGTTCTGAAAGTCGATGGTGATATTGCTTCCGTCCTTGAAGCCCGCCTCCTCTAATCCCGCTTTAAAGCCGTTGTAACAGTTGGCCAGCGAGGGGTGTGTTGCGAACTGGATGACGCCGACTTTATAATTCTTTGCCGCAGGGGCAGCCGCGGACGCGGAACCAGCGGCGGACGCAGCGGAAGAAGCCGCCGGAGAGGAACAGGCAGCGCAGGACGCCGCCAAAGCGATCGCGGTAA
This sequence comes from Caproiciproducens sp., assembly GCA_036260545.1. Lineage (GTDB taxonomy): Bacteria > Bacillota > Clostridia > Oscillospirales > Acutalibacteraceae > DATAML01. Next base: position 3,940 of record DATAML010000079.1, read on the forward strand.
ATACCGCCGTTAATTTTTTGAATGTGTTTTTCATAATAATTTCCTCCTTAAAGTTAAGCAGTTTTGTTTTCGGTTGTTTGTAAATGATTTCATAACAGGCCATCGCCACCAGCCATCCGACATAAACACCAACTCCTTAACCGGATTTATTTGAGAAAATAAAAAAGCCCTTGCCCCTGAAAAATCAGGGACAAGAGCATTCACTCCTGCGGTACCACCCAAATTGGCGAATCAATCGCCCGCTTGTTCCATACACCACGATGTATGCTTCCTTGATAACGGGCAAAGTTCCCGTCGGAAACTACTAAGCTGCGCTTTTCGTTCCGCCCTCATAAGTCCATTCAGCCTGCCGCATCCTGCCGCAATCGCACCGCCTGCGGCTCTCTGGGTGAATGAAATGCATGCTTACTATTCTTAATCACCAGTTTGTGGTCTTATTCTCTTTGTCAATTATTATATGCACATCGTTCGAAAATGTCAAGCTTAATTTTCACCGCCGG
>DATAML010000080.1:0-2437 GCA_036260545.1 Caproiciproducens sp.
AAGGTGACCCTAAGGTTTGGTTTCCAATTTTAGGCTGTATACTTTTGATCTTTGGAATTATCATGTGTGCGGTCTCATATCGAAAAGAAAAGGTACGCAAATTACTTTTACAGGAAGGCACACAAACAAAAGGTCATGTAACATCTGTAAAACAATTGCTGTTTATTAAATGGAATGGGTCGTGCCCTTATGTGGTGCGCTTTACATACGAAGCAGAAGGGTTTCGCTATAAGGGAAAAAGCCATCTTCTCTGGTTACAGCCGGAAGTTTGTGAGCAAAGTATCGTAACGGTATATGTTGATTCTCAAAATCCTGCCCGTTGTGCTGTTGACCTGTAAATAAGAGCGACTTCCTGAAATCAATGCTCCGGACGTGCTGGCTTCACTGGACTGAAAAACTTTTAACCAGTTGCAGATAACAGCGGAACAACAGACGGCGTGGTCATTGGGAGACCGGCAATAGGGAGACGGCGGGATTTTGAAAAAGTAAGGTTATCAGTACGGCCCCGGCAGAAGGATTTTACGCTTGCTGCCGGGGCAGCTTTTATAATAAATGAAATTATTTATAAAAGTAATTGACTTCGACACCGTGTCGCGGTTTATACTCGAATTGAGAAAGGAGGGTAAGGCAATATGGAGGCAATGACCGTCAGCCAGGTTTCAAAAAGCTTCGGGATATCCACAAGAATGCTGCGCTATTACGAGCAGGCGGGGCTGATCAAGAGCTTTCGGCGGGAAGACTATTCCTACCGAATGTATAACGAAACTGCCGTTTTGCGCCTGCAGCAGATTCTGATTTTGCGCAGGCTGCGGATTTCGATCAAACAAATCAAAAAAATCCTGCAAAAACCCGACGCCGTTGTAGCAATCGAGGTTTTTCGGCAGAATATCAGTGAGATGGAGGATGAAATAACCGCACTTTCCACGATTAAAGACATCCTTAACCGCTTTATTGAAGAATTGCAGAAAACCGCAGATATTCCGATACACCGCCTGATTACGCAGGATCGTTCCATCCTGGCAGACATAGAGTCCTTATCCCTCACCAGTATCAATTTTAAGGAGGACAAGACGATGGACAATCTGAAAAAAGCGGAGGAAAGCCTGTCCAGGCTGAGCGACGTAAGGATTATTTATCTGCCGCCTGCAACCGTTGCTGCTGCCCACCACATCGGAGATGACCCTGAGTATCATGCCAATACGATGATTGACCGCTTTGTACGGGAAACCGACCTTTGTAAAATCAAACCCGATTTGAGGCATTACGGATTTAACCATCCCAACCCGGTGGATGAAAGCGACTACCACGGCTATGAAACATGGGTTACGATACCGGATGACATGGAGGTTTCGCCCCCGCTTGAGAAGAAACAGTTTGCCGGAGGGCTGTATGCCGCCCATATGATTGCGATGGGTAATTTCAACGAGTGGGAGTGGCTTTTTGACTGGGTAAGCAAGAATGAAAAATACGAGTTTGCCGGCAATATGCGCGATCAGGAGCATATGTGCGGGCTGCTGGAAGAGCACCTTAATTATGTGAGCCATATTAATCTGGAGAATACCGAACCGGAGGACTTTCAGCTTGACTTGCTGATGCCGGTGCGGGAATGTTCCAAATAACAGAGAACGATTTATAGCGATGCCCCCGGTAGCAGGATTTTATGCCTGCTGCCGGGGCGTTTGCTGTACAGCGGGCAACAAAAATAATTTTACAAAAGGTGTTGACTCTCCCCTTACAGGAGCATTTATACTGGAAATCGAAAGATGAAAGTAAGAATAATGAAGGGGGAACAGCAATGGAAAACAGCATTGAGGTCCGTCATTTGCGGAAATGCTACAAGGCAAAAATAGCTGTGGATGATTTATCCTTCTGCGTGAAGAAAGGGGAGGTTTTCGGCCTGCTCGGACACAACGGGGCGGGAAAATCCACCACCATCGACTGCGTACTCGGCCTGAAAAAATTTGAAAGCGGAGAAGTCCGCATTCTGGGGATGGACCCGGCCGCGGAGAGAAAGAAGCTGTTTGAAAGGGTTGGCGTGCAGCTGCAGGATTCCTGCTATCAGGCGGCGATCAAGGTGGAAGAGTTGTGTGAGGAAACTGCGGCGCTTTATCAGGAACCGGCGGATTACCGGGCGCTGCTGAAAACATTTAAGCTGGACACGTTTGAAAAACGGCTGGTAACAAGCCTTTCGGGAGGAGAGCGGCAAAAGCTTTCGGTGCTGCTTGCGTTGATCCCGAGGCCGGAGGTCGTGTTTCTGGACGAGCTGACTACCGGTCTGGATACCGCGGCCCGGCGCGAGGTCTGGAAGCAGCTGAACGAGCTGAAGGAGCGGCAGACCACCATCCTGCTGACTTCGCATTATATGGATGAGGTGGAAGTCCTCTGTGACCGCGTCTGCATCCTGAGGGATGGAAAAACCGTGGCAAGCGGCGGGGTA
>DATAML010000088.1:0-4430 GCA_036260545.1 Caproiciproducens sp.
TCCTGTGTGCTGTCCACAAAAGCGGAGAGCGCCTCGCGCAGCGGGGTGAACCATTGGCCGAAATAGACGAGCTCGGCAAACTTTACGCCGAGACCCTGCTTGTAATGGTAGGTGTCGCGGTCAAGGCAGAGCTCCTCGAGCTTGTTGTGCGCATGGTAAAGGATGGTGCCGCCGGGAGTTTCGTATACGCCGCGCGACTTCATGCCCACAAGCCGGTTCTCCACGATATCCGCGATGCCGATGCCGTTCGCGCCGCCGATCTGGTTCAGCTTGGCGATCATATCCACCGCGCAGAGCTTCTGGCCGTCCAGAGCGACCGGCACGCCCTTTTCAAATTTCAGGGTGATGTAGGTCGGCTTGTCGGGAGCCTGTTCCGGGGATACGCCCAGCTCCAAAAAGCCCGGCTTGTTGTACTGGGGCTCGTTTGCCGGGTCTTCCAGGTCCATGCCCTCGTGGGAAAGATGCCACAGGTTTTTATCCTTGGAATAGTTGGTTTCTCTTGTAATGTTCAGCGGGACGTTGTGCGCCTCGGCGTAGTCGATTTCCTCGTCACGGGATTTGATGCTCCACTCCCGCCACGGGGCGATGATCTTCATGGTCGGAGCAAAAGCCTTGATGGTCAGTTCAAAACGCACCTGGTCGTTGCCCTTGCCGGTGCAGCCGTGGCAGATGGCGTCCGCGCCCTCGGCCTGCGCGATCTCCACAATCCGCTTAGCAATAATCGGCCTTGCAAAGGAGGTGCCGAGCAGGTATTTGTTTTCATACACTGCGCCCGCCTTTAAGGTCGGCCAGATGTAATCCTCGGCAAACGCTTTTTTCAGGTCTGCGATATAGAGCTTGGAAGCGCCCGTCTTTTTCGCTTTTTCCTCAAGCCCTGTAAGCTCCGCGCCCTGCCCCACGTCCGCGGCAACGGCCACGACCTCGCAGTTGTTATAATTTTCTTTCAGCCAAGGTATAATAATTGAAGTATCCAGTCCGCCCGAATAAGCGAGAACGACTTTTTTAATATTTTTATTGTCCATTATAAAGACCCCCGTTTCACTTTGTTATGTTTTATTATACACCGATTATACAGAAAATCAAGGATTAAATGCATAAATATTCATAATATCTTAACTGTCCAAATTCCTGTTAAATATCATCTGCCCCGTTGTGTGATATATCCAAAAGTGTTAGAATAGAAATAATTGGAATTATATGGAGGTATTCTTATGTTTCAGGAAATCGATATTACAAAGCTGAGCTTCAACCCATTCACAAAGATTGATAAGGAATGGATGCTGGTCACCGCCGGGAACGCGCAGAAATGCAACACCATGACGGCAAGCTGGGGCGGGCTGGGCGTGCTCTGGAATAAATATGTTTCGTTCATCTTTATCCGCCCGCAGCGCTACACGATGGAATTCCTTGAAAAAGAGGATTACTATTCTCTCTGCTTCTTTGACGAAAGCGAGCGCAAGACGCTGGGCTACTGCGGCGGCCATTCCGGCAGAGACGGGGACAAAATAAAAGAAACCGGCCTTACTCCGGTTTACAATGAAGCCGCGCCCTATTTCGGGCAGGCAAAGCTTGTTTTCATCTGCCGCAAAATGCACGGGCAGAATATTGATCCGGCCTGCTTTATTGACAAGAGCATCGACGCCGACTGCTACCCGAAAAAAGACTACCATAAAATGTTCATCGGCGATATCGTAAAGGTGCTGGAGAAAGTGTAAGTCCGCGGCCGCGCTTTTCCGGCGCGGCCGTTTGATTTTATCCCATAAAAATACATAAAAGGAAGCGGTATTATGTGGACCCGTACGGAGATGAAGGATCAGGCAAAAGAGGTGCTGCGTGAAACCTACTGGAAAGCGGTGCTCGCCGCTTTGCTGGCATTTGTGTTAAACGTCAATCCCTCGACTGCGTTCGATGTGAATAATTTCTGCAAATATATCCACGGCCCGAACCTGCTTTCCGCGCCGTGGTTCTGGCCGCTGTGCGGATTCCTGCTTCTGTTTTCCACCTTTGTCGGCAGTGTTATAGTGGTAGGAGAAAAGCGTTATTTCCTCCGCAACCATTCCGGTCAAGCGCAAATCGGCGATTTATTTTTTGGATTTCGTGACCGTTACCTTCCCATCGTCGGCGCGCAGTTTACAACCGACTTGATCATCACCCTCTGGACGCTCCTGTTCATCATTCCCGGAATTGTGGTCAACTATAAATATTCCATGGTTCCGTACATCCTCAGCGAGCACCCGGAAATGAGCGGTACGCAGGCGCGGGCACTCAGCGCAAAAATGACCGATGACCAGAAGCGGAACCTGTTCGGGCTGGATCTTTCATTTTTCGGCTGGTTTCTGGCCGGCACTCTATGCTTAGGAATCGGTATATTTTTTGTCTACCCGTATTGCGAACAGACCAAGGCGGAGCTTTACCTGTTCCTGCGGGATCGCATAGCCCCGGCTTCTGCCGATGAGCCGGAAAAGGAGGAACTATGATACTCCCGTGGAAACGCAAAGAGGTTTTTATGGGCAGCTCCATGATGGACTTCTGCAAAGTGCGCGAGCTTCTTTCGGAAAACCATATTGAATATGATTTCCGTATCGTTGACCGCAGTGCGTGGGGGCACAGCTTCGGTCGGACTCCCTCGCTGACAAGGCTGAACCTTCCTTTCGGAAACCAGGAGCCTGACTCAATGTCATACTATATCTATGTATATAAAGAAGATTATGAGACAGCAAGGTATCTGCTGAGAAAATAGAATATTAAAAGCGGGAGGTTTCATTTCCTCCCGCCTTTTGTTTATTTTAAGATAGCTTTTTCTCGTCCGTTATTCCTTAAAGGCAATCCGCTTTCTGTTAAAATAATATAATTTTTCAAAAAATATGAACCGTTTTAACTTTATAAGGCTCTTATAGTCAGGTGCACCAAATTGTTCCCGGAAAGGAGAATGCCAAATCGAAGATTCGGATTTGATTCTAATGATTCAGCAAGGAAATAACAACGCGTTTGACCAACTATTCGATAAATACAAAAATGAAGCGGTCCGAACGGCCTATCTCATTACCGGCAGGAATTCCATTTGTGAAGATATCGCGCAGGAAGCGTTTATCAAATGCTATAAACACATCCGCGAGCTGAAAAATCCAAACGGCTTCCGCGCCTGGTTTTTCAGGATACTGACCAGAACGGCCTGGAAATACGGCCGGTCGGCTAGCCGTGAAATCCCTACGGAAGGCATGACGGAAAGGATCGAGGAGTCCGGTTCGAATCTTGCCGGTGATCCATACCTGTCCGTTGAAGAAAACAGACTTTTATATTCGGAAATCAACCGTCTGGAACCAAAGCAAAAAACAGTGATCGTTTTGTATTACTTTAACGGCCTTTCCACCAAAGAAATTGCAAAAGCTTCTGGATGTCTGGAAGGCACCGTAAAATCCAGGCTGTTTTCAGCACGAAAAAAGCTGAAATCAAAGCTGGATTCATTCTACAATTCGGGAAAGGAGCACAGGAGCAATGCGGAATACAAGGCTATTTGAAAAAAGCATAAAAAATACGCTCTCAAACGTCGCAAACCGGGTGGAAGCTTCCGAGCAATTAAGCTACAAGGTAAAAAACGCAATTAGACAACAGACCAAAAAGGAGGATTCTGTAATGAAAAAACGTTTCACATTCAAAAGCGCGGCGATTATGGCTGCCGTCCTGTGCCTGACAACCGTGACGGTTTTCGCGGCGACGCATGTCGGTGAATTTATATCATCATCGTCATCCAAACCCACATACACTTCTTTTCCAACAGAAACAGAGCTTCAGAAGGATCTTGGATTTGTTCCGAATACCGTCAATACATTCTCAAACAAGTATACATTTCATGATGCGGTAATCGGCACCAACACCCCAGTTGGTGAAGACGGCAAAAAAATGGGTGATTACAAATTCATTAGCTACACCTATGTATTCGATAAGGAAAAGAAAGTTAACCTGTATGTCAATAAAAAGCTTCCCGGAGAAACAATTGATCCCAAAGCCGTTAAGACGGATTATAAAGGCCTGACGCTTTCCTACACCTCACAAAAGTATAAATTTGTTCCGGCAGATTATAAATTGACGGAAGAAGATAAAAAGGCCGAGACAAGCGGTGAAATTGAGTTTTCTTACGGTTCCGATAAGGTAGAAAACAACATCGTCCAGAATATCGTATGGACCGATAATGGGATCAGTTATAACCTGATGGCATCGGACAGTAATCTTACGCAAGCTGACTTGACGGCTATGGCGAAAGAAATTGTAGACAAAAGCAAATAAGCAAACAAGAACCGGCAGCCGGATTCAACAAGTCCGGCTGCCGGCTTTTCAGTCTGCAATATATTCTTTTACCGTGTCGTAAATCATCGGGGGAATCTGCGCCGTAATTTTCAGACCGGAATCGGTGTATTCCTCGGTTTCCACAA
>DATAML010000114.1:0-3270 GCA_036260545.1 Caproiciproducens sp.
CCGCAATCGCACCGCCTGCGGCTCTCTGGGTGAATGAAATGCATGCTTACTATTCTTAATCACCAGTTTGTGGTCTTATTCTCTTTGTCAATTATTATATGCACATCGTTCGAAAATGTCAAGCTTAATTTTCACCGCCGGCCTGACCGCCACACAGTTGTTTTTCGCAGTCTGTTTCGTCCAGACTACCCAAATTGGAAACAAATCGGTAAATATGGTATAATATGTTTTCCGGATTGCCGGATATATCCGTCCCGGTAAAATTTCCGGCATTTCTTCCGATATATATTAAAAGACGTTAAAATATGAGAACATAGAGGTGTATATTAATGAGCAATGCGAAGGTTATTATCTCTATTTCCAGACAGTTCGGAAGCGGCGGCCGCGAAATCGGCCAGAAGCTTGCGGAAGACCTGAACATTCCTTTCTATGATAAAAAGAGAATCGCGATCATCGCCCAGCAGAGCGGGATCAGCAACGAGCTTTTTGAAAAAGCAAACGAAAAAGCAGGCAGCAGCCTGCTTTATTCGCTCGTGATGGGAAGCTATACGTTTGGCAGCCATGTTCCGCCGGACAGCGGAACGCCGATTAACGACCGGCTTTTTTCCATCCAGGCGGATATCATAAAACAGGCCGCGGCGGACGATCCCTGCATTTTCGTTGGCCGCTGCGCGGATTATGCGCTCCGCGAATACAAAAACGTCTTCCGGGTATTTATCCGCGCGGATCAATCGTTCCGCATGGAACGCGCCGTAAGCGAATACAAAATTAAACCGGAGGAAGCCGCCGAATTTCTTGTAAAAAAGGACCGCCAGCGGGCGAATTATTATTCCTGCTATACGCAGAAAAAGTGGGGCGATCCAGACAATTACCATCTTGTCCTCGATTCCTCCGCTTTTGGAATCCGCGACGCGGTTGAGCTGATCAAATCGGCTGCGGCAATGCTGGAACGACAACTTAATTGAAATAAAGGAGTATTTTTGTGAAACTATCTTTGTCCGGCGTAAAGGACATGACTAGTGGAAATCCTTATAAGCTGATTTTTGCATTTTCCATCCCGCTTTTAATCGGCAACATATTCCAGCAGCTGTACAATATGGTGGACAGCATTGTGGTCGGAAATTATGTGGGAACAAAGGCGCTGGCCGCGGTAGGCACGGGCTTCCCAATCATCTTTATGCTCAGTTCCCTGTTTATCGGGATGGGCATTGGCACCACCATTATGATCTCCCAATATTTTGGCGCGCGGGATATGGAAAATCTCGAAAATACCGTGAATACGGTTTACACTGCGATGATGATCGGCTGTATTCCGCTGACCGTGATAGGCATTGTGTGCAGCGGGCCGCTTCTAGAGCTGATGAACGTCCCAAAGGACGGAACGTTTGAAATGGCGAAGGTCTACATGATCGTTATCTTCGCGGGAATCATCGGAACCGTAGGATACAATATCAACGCGGGCATTCTGCAGGGGCTGGGCGACAGCCACACCTCCCTGTTGTTCCTGCTGATCGCTACGATTATCAACATTGTACTGGATCTTCTGTTTACCGTCGCCTTTGGATGGGGCGTGTTCGGCGTTGCATTTGCAACAATTATCTCGGAATTCTGTTCCTGGGTTTTCGGCATTTCTTTTATTAACAGGCATTATTCATTTATTCATATTAGTGTGTTCCGGTTCCGGTTCAACGGCGGCCTGTTCAAAAAGGCCATGAAGCTCGGCATTCCGTCCGGGGTGCAGCAGGCGCTTTTTTCCGTGGGGATTATGGTGATGCAGGCGCTGGTAAACTCCTACGGCTCCGATTTTATGGCCGGTTTCAACGGCGCGAATAAAATCGACACGTTTGCGTTCATGCCGATTCAGAGCTTTGCGACCGCAATTACCACCTATGTGGGCCAGAACGTGGGCGCTTCCAAGCTGGAACGCGTAAAGTCCGGCACCAAGGCGGGGCTTGTACTGTCCGTCGGCTCCAGCGTGGTGATCTGCGCGGTCATTTATCCGCTCAGCGCGCTGCTGATGCGCATGTTCAGTCAGGATCCGGACGTAATCCTCTCCGGCGTAGCCTACCTGCACTGTGTGCTTCCGTTTTACCTGCTGCTGGCGCTGCTGTTCATTATCAGCGCCGTATTGAAGGGCGCCGGCGAAATGATGGTTCCGATGATTGCCACTTTCATCTCCCTGTGGTTTGCCCGTGTGCCCACCGCTTATCTGATTGCAGACCTGTGGGGAAAGGAATACATCTACTATTCCTACGCGGTCGGCTGGTTCCTCGGCTTCGTGATCGCCTATGCATACTACCGATCCGGCAGGTGGAAAAACAAGAGCATTGTTTCCGACAGCCGTCCCAATACAGAACAATAAGCAAAAGCCAGCATCGAAACGGTGCCGGCTTTTTACTTTTTATGCAGGCCAAGGGCAAACAGGGCTCCCGGAACAGCGAAAGCGGTTGGATATGCCCGTACAGCAAAGATAAATGATTCCAGGCTTAGCACCGTCAGCAAAACCAGTACGGCATAAATCAAAAAAATCAGAAGCGCGAAGCCTAAAAGAAACCTGCGATAAGCTCTGGGTATCGTTCCCGGAATGAGCGTATAGATCACAACCGCGATAAAAGCTGCCGCCGAAAATAAATGGCTGGTACGGCAACATAAATATAGAATCCGAGAAGCAGTTCATAAAACTGTAAAAACGGTTTGTAGTACAGTGTTTTTGAAAAATAACTCGTATAAGCAAGACAGAGCAAAGCTACTCCGATATAACCCAGACTGGTAAGCTTTATGGACGGATTTTTCACACCATTGTCCCCTATCTCCAGAATATTTCACAGCGGAGAAACTTCTCCGTCCGCGAAGCCTTATGTTATTTCCTTGTTCACATTATATGTTTCTATAACTAAATGTCAATATAATTTATTTGATGAGAACTGTTATTGCAGACTGCAAAGCCGTGCGTTCCAAAACGGAGCGCGGCTTTTGGTGTTTCGCGCGGCCAATAAGAAATTACCGGAATAAATTTTTACCTTATCCGGTAAAAATCTCAAAAAGATACTTGACAAACAGCTTTGTTAGTTTTATAGTTAATTACACAAGTAATTAACTGCTTAACCGGCAAAGGGGTGAAGACATGGAATTTGGAGAAGAAAAATCCATTTACCTGCAGATCGCGGAAAAAATAGAAGACGCCATCCTTTCCGGCGCGTTCCGGGAGGAAGAACAGATTCCGAGCACGACGGAATTTTCTGTAAATATGAAAATCAATCCGGCGACCGC
>DATAML010000138.1:0-2261 GCA_036260545.1 Caproiciproducens sp.
TCCATATTCAGTTCCTTTGCAAGCTTGTCCATCGTACGCTCGATGCAGAAAGCGCTGCAGGAATGCGAGAATCCCCGGTACGAGGTCGCATAGGGATGGTTCGTATAGACGCAGTAGGCATCACAGCAAACGTTCGGGATATTGTAGGGTCCGGTGCAGTCTACAATAATGGCTTTCACCAACGTCGGCCCGATATCCGAATACGCCCCGGAATCCAGATAGTACGTCATCTGAGCAGCTTTCAGCATCCCGTCCTTTGACGCGCCCAGCCTGATCTTTGCTTCCAGCCCCATGCGGCAGGGCGAGGAAGCAATATCATTTTCACGGGAGTTGATCAGCCGCACTTCCTTTCCGCCCACGGCCTGAGACGCCATATACGCGAGAATTTCAAGCTGAACCGGCGCTTTTCCGCCGAAACCGCCGCCCACTAGCGGCACTTCTACGACGATCTTGCCTAAATCCACATGAAAGGTATTGCTGATAATCTTTTTCACCGAAAACGGGGACTGTGAGGAGGTTTTAATCCAAACTGTACCGTCCGCCGCAATTTTTGCGTGAACCGCGCGGGTTTCCATGGCGATATGGTCGGACTGCGGCAGCGTGAAGCTCGTTTCAACAATGACGTCCGATTGGGAAAATCCTCTTTCAGCGTCGCCTTTCCGTATCTTTTTATGGTCGCAGATATTGGTGCCGAGCTTCGGATGGATTTCCTCTTTCGTCAGCCGGTAGGTGATCATTTCCTCATGCAGGACCGGAGCATCGTCTTTTATCGCCTGAGCGGGAGCATTCACCGTTGGAAGCGGCTCATATTCCACCCTAATCATCGATACCGCCTTTGCCGCGGTAAACTCGTCTTTTGCTACCACAAGGGCGACCGGCTCGCCGTAATACCGTACCTTTCCGCGAGCAAGCGGGGGGCGGTCCTCAATCAGCGGCCCGCAGAGAACCGGGAAGCTTTCTCCCGTGAGGACGGCTTTCACACCCTCCAGCGCGCAGGCCTCCGAGGAGTCAATTTTTATAATTTTCGCGTGTGCATATGTGCTGGTCACCATCCCGACAGTGTAAATACCGGCTGTGATAAAATCATCTGTATATTTTGCCTGACCGGTTACCTTCTCCCAGGCTTCTTTGCGTATTACCGACGCGCCGATTCCCGTTTCCGTCAATGCAAAGACTCCGTTTCTAATAGATCATATTTAGAATATCATTGCACCGCAATAGAAAATTATACCAGTTTCCTGCAGAGGTTTATTTTTCCTCTTCCATACAAATAATAGCAAAACGGAGGTGTGTTATTTGGAAACGATCAAGGCGCTTAACAGCGAGGAAATCTATATCATTACAACCGGCATCGTGATGGGGACGATTGCGCGGCTGATCACGTTAAAAATTGACTTCCGCCAGATTCCGTCCTACCCGGCCGCGTATTTTAACAATATTTTTCAGGGATTTGTCGCTTCCACGCTCGGGGCGGTGGCCATTCCCGCTCTGCTTGTGCGGGATTTTGTGTCTGTCACCTTTCTCACGGTGGCGGTTCAGCAGTTTCGCGAGGTGCGTATTACCGAACGGGAAAGTCTGGGGAAGTTGGAGCATACGGAATATACCCAGCGCGGAGACGCGTATATAGACGGGATTGCCAAGACGTTTGAATCGCGGAATTATATTTCCCTGATTACCGCCCTTGCAACGGTTTTTGTAATGGAAATCCTGCCTCGGGGCAATATGATTCTTGAAATCATATGCGGCGCCCTGGCCGGACTGCTCGTCCTGCTTTTGATCTACCGGTTCACCAAGGGAAAAACAGTGGGCGATGTCTGCACCGTAACAGCGGGTAAAATCGAGGTAAAAGGCTCGGAACTGTATGTGGACGGTATGTTTGTAACAAACTACCTCGGCACGGACAGGAGCCGGCAGCTCTTTCTGAAAGAAGGAATCGCGGTCGTTCTGACCCCGAATAATCCGATGGGCCGGGTCACGCTTGAAAACTTCGGGCAGCGCCAGGCGATCCTGTTTGAATCGGTACGTATCCTCGGCGTGCGCAGATACAAATACACCCGCAGGAATTTTACAGACGGCAGGGTAGTCATCACATTTGTGCCAATCGTAAACGACCTGAACAAGCTCATCAAGGCGGTAAAAAGCACGCCGATTCTGGAAAACAGCCGTAAAATCGGGCGAATCATGAAAACCGACGGAGGTTCCAAGCCATGAATAAAAGCATCGAAATATTGGTCTATATCACTTCGGATGATAAAAGGGTG
>DATAML010000019.1:0-9022 GCA_036260545.1 Caproiciproducens sp.
GTAAAGGCAATTACAAAGGGATTTGCCATTGGCGCTGCCGGCCTCACCGTGATCTCCCTGCTGGGCGCATTCATCAGCCAGGTAAACGACGCCGCTGCGGAACTGAATCTGCAGAAGCTCACCGGGTTTGATATTATGAACCCGATCGTGTTCTTCGGTCTTCTGGTCGGCGCTGCAATTCCGGCCGTATTCTCCGCCATGCTGATGCTGGGCGTTGACCGCAACGCACAGAGAATGGTTGCCGAAATTCACCGCCAGTTCAGAGAAATCCTTGGGCTTAAGGAAGGCAAGGAAGGCGTTGTTCCGGAATACAGCAAATGTATCGAAATCGCAACCGTTGGCGCTTTAAAGGAACTGATTCCGGCCGGCCTTATGACGATTGTTGCAACTTTGATCGTCGGGTTTATCGGCGGCGTTCAGGCAATCGGCGGGTTCCTCTGCGGCAATATCGTATCCGGTCTGCTGCTTGCCCTCTTTATGAGCAACGCGGGCGGTTTGTGGGATAACTCAAAGAAATACATTGAATCCGGCAACAACGGCGGAAAGGGCTCGGATGCACATAAATCTGCGGTAGTCGGCGACACCGTCGGCGATCCGTTCAAAGATACTGCAGGGCCTTCCATCAATACGCAGATCACCGTTGTTTCTCTTGTTTCCTCATTAATGTCTACAATTTTCCTTACTTCATCTCTGATTCATTAATTCCAACAGCGAAGAGGCCCGCAGGCTGAACAGTCTGCGGGCCTCTTCGCTGTAATAAGCTTTACTCGTGTACTGCTGACTGTGACGCTGGAGTAAGAGGCTCTGTAGCATTGCCATGAAAACAAAAGGCCTGCAGCGAACTCACATGCAGACTCAGCCTGCAGCCAACGACCTGAAGGTAAAAAGCAGCTTGACCGCGGTTATAATCGAATGGTTATCCGTATAAAAAAGCTGTCCCGCCGCGGTTTCTCCAACCGTTGCAGGACAGCCATACTTTTTTGTACTATTCTGTTTTATCAATTACGCTGAGATTTGCCATATAGCTGCCATAAACCCAGGAACTGGCAGCATTGCTGATACTGAAAGTAACCGGCATTTCCGTATGGCCTGTGAAGTTTTCTTTGCCGGACATATCGATTTGGGCAACCATACTGCCTGAAGTAAGCTTGGATATTTCTGCTTCTGGCCCGACCACCGTAACATCAAGGCTGGTAGTAAAAATGCTCGCCGTTTTATTGGAAGAAAGGTTCTTTACAGTAAAATTATTAACGACGACCTGCCTTGTGGAAAACCCGCTTAAATCCAAAGTTACCTTCGCAACCGGGATACTGCTGAGATTCTTACAGCCGTTCGGCAGGGTCACATTCACATCGAACGTATTTTTCGTGGGACTGATACCGGAAAAATCGAGGGGCGGAAGGCTTATTTCCGACTGATTTGTAAGAACATCCTTCGGGCCGGCTATGTCAATGGATTGAGGAGCAACCGTAACCTGCCCGTACGACAGAAGCAAACCGACAGGCTGGTTCGTAAAATTGACTTTAAACGGCATTACTTTCCTCGCGAGTACCGGTATGGATACGTCCACCTTGGTTTCGCTCATCTTCAGTCTGTTCGGTGTTATTCGGTTCCCGTTTGCGTCAAATAAGATCAAATCCGCTGTAAAGTTCTTCGTATCCCTTAGGGTTTCGCTGATTTCATACTGCACGGCTACCTTATTGACCTGAGAAATCTCTTTCTCCGGGCCGGATATCGTTACGGTATCGCTGCTTAAGGTAGGCGTACTTACAAAATAATTGGTATCGGCCTGATAATCCTGCTTATAGGATATGTTGCTTTCAATGGGAAACGTTTTTTCTTTGGAACGATCAACGCTGATAATTGTCTGGTTTGGATAAATATTAACGACTTCAAAATCCGTCAGCGTACCCTTTTTTTGTGCCGAAAGATTGAACGTATAGCTCCCGGGAGTTGTAATGGTGGAAGCCAGCTGCGCAACGACCTGCAGATCGGAGGCCTGTATCTGCTTTACAATCAGGCTGTTTCCCTTGATGGCAACCGTTGCCGTGGCATTCACGGGGCTGAAAACCTTCAGTCCGTCCGCCTGGGCGGAATCTGAAAGGTTGATCACGATCGGCACGTCTGAAATCTGGCGGGGGAACTGCTCCGTGTTGGTGGTAGCCATGACGCCCCATAAAATGATAGACGCCAGCAGGGAAAATACCATAACAAATTTATCGTTGTAAAACAGCCTTGTAATGTTGAACTTTTTATGTTTCATGATCGTTTCCCCCTCCAGATCGAAGGGATTTTTCCCGGACGTTTTTCGCCCTGCTCGGAAGTGCTGGGCAGGATAAGGCCCTCCAGGGCACTTTTCAGAGTTTCCCTTGTATAATTGCGGGTAAGCACTCCGTTTACCGCAACGGAAATCTGCCCCGTTTCTTCGGATACAACGACGACTACGCCGTCCGAGTTCTCACTCATGCCGATTGCCGCCCTGTGGCGCGTTCCAAGCTCAATGCTGACATTATCGCTTTTGGTAAGCGGCAGGATACAGCCGGCCGCGTACAGCATGCCGCTGCGTATAATCATCGCGCCGTCATGCAGAGGTGCTTTGTTAAAAAAGACATTGCAAATAATCGGAGCGGAGGGAATCGCATTAATCACCGTTCCGGTGTCAATGATATCCCCCAGCTTCGTTTTTCTTTCAAATACGATTAAAGCGCCAGTTTTCTGCTTCTGCAGGACGGCCGCGGCGTCAACCACCGCGTTGACTCCCCTGCGGTTCTGCTGAAGCAGAACCTCTTCGTCGTCCGTCGGAATACCAAAGGTCCAGTGCTTGTTGCCAATCCCCGTCCGCCCAATCTGCTCAAGGGCACGGCGGATCTCCGGCTGAAACACGATAAGAAACGCGGTAACCGCAAACTGAAAAAAGTAGTTCAGCAGGGTTTTCATCATATACAGCTGCAGGATATAGGATGCGCCCCACACAACCAGCAGAACAATAATTCCTTTTACCAGCTGCTCCGCTCTTGTTTCACGTACAAGTTTAATTGCGCTGAATATAATAAAAGAAACCAGGATTACGTCTAAAGCATCGGAAAAACGGAACAGCTCTACGAGGCTGATAAACGATTTCCAGGCATTTATAATATAGTCCATAGCTTTCTTCCTTCCGATGAATTAGAACATCCCAAATCTAATTTTAACATATAAAAATCCATATGCAATCTTTTTATTTTGTATTTTCAGATTATCTTTGATAAAGTAAAAGAGAAACTCCGTATTTCGTTCATATTGCTGAAAACCGAAGGGCATACGCGTACGGCGCCCTGATTCAGTGTACCCATAAATTCATGCGCGGCCGGAGCACAGTGCAGGCCGGCACGAACCGCAAATCCATACTCGTTCAGCTTCTGGGCAACTGTTTCACTGGGTTTGTCGGATACATTGAACGCAAGAACAGGCGCGAAATAAGGCTCGGCAGGCTCCGGCGTGTAAAGCTTTATGTGCTTCATGCCGGAAAGGCTTTTATATAAATACTGAATCAGTGACATTTCATGCTGATAAATTTTATTGATTGTTTTAGACTGTACAAATTCAATACCGGCGCGGATTCCGGCAATTCCGGGCATATTCTGCGTTCCGCTTTCCATTCTGTCCGGCATGGTCTGTGGCTGGTCGAGCGAAGCGGAAACTGTTCCCGTGCCGCCCTCAATCACGGTTTTCAGATCGGAACCGTTCGGCGTAATCAGCATCCCCGTACCCATCGGCGCATAGAGCCCCTTGTGGCTTGCAATGCAGAGATAATCGAAGCCGTATTTCTCCATATCAATCGGGAGAACCCCTGCGGACTGCGCGCAGTCAACCGCAATGGGAATTTCGTATTCATGGCCTAAAGCGGCAATACGTTCAATCGGCAGCCGAATTCCGAATACATTGGAAACGTGCGTGCAGATAATCAGCGCGGTATTTTCTTTCAATTCTTTCCGAAAGGAATCCACGGTAGCATCGTTGTCCCCCGGATAAACCCGCGCCTGGGAATAGGTTATTCCCTGTTCGGAAAGCGCCTTCAGCGGCCGCATTACCGCATTATGCTCCAGGCAGGAGGTCACGACATGGTCTCCGGGCTTTAACAGGCCCTTTAAAACATAATTGAGGGCATGCGTGCAGTTTAATGTAAATGCTACGCATTCCTCACCGGGCGCCTTAAAAAAATCCGCCGCCGCTTTCCGGGTGCGATATATTTCCTCGGCCGCCGCCATGGACATATTGTGACCGGCACGGCCCGGGTTTGCTCCGTAGTTTTTCAGCGCACTGCTGACGGCGTTCTGAACAGCCATAGGCTTGGGATATGTTGTGGCGGCATTATCAAGATAAATCATGAAATACCGTCCCTTTCCAAGCGGCCGAGAATTTTTATCCCCATACTTCTCAGAATGTTTTCCGCCTCGTCTGTCCGAAATGGTACATATATACTGTAACCGCAACCCACGTTTCCGTTAATATGCGGCGTTCTCTCCACATAGGATTTTATCCCGTTCTGAAACAAAATATCACGGCTTTTCATAGCATATGTGATTGAGCTTAACATAATCAAAGGCTTGCCCACATTAATCACCTCTCTATATTACTACAGATTATGCCGGAGGCAATCCTTTTGACTACTTGGCTGTGATACGCGGGAAAATATATTTCGTTACGATTCTATGATGCAGACGGCATGGGCTGCAATGCCCTCGCCTGCCCCTGTGAAGCCGAGATTCTCCTCTGTAGTTGCCTTTACGCTGATCCTTTCCATGCCGATCCCGCAGGCAGCCGCAAGATTGCGCCGCATTGTTTCAATATACGGTTTCAGTTTGGGCGCCTGTGCAATCACCGTAGCGTCGATGTTTCCTATGGTATAGCCCTTTTCCCAAAGCAACTCACAGACGGCGGAAAGGAGCTTGAGGCTGTCGGCATCCTTATAAGCCGGATCGGTATCCGGAAAAAGCCCGCCGATATCCCCAAGGGCAGCCGCGCCCAGCAGGGAATCCGCAATTGCGTGCGCCAGTACGTCGGCGTCGGAATGGCCAAGCAGCCCCTTTTCATAGGGTATCTCCGCCCCGCCCAGAATCAGCCGGCGGTTTTCTACCAGCCTGTGAACATCGTAGCCATGCCCGATTCTCATTTTATGCCCTCCCTTTTATACAGGATTGTTTCCGCAAGGGGTATGTCATCCGGGGTAGTCAGCTTCAGATTCGTATACTCACCCGGACAAAGGTGAACCTTAATCCCCAAATGCTCCACAAGCTGGCAGTCGTCGGTATAATCCGCCCCTTCTTCCTGCGCCCGCGCAAGCGCTTTGAGATAAATGCCGCGTTCAAAGACCTGGGGTGTCTGCACCGCCCAGAGAATTGAACGATCCGGAGTTGATACGATGAATCCCGATTCATCGGCCACTTTTATGGTATCCTTAACCGGCACCGCCAGCGAAGAAGCCCCGTACCGGACTGCGTCTTCAACTGCGGCATCGATTTCTCCGGCGGTTATCAGTGCTCTTGCACCATCGTGTATCGCAAAATAGGCGGCATCCTCCAGCGTGGCGGCAATTCCTGCCAGCACTGACTGCTGACGGGTTCGGCCGCCCGGCACGATCTCACCGATCTTTTTATAATGATATTGAATGATTAATTTTTTAATTTCTTCCGTGTCTTCTCCACGGCATACGATTACAACCGAATCGATCCTGCGCGCCGCCTCAAAGGCAGACAGGGTGCGGACTATGGCAGGAATCCCGCACAAGGGAACAAACTGCTTTGAATATTCCAAAGCCATTCGGCTTGAATTCCCGGCAGCTACGATGATTGCGCAGCAAATCGGTTTCTCCTTCATATTTCGCATCCTCCTTTTTTCTAAAACCGGACGCTTTCTATTATAGTATTTTAAAACGACGTGTGCAACGAATTAAAAGGCTGTTGAAGAAAATTCAGATTTTATTAATATTTCCGTCATTTTATGTGAAAGTATTAACAAAAATTGTCTTGAAAATTTCTATGAAACAGTTTATATTTTATAATATAACAAGTAAAGGATTAGGTGAAAATATGGGTAAAATGCTCGCGGCAAAATATGTATCGGATTCATTCACCGAGCAGGTTCAAGTTATTTTTGACAATCACCTTAACGGCCAGGGCCGGGTTTTCGGCGGCCAGCTTGCAGCCTGGATTGACATTGTAGGGGGCCTTGTTGCACGCCGGCACAGCAACTGCAACGTTACAACTGCCGAGATCGACAGCCTGCAGTTTAAAAGACCTGTTTACGCAAACAGTGCAATCGTATTAAGGGGCAAGATTACCTATGTGGGCAAAACTTCGATGGAGGTTCGGGTAGACAGCTTTGTTGAGGATTTATCCGGAGAAAGGAAGCTGGTAAACACCGCTTATCTGGTTGAAGTTGCACTGGACGGGGATCAAAAGCCCGTTGAGGTGCCGGGGCTGATCTGTGAGACTTTCCAGGAAAAGGCCGAATGGGAAGCCGGAGAAAAACGGCGCCAGTTAAGGCAGCTTCGCCGCAAGGAAGCATATTAAGGTTTGTTAATCAACTTCATATAACCATTGTAAAGCGTCTGCAGATTAAAATGCGGACGCTTTTTTATTATCTTATGAATGAAAAATTAAAAAAGTTAAAAACTAATATAGAAAAAGAGGTGAATCTTATGAATACTCAGCCGGATGAAACTCAGAACCTCTTGCCGGAGGCCGAAAACAGGATAACGCAGGCGGGAAAAACATTCGAAGAAATCCTGCCCTATTTAACAGCCGGTGAGCCTGATGATTAATCAGGTTCATTTTTTATATGACGGAATCAATGATTGACAGCTTTCCAGTTTGAAACTATTATCATATTGAAGGCTATAAATTTCACATAGAATGCAGAGGAAAGGAAGCGATCAAAATGGCGGAAAAAATGAAGGTTTCCTGCGAAATGGAAATAACCTTAAAAATGATAGGGGGAAAATGCAAACCGCTGATCTTACATTATTTAATTGAAAACGGCATAAAGCGTTACAATGAGATACAGAGTTACGTTACAAGCATACCGAGCAAGACACTGACAATGCAGCTCCGCGATATGGAAGCCGACGGACTGATTCAGCGCACCGTATATTCCAGTGTACCTCCTCGCGTAGAATATATCGCGACGGAACTCGGCAAATCGCTGTATCCGGTTTTGGAATTAATGTGCGAATGGGGCGAGAAAAACATCGGAGACCGTTTTGAAGTAACAAACAGACAATGCCAGTGTGAAGACTGAGAGGGTACATTTTTGTACCCTGGCAACAAAAATGTACCTTCTTGAATTATTATTTTTGTCGTATATAATAAAAGGTATATACGATAAAGGGAGGATTTAAAATGGAAAATTTCACTTTTTACAGCCCTACTTACTTTGTTTTTGGAAAAGATGAAGAAAACAATACCGGAAAATATGTAAAACGCTTCGGCGGAAGCAAAGTTCTGCTCCATTACGGCGGAGGTTCCGTTATCCGTTCCGGACTTCTGGACAGGGTAAAGGCTTCTTTAAAGGAGCAGGGCATTGAATATACCGAACTGGGCGGCGTGAAGCCGAATCCCAGAAGCGGGCTTGTTTACGAAGGGATCGATTTATGCCGGAAGGAGAATGTTGACTTTGTTCTCGCGGTCGGCGGAGGAAGCACCATCGATTCCGCAAAGGCGATTGCGGCAGGCACCGTTTATGACGGTGATTTCTGGGATTATTATCAGGGCAAACCGGTGGAAAAGGCTCTGCCGGTCGGAACGGTTTTAACCATTGCGGCCGCGGGCAGCGAAGGTTCTCCCGATTCGGTCATCACAAATGAAAACGGAATGTTTAAGCGCGGCACATCCGGAGAAGCACTGCGCCCGTCCTTTTCCATACTGAACCCCGCGTTGACGCAGACCCTGCCCGCGTACCAGACAGCCTGCGGCGTAACGGACATTATGGCTCATTTATTTGAACGTTACTTCACCACAACACAGGAGGTTGAGGTAACGGACCGGATGATTGAGGGCCTTTTGCTTACGATGATCCACGAAGCGCCCCGGGTCATTGCCAGCCCCGACAACTACCAGGCGCGGGCAAACATCATGTGGGCGGGAATGATGGCGCATAACAACAGCTGCGGAGTCGGCAGGGTTCAGGACTGGGCAAGCCACAACATTGAACACGAGCTTTCCGCAACCTATGACTGTGCGCACGGCGCCGGCCTTGCGGTTGTATTCCCCGCATGGATGACTTATAACATGAAGCATGATATCAGCCGGTTTGCCCAGCTTGCAGTTCGCGTTTGGGGCTGCCAAATGGATTTTGCGCATCCCGAAAATACTGCGAAAGCCGGAATCGCGGCACTGAAGCATTTCCTGAAATCCATCGGTATGCCATCAAATCTTGCAGAGCTTGGCGCCAAAGAACAGGACATTGAGAAGATGGCTCATACTGCGTGCTATGGAGACGGCCGCGAAGGGACCATAGGCGGGTTTGCAGAATTGAATGAAACCGACGTAGCCAATATTTATCGCCTTATGTTATAATCCAGCCAGATGTTATATTTTATAAAACTTGCTTGGAACCCCTGAAAAATTTTCAGGGGTTCCATTTTATTTTTCTATACATCTTATAGAAAAGCCGGCTGAACAGATATCCGCAGGCAACAAAAACGGCAATTATCACAATCGGCAAAACCAAGGGTACGGCATCACCCGTGGCAGGGGCGGAAGATGAAACTGCTTTTGACTTTTCCTGAGCGGCAAGCCACTGCATGATGGTAATTTTTTTGCCGTCTATTATATCCGTACATTCGTTGTTGAATACATAGTAAAATGAGAAGTGCCCATTGTACTCACGCGGGGTACCATCTGCGTTTTTATATAGCCCGGTTGTGTCAACCACCCTGTCAAAATATGAAAAATGTGCATCTTTTGCCCCAGCTTTAATCAGGCGGTCATAGGTCGGCACCGTATAATTGGACGGCGGTACTATGGTATCGGTCATTGCAGCG
>DATAML010000146.1:0-5123 GCA_036260545.1 Caproiciproducens sp.
GAGGGGGAAGGAACGCTGAAGGGTACCGCGGTTTTCAGCTACGAGGACGCGAGCGGCAAAACCAAGAACATTACCAAAGAATTTTCCTGCGAGGTTACAGCCGACCAGGGCCCCGGCGAGGTCAGTTCCGAGCCGTCCGAGCAGCCGAAGGCACAGAACACCCCGCCGCTGTGGGCCATTCTGACCGGCGCGGGCGCACTGGTTCTGCTGACGGTCGGATTCCTCGTGTTCCGCAAAAAACGGAAGGCCAAAAAGCTCCGGATGATGGAAGCGAGCGACGACTATGACGATGTCGGATAAGGAGTCCCTGTTATGAAATGGAAAGATATGATCTCGATGGCGGTCGGGAATCTGTTCAAGCGCAAGGTGCGTACCCTGCTGACGGTTTCCGGTGTTGTAATCGGCACCTGTGCGATTGTGATTATGATCTCGTTTGGAATCGGCCTGAGCCAGAGTATGGAAAAGATGATGCAGAATATGGGCGACCTGACGGTCATTACGATCAACAATTCCTCGCAATCGCCGGATTCCGCCGCTCTGGATGATAAAATGCTTGAAAAAATCAAGTCCATCGAAAATGTTGTGGCACTGACCCCGGTATTTAACCTTGACCCCTCCAGCGTAACCATCAAAAGCGGGAAGTACAATTACCAGGGAATGATTTATGGCATTTCCATGGATGCGCTCACAGACTTCGGCTATAAGATTGAAAAGGGCGAGCTGCCCCCGAAAGGAGCCGAGGAAACGACCATCCTGTTCGGCAAGGACGCGGCGTATGATTTTATTGACAGCAAAAAATCCAACAACAACATGGTCTACGCCAATCCCGATAAGAGCGGGAATATGCCCAAGCCCTATGTCGACCCGCTTGCCGACAAGCTGCAGGTAACCGTGAACCTGCCGGAAAACTCCACCGCCAAAGTAAAGCCAATTAAGCTGAAGTGCTGCGGTACGCTGGCCGAGGACTGGAGCAAAAACCCCTCCCCAAGCCACTGCGTTTTTATGGATGTAAACCTTGCAAAGCAGCTGAAAGAAAAATATAATAAGCTGAATAACGTTAAAAAAGATGTAAAACAGAAAGACAGCTACGAGAACGTCTGCGTAAAGGTAAAAGCCGTAAGCGACGTTGCCGCCGTAGAGCAGAAAATCAAGGATTACGGATTTTCCACCTACAGCATGGAAAGCGTTCGGAAGCCGCTGGAGCAGCAGATGCGAACCATCCAGATGATTCTCGGCGGTCTGGGCGCAATTTCCCTGCTGGTTGCCGCGCTCGGCATTACCAACACGATGATTATGTCCATCTACGAGCGGACGCGCGAAATCGGGATTATGAAGGTGCTTGGCTGCCACGTTCCCAATATCCGCACGATGTTCTTAATGGAGGCCGGTACAATCGGCTTTCTGGGCGGCGTCATCGGCATCGCCATCAGTTATGCTATTTCGTTCCTGATTAATATGCTCGCGGCTTCACAGGGCAAAGGAGAGCAGGCGGGCGGCGGTCTCTTTGCCTCCGGCTCAACGATTTCCGTCATCCCGTTCTGGCTGGCGCTGGGCGCTCTGGCATTTGCGACGCTCGTGGGGCTGGTCTCCGGGCTGAACCCTTCCAACCGGGCCGTAAAAATCAGCGCGCTGACCGCCATCAAGCAGGACTGAGCAAGACGAAAAAGCATTCAGACAAACGGGCGGACTGCGGCAAATCGTTCGGACACAGCAAGCAAAACCGCACCGCAATTTTGCGGCTGGCGAACTTTGTCGCAGTATGAAAAATATTTTTATTTAACCGGTTGACAACGTCCCCCATATTCAGTATAATAATAAACGTTGTCAATCCAAATGGCTCGGTAGTTCAGCTGGTTAGAACGCTAGCCTGTCACGCTAGAGGTCGTCGGTTCGATCCCGATCCGAGTCGCCATTTGCTGCTATGGCTCAGTTGGTAGAGCACATCCTTGGTAAGGATGAGGTCATGCGTTCGAATCGCATTAGCAGCTCCATTAATCCCGCTAAAACTTAGGTTTGGCGGGATTTTTTGTACCATATTATTTTAGATAATGGCTCTGTATGTTTATAGACCTCGGTCTGAACAGTTGCTTACAAAGCCTGTTTCCGGCTTATTATATTGAAATCAAGGTGATAAAATGCAAAACATCGACTGGAAGGCACAGGGCATGCTACCGGGGCTGCTTTATTTTCAGAACGGCGGCGAGTACTCCGGCAGCGTTAACGATTTCGGCGACCGGACGGCAAAGGAGTTTCGCTACAAAATCGAAGGCAAAGATAATCTGATTAAAGCATGCGTATGGTACGGGCCGTTCAATTTTCAGAATAGCAAAATTGAGGATGAAGCCGAGTTCGAGCTCAGCGAAGAAGGCCGGAATGATATGCTTGAATGGCTGAAGAAGAAATACGAGAGCATGATCGAATAGAAATCATTGGCATACAAATGACCCCGCAGAAGCATTCTGCGGGGTCTTCTCATTTTTCAGCCATATCCAGCAGCACATCAACGTCGTCCGTAATTTCCGTAAAATCTCCCCTCAGGTATTTTAATACAGTCTGCTCGTTTTTTATCTCATCGGCAGTACGCACACCCAGTTTCCTTATAATTGGAACCGGCGGGCACCACCCCTGTAAAGCGTGCTGCAGCAAAAACAGACCTGCGGTTCCGGTCAGCAGAAACCAGCAGCATTTACTTTTTATATAGCCTGCTGCAGAGCCTGCCAGAACAATTCCCGCTGCTCTCGCTTCCAGCAGTCTTTCCGTATCCCACTCTTCATCAAGTTCTTTAATCCGATAGTTTAATTCATCTTCATCCGTGTCAATATAATCATACAGCCGGCCTAACGTGCGATCCCGGATTTTCGCATTCACTGCATCGCAGGTATTGATGGAAACTCTTTTTAAAGTAGGCGATAATATATTTTTCATAAAATCATTCCTTTGTCATTTTTCCTTATTGTTACCTGAAAAAGGCTGATTATAAATAATAAACCTGACAAGCTTTTCGACGGTCTCGTTAATTATAATAATATTTTCCTGAAAGTACAGAAAAATCCCTCCGCCAGCCGATAAAACGGCCTCGGAGGGATTTTTACGCTGTTTAATTAATAATTATTTATTGAGAATGTCCATTGCTTCTTCGCGGTAGCAGTCCATAAGGTACGGAATCTTCGTTACCTTTGCGCATTCCTCTGTAAGGGACATGAGCTCCCTGCGGGAGATGGCATCCACGTTAAAGCAGCGGGAACCGGCCATAAGCTGCTGGAGGCCGACCTTGATCTTATCGGCATAGCTGAAAATACCGATGGCGCCAAGCGGAATCTTTTTGATTTCTTCAGAGCCGACAATATCCTTTACCTGCTCATAGCAGACAAAAATTTCTTCCGGAGTAGTACCGAACTCGCTGACCGTCTTCGGCAGGTCGTTATCCTTCATCCACTGCTCGATGTTCTTTCCGACCATACCGGGGATCATCAACGCGCGGCCCATGCAGACTGCCTTTACGTAAGGCGCACCGAGCGCCAGAGCCTTGAACACGCCGTCTTCCGAGCTGAAGCCGCCGGCAAAGGCCAGATCGGGTACTCTTTCGCCCTTCGCGGCAAGAACGGAAGCAAACTCGCAGGCCGCGGAATGCAGGTAAATGGAGGGGATGCCCCACTCTTCCATCATTCTCCACGGACTCATGCCGGTGCCGCCGGACGCGCCGTCGATGGTGAGCAGGTCAATCTTCGCTTTGGATGACCACTTGATGGCCATAGCCAGTTCGCGCAGGCTGTAAGCGCCGGTTTTCAGCGTAACACGCTTAAAGCCGAGCTTGCGCAGGCGTTCCACTTCCGCAAGGAACCCTTCCTCGCTTACAAAGCCAAGCCTGCTGTGACGCTCAAATTCTTTGATCGCGCCGTCGCGGAACGCTTTCTGGTTGATCGGGCTGGACGGATCGGGAGTGACTATGTAACCGCGCCGCTGCAGTTCCAGCGCCCTTTCAAGGGATTTTACCTTGATTTCGCCGCCGATGCATTTTGCGCCCTGGCCCCATTTCAGTTCGATTGTCTCGATGCCGTGCTTCTCTATGATGTATTCTGCAACGCCTAAACGGGTATCCTCCACATTCATCTGAATCAAAATTTCGCCCATGCCCTTATGGTACCGGCGGTACGCTTCGATTCTCCGGTCCATATCCGGTGCCTTTGTAACCTTGTTGTCCTTGTTCAGCTCCAGCTGCGGGTCGATTCCGCACACGTTTTCGCCGCAGACAATTGTAACGCCGGAAATTGCAGCCCCAACCGCAAAATGCTCCCAGTTCTTACGGGCAATTTCGGTTGAGCCAAGCGCGCCGGTGAAAATCGGAACACTCATCTTCACTTTTTTATCCCAGCCGTACTCCGTCTCGGTGTTCACCTTTGGGAAAAGTGCGTTGTCGGAATTCGCTTCTACGCCTTCAGGCAGACCGTTTGCACCCAGCGCATAGCCCTGAATGTTCAGATGAGAGTAGTCAACAGGATAATCCTTATCCCCACCGGCCGTAATATCGCCGAACGGGCCGGGATAAATCAGCTCGCGCCCGCGGAAGGTTGATTTAAAGACTTCGCAGTTTCCCCGGCAGCCGTCTATGCACCGCGAACAAATCCCGCTGCACGGCACCACATTTCTGGAACGGTTTACAGTTCTGGTTGCATCGTTTCCGTTTGGTGATCTAAGATTCATAGTTTTGACTCCTTTGCTTAAGGAACCGCTGAATAAATCCCGCTACGCTTCCTGCCCCTCGATTTTGCATCCGAACATTGTCAAAAACACCCCGAATAGGGCAAGTATTCGTACGCTTTTTTCGTTTTGTCCAAAAAATCAGCCGGGCGATCTGCACATCTTCACCTAATCAGTGCTTCCTTAATTTTATTAATAGTTTTATAGTATCAAATCATTTAATCAATATCAATACATTAGCAACAAAAAGTTTTAACATATTATCACTTTATTATTTTAAGTAGCAGTATTCTTCTCCCATGAAAGGGGGGCGGTATTAGTCCTGTACCGTATTTCCAACTCTCATATTGACAAGCCTGTGCCGAGCTTCATATTATGTACCAGCCACCAAAGAAAGGAGGAGCATAAATGTTTAAAGAAAGTGA
>DATAML010000147.1:0-4612 GCA_036260545.1 Caproiciproducens sp.
TGGCGCTCCATGTTTTCTACAACGATATCGAAAATATCTCCTAAAGAGGCGCAGTACTCCAGCACCTTCCAGGGCGCGTTGGTGTGAAAATGAATCTTGATCAGATTTTCGTCGCCGACGGCAAGCAGGCAGTCACCTTCAAAATTCTTGGTAAAATATTCGTTGATGGCATCCTCCGAAAGGCCATGCCCCTCGATTAGTAGCTGGGTATCAAATCGGTAATCAAGCATTTTTCATCCTCCTTCTGTTTAATAGCTCCATTCTACTTCTCATATAAGAAAAAAGCAAGCCGGCAAACCGACTTGCTTTCGAGCGAAATACAAAATTCCTGTTAGCATAGGGTGTGTTTTTATATTGCCGGATTGCCAACGATTCCGAGGAAAACCGGAAGCTTGGTCTGCATGTCAATAATCGCGTAGACAAACGGGCGGTTGAAGACGACCTTTTTCGGCAGCGGCCCGGTGCTTCCGTACCACATTTCCACTTTGGTTGCGGCCCCGGCTTTTACTCCCGCTTCATCCACCTGAATGAATGTTTTCTGCTGCACGTCGCCGATATAGAGCTTTCCGGGCAGTGCAGTCCCCATTCTGCTGAAATCGGCGCGGTTTTTGTCAAACGCGTTTGTCAGGCCGAGCGCTTTTAAAGGACTGTTAAGGTCCGCCTGAAAATCATAGCGGAACTTCGGAAACTCACAATCTGCAAACTCGTTTCCCGCCGAACTCATCAGCTTCAGGAACTGCGCGCCCGACATTTTGCCGATATAGCTTTCCGTACTTACGCCTGCTTTGGGCAGTACCGCCGCGAAGGCAAATTGCTTATCCTTAAAATATTTCAGCATGCCGTCGGAGTTGGCGTCGTGGATATAATATTCGGGAGAACTCAGATAATTCGCTGTTACCGCGCCTTTTTTCGTCTGGAAACTTCCCTTGTGGCTGGATGCGTAGGGAGCGATCCACTTGTCTTCAAAATACAGCGCGTTGATCAGAAACATCATGTTACGGTCATCGATTTTGTCTACCATTTTATCGATTTTGCCCCCGGTATGCTCTTTTACCCAGCCGTTGATCTGACTGGCTGTATTCGGGCTGCTGAAATCGAGCCGGAACAAGCTTGCTCCGAAATAATCGGCGTTATTCTGGAGAAAGCTTTTTTTGATGCTGAGATTTTTGTCCCGATACCATATGGAATTTGCAATCAGCAGCTTCCCGTACTTGGAGGAATTCAGCTGATTCGTCATGTTCAAATAATTCTGATTAAGCTGGTCCTGCGTCAGCCCTTTTCCAAGCATCTTTTGGAACTGGACGAGCGTATTGCCGGAGGCGCCGTTTGCCGTCATACCGAGGGCCAGGCAGGCTGAAACAGGGGATATCAGCGCATTTTCTCTTTTGGCCACCGATTTTTGAAAGAGCGAAACGGAAAAATCCGCGGTCGTACGGACAAATTCTTCGCTGACCGTACTGTTTGCCTTTATCTGCCCGCTTTTCACACCGTTCATCAAATCGACTGCACCGGTATTTTGTGCTGCAAATACCCGGTCAGCAGGAAGGACCGTAATCACTGCCGTTAGAAACAATGCCAGAACGAATTTCAAATTTTTCATAAAATAGCCTCCTGACCATTATTATTCCTATCCTGTAATTATAATATAAAAATATATAATTTTCAAGAAAGGCACCTTGCAACAATTTTCTATATATTTGAATAATTTTATCATTGTATAATGGAGAAACAAGGAATAAAATATTCATTAGAAAGTAAATGGAAGTTTATATAAAAACGGAGGTAAGCCTATGCTGTCATCCAAAGTAAAGGAATTTCTTTCTCAGGGGAAGTACGATCAGAACCTGGCCTACATCTACGTCTGCGATTTCAAAAGGGTCGCGTTTTACCGCAGAAGACTGATCCGGGCAGTGGAGGCCTTTGAAGGGCTCTACGGCACCGACCGCGAAATCAGCATTTTCAGTGCGCCCGGCAGAACGGAGGTCGGCGGAAACCATACCGACCATCAGGGCGGCCGCGTGCTCGCCGCAAGCGTAAATCTCGACGTAATCGCCGTGGTTTCCCTTTCCGGGAGCCATACGGTCAATATTAAATCCGAGGGGTATAATATGGATACCCTGAACGCCGACGATCTGGCGGCCAAACCGGAGGAGCGCAATTCTTCGCTTTCGCTTATCCGCGGGATTCTCGCAAAGTTTTCCCAGCTCGGCTACAAAATGGGCGGCTTTGACGCGTACACCACGTCCAATGTGCTCAGCGGCTCCGGGCTTTCCTCTTCCGCCGCCTTTGAGGTGCTGGTCGGCACGATTGTAAACGACCTGTTCTGCGGCGCAAAGGAAAGCGCGGTAAAGATCGCCCAGATCGGGCAGTATGCCGAAAACAACTATTTCGGAAAGCCGTGCGGCCTTATGGACCAGACGGCAAGCTCCGTGGGCGGCTTTGTAACGATCGATTTCAGGGACCCGGAGCAGCCTAAGGTGGAACAGATCAGCTTTAATTTCGCCAAGTGCGGGTACGCGCTCTGTATCATCGATACTCGCGGCAGCCATGCCGACCTGACCCCGGATTATGCCGCGATTCCCGCGGAAATGAAAGAGGTCGCACAGTTCTTCGGAAAGGAAGTGCTCTCACAGGTAGACGAACAAACCTTCTTTTTCAAAATTGCGGAGCTGCGCCAAAAGGTGGGGGACCGCAGCGTCCTGCGCGCAATCCACTATTTTTCAGACAACGCACGCGTTCTGAAAGAGGTTGCCGCTTTAAAGGCGAACCGGTTCGACGAGTTCAAACAGCTGGTCGTGGAAAGCGGTTATTCATCCTATATGTACCTGCAGAATGTATTTTCGCCCACCCACGTACAGCAGCAGGGCGTTTCCCTTGCGCTTGCGCTTTGCCAGAAGCTTCTGGCCGAAACGGGCGGTGCGTGGCGCGTGCACGGCGGCGGGTTTGCCGGAACCGTGCAGGCCTTTGTCCCCGCTGCGCAGCTTGAGGAATTCACCGCCCATATGGAGGCCGTTCTTGGAAAAGGAAGCTGCCATTCCCTTTCCATCCGTCCGGTCGGCGGCGTAAAAATATTATAATGTACAGTTTATCAGGAGGCTATAAAAATTGGCTGAATTAAGATGGCACCCGTTAATCAAAGACTGGATCATGATCGCGTCGAACCGTCAGGGACGCCCGCAAATGCCCAAGGACTACTGCCCGTTCTGCCCCAGCTTCGGCAATGTTCCCGAATACGAGGTTATGGAGTACGACAACGACTTTCCCGCCCTTTCCCAGAATCCGCCCGAGCCGGACGACGTTGCGAACGACTTTTTCAAGGTAAAACCGAGCTACGGTAAATGTGAGGTAATCCTGTATTCCCCCGGCCACACGGTAACCCTGCCGGAGCTTTCCGAAGAACACATGAAGAAGCTTGTGGATTTATGGTGCGAGCGCTTTCACGTAATCAGCTCCGATGAAAAGATCAAGTACGTGTTTATCTTTGAAAACCGCGGGGAGATGGTCGGCGTTACCATGCCGCATCCGCACGGCCAGATTTACGGCTATTCGTTCCTGCCGAAAAAGCTGGAACTTGAAACTTCGGCGGCAAAAGAGTATTATGAGGAAAAGAATTCCTGCCTGTTCTGCGATATGCTGAAAAACGAGCTGGAGGCAGACAAACGCATCATCTTTAAGAACGAGCATTTTACCGTGTTCCTTCCATTCTACAGCGAATATCCCTACGGGGTCTATATCATGTCCAACCGCCATGTGCAGTACATGACCGATTTCACCGAGGAGGAAAGAGTTTCTCTCGGCGTCACCGTCAGTGATACCGCCGGCACGCTGGACAGTCTTTTCGGATTCCGTTTCCCCTACATGATGTGCATGCACAACGCCCCGGTCAACATGGGGGATTATTCAAAGGATTTCCACTTCCACATTGAATTTTTCCCGCCGATGCGGAGCGCCGACAAACAAAAATTCAACGCTTCCAGCGAAACCGGCGCATGGGCGTGCTGCAACCCCACCTGCCCCGAGGAGACCGCACAGGAGCTCCGCGAGGCATACAAACGCTATAAGGAGAAAAAGCAATGAATGTACTGGTAACCGGAGGAGCCGGCTATATCGGCTCACATACCTGCGTGGAGCTTCTGAACAACGGGTACGGCGTCGTCGTGATGGACAATTACAGCAACTCGTCCCCGGAAGTGCTTAAAATTGTGGAAAAGCTCACCGGCAAAACCTTCCCCGTCTATGACTGCGATATGCTTGATTACGACGGATTTGAAAAGATTTTTGAGGAAAATAAAATCGACGCGGTGATCCACTTCGCCGGGCTGAAGGCCGTGGGTGAGTCCGTAAGCAAACCGCTTGAATACTACCACAACAACCTGAACGGAACCATCAACCTGCTCCGGCTGATGAAAAAGCACAATGTGCGCAAGCTGGTGTTCAGCTCCTCCGCCACGGTGTACGGGATGAACAACACGGCCCCGTTCAATGAGGAGATGCCGCTTTCCACCACCAATCCCTACGGCACAACCAAGCTGATGATCGAAAACATCCTGCGTGACCTCTGCTTTGCGGATAAGAGCTGGAAGGTGGCCCTGCTCCGCTACTTCAATCCCAT
>DATAML010000167.1:0-1571 GCA_036260545.1 Caproiciproducens sp.
CTCAAAAAGGCCGGGGTGGAAAACTGCGACGCAATGGCCGTGGTAACGCCGGACGATAACCTGAATATTACCGTTTCGCAGATTGCGCAGGAGTTCTTCGGGGTGAAAAACGTTGTTGCCAGAATCTCCGACCCCGCGCGCGAGAAGGTGTTCAAGAGCTTCGGGCTAAAAACGGTATGCCCCACAAAGCTTGCCGGGGACGCGATCTTTACCGCGCTCACCCAGCCCTGGGATGCCCGGAATATCTCTTTTGAAACGGCAACCGCGGCCTTCCATACCCGCCCGGTGGAGGAAAGCCAGGCCGGCCTGCCCGTAACCGCAATGCCCATCGACAGCGGGGAAACGGTTTTCGGCATCCTGCATAAGGACGGCTCCATGGAGCTGTACTCCGCGGAAAAGAAGCAGGTTCTTGGCGAGGGTGACAAAGTGATATTCGCAAAAATGATAGATTGATCGGGTGATAAGTATGAGGATCGTAATTGTTGGTGGGGGCAAGCTCGGGCATCAGATTGCAAGCAATATGCTTGATAGAAATTACAGCGTCAAATTAATTGAAAAAAATAAAGCGAAATGTATGCGGCTCGCAAACGAGCTGGACGCGGAGGTGATCTGCGGGGACGGCACCGAGATTGAGGTGCTTGACAGCGCGGGCACCAAGAACGCGGACTGCTTTATCGCCGTTACCGGCAGCGACCAGGATAATCTGGTTGCGTCGCAGCTGGCCAAAAAGGAATTCAAGGCAAAAAAAAGCATCATAAGGGCGAACGACCCGCGGAATCTGGAAGCGCTGCGCACGCTGGGCGCGGGGATCGCGGTAAGCAGCACTGAGATCATTACGGACCTGATAGAGCAGGAGGTCAACGCGGCGGAAATGCACCTGCTGACCACCCTGAACAAGGGAAGAGCCGGAATCTGCGCCATTACGCTGCCGGAGAATACCGCGCTGGACGGCGTGCCGCTCAAGGATATCACCCTGCCTTCCGGCTCGCTGGTTATTTCCGTCCTGCGGGAAGAGAATATGATGATACCGAACGGCTTTACCGTAGTCCATGCCGGGGACGAGATTGTTTCTGTGTGCCAGAGCGACTGCCAGAAGGAGCTGCTGAAGATTCTGGGAGCAAAAAAATCATAAATCCCATACTTGCAGCATCGTAAACACTCAGTTCGATATGTAATATTCGGTTGAATGGAAGGATTTTCCTCAATATTATTTTACAAAACAGACAGCCGGCATGGATTAAAAGTCCATGCCGGCTGTTTGCATAATCTCCGTTTGGGCGGTTTCAGGAGAAATCCATTAAACCCGCGATTACTTCCATTGCAGTATAAACGATCATAGGGTATCCCGCCCGAATTTATTTTTGGTGGAATCTTTGATCTGCGAGAAGATTTCCTCTCCGTATGGCTCGATATCAATAATACCGGCATCTGAACGCTTTAAATGCGCAATAACGTCTTTTTTGTCGTAAGGCTGCTGGGGTACCCATTCGTAATCAAAACCCTTCTGCGACGCATAGGCAGCAGCTCTTTTATTAAGGTCTATAAAAATTTCATTTTTCGTGCCAAAGAAG
>DATAML010000153.1:0-7351 GCA_036260545.1 Caproiciproducens sp.
GGTGATCTGCACCAGTGTGAGAAGGGTTGCCGTTACATATAAGGGAACGGCATTGCCGATGACCTTGGAGCAGTCGTGGAATACCATAAGCTGGCCATGCGCTTTGTTATAGAGCTTTTCGGCAAGCTTTTTCAGCCTGAATCGGTTCAAAAGCCCAACCGCGCCGTGCAGCAGGGTATCAGTAAGTTTTTCATTTACCATGAACAGCAGAACGCCGATGATAAAAATACTGTTTGTGATCAGGCCGAAAACAGTAATAAACGCAAAATTGCTAACTTTGGTCTGGAAGTAATTCAGTTCAAACGAGATAAGAAACAGGGAGTAAAAAAAGGTTACCGCGTGATGCACCAGCGACTTTACGGCGATGATGGAGGTGGCTTTTCCAGCGTCCATGTCCATTTTGGTCATGGTGTAAATCTCCATGGGTTCTCCCATGTTGAAAGGTGCCAGCGAACTGTAGAAAAGCCCGAGCATCCCGACGTAAAACGACCGGCCGAACGTCCATTCCGGATTCAGATGCCTGCAGAACAGATGCAGCACATAGCCCTCCAGCAGCCAGCCCGCAAGGACTCCCGCTGCGATCCAGAGCAGCCAGACCGGCTGAAGGTGAAAGAGGACGTGCCTTAAATTTTTCAGGCCCTCCTCGGTAAGCATAAAATAAGCTAAAATACCGACGGTGGCCGCGATTGTAAAAGCGGAAAAGAGGACTTTTCCGAGGGATGTCTTATGTTCTTCCTGCATTATCTTCCTCACGAACCCCAATATCGTTCAAAATACGCTTGTCCGGCGCAGCGCCGACAATTATTATTATACACTAGGGAAAATTAAATGAATAGCGATTCTGTCAATAATATTTGAATAATCGATTAACAGCTTGTTGCGATTCCCATATTGACAGAAGACGCACGAATATATTATAATCAAAACATAAGGGAATATGGGCTTTTATTACTGACGGATAATTGTGGGCAACCACAGGGGAATAAAAGCCGACAATCAGCCGACCGTCTGGGCAGCATTTGGATGACACCGAATGTTGCTCTTTTTTATTTCTAAAAAGGAGCAACCCAAATGCCTGATGGAACAGAGGGAGACAGTTATGGACGAATCAGAATGGCAAAATTTTAACGGCGGAAACTGGCAAAAGCAGATCGATGTGCGGGACTTTATCCAGTCCAACTACACGCCCTACGAGGGGGACGAAGGATTTCTAACGGGTGCAACGGAACGCACAAAAGCGCTGATGAAAAAGCTGAACGGCCTTCTGGATGCGGAGCGAAAAGCGGGGGGCGTGCTGGACGTGGACACCGAAACAGTCAGCTCACTTAAAAGCTATGCCCCCGGCTATCTGGATAAGGACAATGAAATCATTGTCGGCCTGCAGACATCCAGCCCGCTGAAAAGGGGAGTAAATCCCTTCGGCGGGCTGAACATGACGCGCAAAGCGTGCGAGGCCTACGGCTACAAGCTTTCCGAAAAGGTTGAAAAGGAGTTCCAGTATCGTACGACGCACAATGAAGGCGTATTCCGCGCCTACACGGATGAAATCCGTGCTCTCCGTCACTGCGGAGTCATCACCGGTCTGCCGGATGCTTACGGCAGGGGAAGAATCATCGGCGATTACCGCAGGGTCGCCCTCTACGGAATTGACCGGCTGATTGAGGAGAAGAAGAAGGACAAAGCGTTTGTCGGCACGAAAACTATGGATACCGACAACATCCGCCTGCTGGAGGAGTTGTACCAGCAGATCACGTTCTTGGGATACCTGAAGGAAATGGCGGCCCTATACGGCTTCGATATTTCAAAGCCTGCGGCAAACGCGAAGGAAGCGGTTCAGTGGCTGTATTTCGGCTATCTGGGCGCCATAAAGGAACAGAACGGCGCGGCCATGAGCCTGGGGCGCGTGAGCACCTTCCTGGATATTTACATGGAGCGCGACCTGAAAAACGGAGCCCTCACGGAGCAGCAGGCGCAGGAGCTTTTCGATGACTTCGTCATGAAGCTGCGCATGGCACGGCACCTGCGTACGCCGGAATACAACGAGCTTTTCGCGGGCGACCCCATGTGGATTACAGAATCCGTCGGCGGAATAGGGGAGGACGGCCGGACGCTTGTTACGAAAAGCTCCTACCGTGTCCTGAATACGCTCTACAACCTCGGTTCCGCGGCGGAGCCGAACCTCACCGTCCTGTGGTCGGACCGTCTTCCGGAAAGCTTCAAGCGCTTTGCCGCTAAGGTTTCCTGCGATACGGACGCCATCCAGTATGAAAACGACGACGTCATGCGCCCGAAGTTCGGCGACGACTATGCGATTGCCTGCTGCGTTTCCGCCATGCGCGTCGGCAAGGATATGCAGTTCTTCGGGGCGCGGGCAAATCTCGCCAAGCTGCTCCTGATGAGCCTGAACGGCGGCCGCGACGAGAAGAGCGGCCAGCAGGTCGCCCCGGCTCGCACTCCCTACGAGGGAGAATATCTGGAGTACGGCAAGGTTCTGGAAGGACTGGACTTTTACCGTTCCTGGCTTGCGAAAACCTATGTGAGCGCTATGAATATCATCCACTATATGCACGATAAATACGCGTATGAAAAAACGCAGATGGCCCTGCACGACACCGATGTCCACCGCTTTATGGCGTTCGGCATCGCGGGAATGTCCGTGCTGGCGGATTCCCTTTCCGCAATTAAGCACGCCAAAGTGAAATGTATCCGCGATGATACCGGGTTGATCACGGATTTTGAAATTACGGGCAGCTACCCCGCGTTTGGAAACGACGACGACCGTGTGGACTCTATCGCGCAGGAACAGGTTAAGCTCTTCTACGAGGAACTGAAGAAAAATCCGACGTACCGCGGCGCGGAGCATACGCTTTCCATCCTCACGATTACCTCCAACGTGGTTTACGGCAAAAAAACCGGCGCAACGCCGGACGGCAGAAAAGCCGGTGAGCCCTTCGCGCCCGGCGCGAACCCGATGCACAACCGCGAGAAGAACGGCGCGCTCGCTTCGCTGAACTCGGTGGCCAAGCTTTCCTATGATGTCTGCAAGGACGGAATTTCCAACACGTTTTCCATCATTCCGCAGGCACTGGGGCACGACAGCGAGGAGCGCTACCGCAACCTCGTTTCCATTCTGGACGGTTATTTCGCGCAGAAAGCGCACCACATCAACGTGAACGTGCTCAACCGCGAAACCTTGATGGAGGCCTATGAAAATCCGGAGAAGTACCCGAACCTCACCATCCGCGTTTCGGGCTACGCCGTGAATTTCCACAAGCTCTCCAAAGCGCAGCAGCGGGAAGTCATTTCCAGAACATTCCACGAGGTGATGTAATGAAGGGGAGGATTCATTCCTTTCAGAGCCTCGGCGCGGTGGACGGTCCCGGCCTGCGTTCTGTGGTTTTTCTGCAGGGCTGTACCCTGCGCTGCGCGTACTGCCATAATCCCGATACCTGGAACGCCTCCAGTGGCGAGGAGTACGGAACGGATGAAATTGTCCGTAAAATCCTGCGGTATAAACCGTATTTCGGCAAGGACGGCGGCGTCACGGTTTCCGGCGGGGAGCCGCTGCTGCAGTGGGAATTCGTTGCGGAACTGTTTCAAAAGCTGCACGCCGAGGGAATCCGCACCGCGCTGGATACCGCGGGAATCGGGGACTTGGAGGGCGCGCGCGAGCTGCTGCGGCATACCGATCTCGTCCTCTGTGACCTGAAATTTTCGCACGAAGAGGACTACCTCCGTTATTGCAAGGGCAAAATGAGCGAAGTGACTGCGTTTTTACAGCTGACGGAGCAGATGGACGTTCCGATTTGGATACGTCACGTGGTTGTCCCGGGGCTGAACGACAGGGAAGAAGATATTTTAAGAACCGCGTCCGTTGCCGGGCAGTATCAGAATCTGCAAAAGCTGGAACTTTTGCCGTTCCGTAAAATATGCGAGACAAAATACCGGGCGCTCGGCATTGAATTTCCCCTGCATGATTACGCGGAGTGCTCCGACTCTGAAATACAGCGGCTGTACCGGCTGCTGGAAAGCCATGACAAATAGCAAGTAAAAAACAGACAGCCCGATTCAGTTTCTGATTCGGGCTGTCTGTTTCTAAAAAGCTTCTTAGTTTCGTTTGTAAAAGGGAGACAGCGACAGAGAGATTCAGGAAAGCTTTGCGTTTATTTGGGCAAACAGCGGGTTTACTTCATCAAAAATATCTGTGACAACGGCGACCGACTGTGCGGTCAACTTGCTGCTCTCGCCGGTCCGCTGCATTTCCGGACTTATTTATACTGTCGGAATTAACAATTTAAGAGCGATTTACTGATGCTTCAGATAATAAAGCCTATGGAGAATTTTGTGCTGTTTTAACGGTATTTCTGTTTCACAAATTAAGGCGAAAAGGACGGCGCGGAACGCGGGGAATAAGAAAACGAAAAATGCGGAATAATATATTTCGTAGTAGGAATATAAAGATCGATTTCTTTATACTTTCTTTATACGCGAAGGCTGTAATTTTATGTAATATTAATGTATAATAAATCTCTGTCGGCCTGTGCTTTTCTGCGCGAACCGTGGTGTTCCGCGACAGGCTTTTTTATTCAAAACCTGCGGTGTGAATTAACTTAAGGAGTGCTTTTTTCCATGTTTAAAAAGATAAAGTCCGTATTAATCGGAAAAGCCATTAAGAGTACGGAAGCGGAATCTGAAAAGTTCAGCGTAATCTGGGGCCTTCCGATTTTATCGAGCGACGCGATTTCTTCCGTAGCCTACGCCTGCGAAGAAATTTTGATGGTGCTCATTCCGGTGCTGGGGATTGCCTCGTACAAGCCTCTGATGGGGGCTGCCATGGCGATCATCGGGCTGCTCTGCATTCTGGTCTTTTCCTACCGGCAGACCATCGACTGCTACCCGCACGGCGGCGGCTCCTACAGCGTGGCAAGCGACAATCTTGGGAAAATCCCCGGCCTGATTGCCGCGGCGTCCCTTTCCATTGACTATGTGCTTACGGTGGCCGTCAGCACCTGCTCCGGTACGGCCGCAATCATTTCCGCCTTTCCGGAAGCATTGCCGTTCCGGGTGGAAATAACACTTCTGATTATTATTTTGCTCACACTGGGAAATCTCAGGGGAATCCGGGAATCCTCCATCCTTTTCGGCGTTCCCACCTACCTGTTTATTTTTACGATTATCGCGATGATCGTTACCGGAGTGGTAAAGGTCGTTATTCTTGGGCAGGTTCCGCAGGCAGCGGCTGCGGCCGCCTTGCAGCAGCCCATGCAGGACTTGACCATCCTGCTGTTTCTGAAAGCGTTTTCCGGCGGATGCACCGCGCTGACCGGTGTGGAGGCCGTGAGCAACGGCATCCCGAATTTCAAGGCTCCTTCCCAGAAGCACGCGAAGACCGTTCTTGCCATGCTCGCCGGTCTGGTCCTTGTTATCTTTGCCGGCGTTTGCTACCTGGCTTCCATCTATAAGATTGCCCCGCAGAAAAACGTTACGGTTGTTGCCCAGATTGCAACGCAGGTATTCGGGCAGGGAAGCATCATGTTCTATGTGGTCCAGGCTACCACGGCGGTGATCCTGATTATGGCGGCAAATACCGCTTTCGCGGATCTTCCGCTTCTGCTCTCGCTTTTGGGGAAGGACGGCTACGTGGCAAGAATGTTCAGCAGCCGCGGAACAAGGCTGAGCTTTTCCAATGGGATTATGCTGCTGTTCGCGCTTTCCTCCATCCTTGTAATCGTCTTTAAGGCGGAAACCCATCTTCTGCTCCCGCTGTACGCGGTGGGCGTATTCCTTTCCTTTACGCTCTCGCAGTCCGGTATGTTTAAAAAGTGGATTACGCATAAGCAGGGCAGCTGGAGGCATAAAGCGGTGATCAACGGGCTGGGCGCGGTCGTAACCGCTATCACCTGTGTTATCATCGCAGCAAGCAAATTTATGGCCGGCGCATGGATCGTGCTGATCTGCATCCCCACGCTGGTATTCCTGATGCTGTTTGTCCGTGAACATTACAATAAGGTCCGCGACAATCTCGTCATTGAAGAAGACCCCAACGATCTGATCATCGACGAACCGGTCAGTAATTATATTATCCTGCCGATCCAGTCCGTAAACAAATCCTTTTTAAAGGCTTTGAATTACAGCATGACGCTCGGCGGTACCGTGGAAGTGTACCA
Source organism: Caproiciproducens sp. (assembly GCA_036260545.1). Taxonomy (GTDB): domain Bacteria; phylum Bacillota; class Clostridia; order Oscillospirales; family Acutalibacteraceae; genus DATAML01. Next base: position 6,168 of record DATAML010000153.1, read on the forward strand.
TGTAAGCACGGATCCTGTAAAAACAGAAACATTGAAACAGCAATATGCGGAATTGGATTTGGATATTCCTCTGACGATTGAAGAGGCTCCTTACCGGAATGTAAATGAAATGATTTTAAACCATGTGGATAAAAAGCACGCCACATTGGGCAAGCACGAAATGCTTACCGTGGTTTTGCCTCAGTTTGTCATTACAAAGTGGTGGCATAATCTGCTGCACAACCAGACCTCGCTGGTTTTAAAATCCTCTTTGCTGAAACGGCGCAATCTTGCGGTGATTACGATTCCGTACATTATTAACGAATAGTGAAACGAGTAAACAACAAAAACGGCTGTCCGGAATGCTGGCGCATTTTGGACAGCCGTTTTAAGTTTATATCATATAGCTGTGAGGAACTTTATAATCAGTTCCTTTGCTTCTGCCGCTGAAACCGGATTATAACCTGCCGAGAACGGGTCGCAGAAGCCGTGGTTTCCGCTCAGCAGTACGGCGGTGACATTCGGTTTGCTTTTCAGCTCCGATGCAAGCACCGCCGCGTCAAAGAAAATTTCCTGATCAGCAAAAATCAGCAGCGTTGGGCACTTCGGCTTAAGCTCCGTATAATCCCGTATCCGGGAACCGTAGCATCCAATCATGCCGTCGCAAAGGCCGCTTTCCGCGCAGCGCCACGCAACGGTTGCCCCGGCGCTGAAACCCAGAAGGATAATCTTCCGGTATTTTGGGCGCAGCTGACGGATCAGATCATTGATGCTGCTATAGGCTTCAAAACCCGCGGTCTTCATAAAAAATTCGTATGCGTCCTGCTGCTGTGCGTAATCGAAGGTACGGCCTGCCAGTAAATCCGGGCAGTAGACGTCATAGCCCCCCGCGGCATATTCTTTGCAGACCTCCCGCATATGCCGGTTGATTCCGTAAATCTCGTGCAGCACGATTAGGACAGAATCGGAACGGTTTTGAAAAGTCAGCATATTACTTTTTGAAAATCCCGGTAAAATCGAGTGTTGCAAAATAATCGTCGGGAGTTTCCGCGCGGCGGATCAGCTGGGTGGTTCCGTCTTCTTTGAGCAGAACTTCAGCGGAACGCAGCTTGCCGTTGTAGTTGTATCCCATGGAATGGCCGTGTGCTCCGGTATCATGGATTACGATCAGGTCGCCGAGATCGATTTTTGGGAGCATGCGGTCG
>DATAML010000154.1:0-9317 GCA_036260545.1 Caproiciproducens sp.
CAGGAGAAAAAAGCGCTTTACGAGGCGATTGACCACGCGAATTCCTCCGTCGCGCTGATGGTGGAGGGCAAGGCCGCGGAAGCCATGAACAAATATAATTCGTAAACCCGAAGCATATAATAATATTATATAGAACAAGAAGAATGATCTCTCTGCCGCGCCGAAGGCTCTTCGTGTCTAAGTAAAATTGATAAAGCATTTAGTTGCCCTCAGGCCGGGCAGGCCCATACTTTCGTTCCGGGACGAAAGTATGCAAAGTCCCGGCAAGGGGGATTGGTAATTCCCGGCGGGAGAGCTCCATCCAATCCCCCTTGCATCCCCCGGAGTATCCCCATTCAACTCGATTATGTCAAGTTTCTATAGGGTTTTCATTGACGCGCAAACTCAGTCTGTGCGGTCTAAGAGTAACAAAAGCGGCTTTATCAATTTTTCTTAAAACAAAGAGCTTTCGGCGAGAGAATCTCTCTGTCGACTGCGGTCGACATTTCTAATACAATATCTCCGCAATCAGCGTATTGGAAACCAAAAAACCCTTGGGCGTAAAGTGGAAACCGTCTTCCCCGCAAACGGTCAGACCGATCTTTTCATAGCGCGCCGCGGCCTGACGCATTCGCTGCGGCAAAGGGTAACCGAAACGCTCCCGGCAGGCTTTGTCGCTCAGCCCTTCGGTCAGGCGCAGGGCAAGCATCGCATACTCCTCAAAGCTGCCGCCCTGCCCGTCTTCAACCGGGACGTCCCCGCGCAGGAACGCGCCGATGCTGCGTTCGTAATAGAATCGTTTTCCGTCCAGAAAAGAATGTGCAGCGGGACCCAGCCCGAGGTATTCCTCGCAGCGCCAGTATTTCAGGTTATGGAGGCTCTCAAAGCCCGGCTTTGCAAAATTTGAGATCTCATACTGCTGAAAGCCACGCTTTTCCAGCTCCTCGCAGGCGGCTAAATACAAATTGCCGGCCTCGTCGTCGCCGGGCACGGCAAGTTTTTCCCTATTTTTATAATAGGCCGTATGCGGTTCGATTTTCAGCAGATAAGCGGAAATGTGCGCAACCCCCGCGTCCGCACAGAATTCGATGGAGCGGAGCAGGCTCTCCCGCGTCTGGTTCGGCACGGCGAGCATCAGGTCGAGCGAGATATTCTCAAACCCAGCTTTTTGCGCGTCGCGCACCGCCTGAGCCGCCTGCGCGGCGGTGTGCCTGCGGCCGAGGAACTTCATTTCGTCCTCGTTTGCAGACTGCATCCCGATGGAAACGCGGTTTGCTCCCGCCTCATGGATTTCCCGAAAAAAACCGCTTAAATCCTTACCCGGATTTACCTCCAGCGCAATTTCCGCATTTTCCAGTCCGAAGGATTCCCGCGCCGCCGCAATGATGGAAGCAAGCCGCCGCGCTCCAAGCAGGCTCGGCGTTCCGCCGCCGAAATAGAGCGTGTCGGCGCGCCGGGCGAGCTTTCTTCCATAGTATTTTATCTTTTCAATGATACTATTCGCATACTGTTCCATAAGTTCTTCGTTCGCGCGCAGCGAATAAAAATCGCAGTACGGGCACTTCCCGTCGCAGAACGGAACATGGATATAAAGGCCGATATTCGGATTCAGCGGAACCACCCCGTTTTATTCATCCAGCTTTAAAACGCTCATGAAGGCTTCCTGCGGCACCTCCACCGTGCCGAGCTGGCGCATGCGCTTTTTGCCTTCCTTTTGCTTTTCCAGCAGCTTCTTTTTGCGGGTGATATCACCGCCGTAGCACTTGGCAAGAACGTCCTTGCGCAGGGCCTTTACTGTTTCTCGTGCGATAATGCGCCCGCCCACGCAGGCCTGAATCGGTACTTCAAAAAGCTGGCGCGGAATTTTTTCAGAAAGCTTTTCCGCCATTTTGCGCGCGCGCGGATAGGCCTTGTCTGCGTGGATAATAAAGGAAAGCGCGTCCACCACTTCGCCGTTGAGCATGATGTCCAGCTTGACCAGATTGCTTTTCTGGTAGCCGCTCAGCTCGTAGTCAAACGAGGCGTAACCGCGCGTGCGGGATTTCAGTGCGTCGAAAAAGTCGTAAATGATTTCGTTGAGCGGAAGCTCGTAATGAATATCCACGCGGTCGGTATCGATGTATTTCATATCCTTGAAAACGCCGCGGCGATCCTGGCACAAATCCATAATATTGCCGACGTATTCGCTCGGCGTGTAGATATGCGCGTTCGTCATCGGCTCCTCCGCGTTCGCAATCAGGGAGGGATCTGGGTAATTTGTCGGATTATCGATATAGACGACGTCGCCGTTGGTTTTGGTAATGCGGTAAACAACGCTCGGCGCGGTCGTAACGAGGTCAAGGTTGTATTCGCGCTCTAAGCGCTCCTGAATAATCTCCATATGGAGCAGACCCAGAAATCCGCAGCGGAAGCCGAACCCCAGCGCAACCGAGGTTTCCGGCTCATAGGAAAGCGCCGCGTCGTTGAGCTGCAGCTTTTCCAGCGCGTCCCGCAGGTCGGGGTAGTGCGCGCCGTCCGCCGGGTAGATTCCGCAGAACACCATGGACTGCACGGCGCGGTAGCCGGGCAGCGCCTCTTTGGCGGGGCGGTCGGCAAGGGTTACGGTGTCGCCCACGCGGGCTTCCTTTACCGCCTTGATGGACGCGGCGATATAGCCGACCTCTCCGGCGCTCAGACCGTCGCTCGGCTCAAGGCAGGTCGCCCGTCCGTAGCCGCACTCCACCACGGTAAATTCTGCGCCGGTAGCCATCATGCGGATGGTGTCGCCGGGATGCACCTGCCCGTCCTTCAGGCGCACATGGATAATTACGCCCTTGTAGGCATCGTAATAGGAATCGAAGATCAGCGCCTTGAGCGGCGCAGTTTCGTCGCCCTGCGGCGGCGGCACACATTTCACAATCTGCTCCATGACCAGATCGATATTCGTTCCCATTTTGGCGGAAATGCAGGGGGCTTCGTCGGCGGGAATCCCGATGACGTCCTCAATTTCCGTGCGCACCTTTTCCGGCTGGGCGCTCGGCAGGTCAATCTTATTGATGACGGGCACGATTTCCAGCCCCGCGTCCACCGCAAGGTAGGTGTTCGCAAGAGTCTGCGCCTCAATGCCCTGTGATGCGTCCACCACAAGCACCGCGCCCTCGCAGGCGGCAAGGGAACGCGAAACCTCATAGTTGAAATCCACGTGGCCGGGCGTGTCGATCAAATTAAAAACATAGTCGTTTTCGTCCTTTGCGTGGTAAACCAGCGTAACGGCGTGCGCCTTGATGGTAATGCCGCGTTCCCGCTCCAAATCCATATTATCAAGAAGCTGGTTTTCCATATCGCGCAGCGCGACGGATTTGGTCTGCTCCAGAATCCGGTCTGCAAGCGTGCTCTTCCCGTGGTCGATATGCGCTATGATGCTGAAATTCCGTATCCGGTCGCGTGATATTGACAAATGAATCACCTAATCCTCTATACTTAAAGTTAATAATATATTATAGCATGAAAATAAAATCATTTACAGTGCATAATTTGGGCCTTGATTCCATCCCAAGCCGCCGGTTTACGGTTTATGTGCCAAATACAGGTCTTGCGTATCCTCAATTTCCAATTCATTGCCATATTCTTCAATGACCGTTCTGACAGCATGATAAAACGGCACGCGTATTCTGTCGTTCAAAGCCCTATGGTCGGAATAGGTATTGAGCAGTTCCACGTATTCTTCACCGGTCATCGTCCGCGTGTTAGGATATAAGTGAAATGCAAGATCGGTAAATCCGTATTCAGTGATTTGATTTCGTATCCTTTTTTGTTGTGCGGCCCGGTCAACCTTCGCCTTTTCATCCCACTGCGGCAGAAATTTATGATAAATCGACTGTATCTTCTGATGCAGTGGATTGTCCCTGTCGTTTACAGACGGCCTGTTCCAGAATAATGCAAGCGTACCGCCGCTTTTTATGATTCGATATGCCTTCCTGTATCCGATTTCAGGCTCAATCCAATGAAAGGCTGTTGCCGAGTATAACAGATCAAACTGATTCTCAGCACATACGTAATCTTCAAAGGGTACTTCAACGATCTCAAAATTTGTGTAATTTCTGAATTTCTCCCTCGTATAAGAAGCCATGTTTTTACCTAGTTCAATCGCGGTAATTTTACAGTTTGTTTTCAAAAACGGCTCCGTAGCCTTACCGGTTCCGCAGCCGATTTCTATGGCCGACTGATTTTCCGCAAGATTGGCGTAACTTATAATATCTTCCAACAACTGTGGCGAGTAACATGGGCGGCTCTTTTCATAATTTAAAACAATTTCATCAAATAAATATTTTCTATCCAATCTGTTCCCCCCGCTTACGTTTACACATTTTATCATTAATGAACAAGGCGCGGCAAAAGCCGCGCCCCATAGAAAATTCAATATTTTATATTGCGGTAGTATTTGTCGTTCAGCAGGCGTTTTTTGTGGGAGCGGTTCGGGCGGCGGTAGCGTTTGCGCCCCGGCCCGTTCGGCGGACGGCGGTTGCTGAAAACCACAATCAAAACCACGATTACGCCCAGCGCAATGCAAACCCAAGAAATGATGCCGATCCAGTTCATTTTCTGATTTTCCGTCTTATCCACGGCAACGGAGCTCAGGGGGTTGTTTTCCTGTACGCTGCCTACGCTCGGCAGCACGATTTCACTGGAAACCTCTTCGCTGGAAAACAGACCGGAATCCTCACTGGAGAAAAGGCCGCTGGATTCCTCGCTGGACGCCATGGACGAACCGGTTCTTCTTGTCCATCTTGAGCTTGCCGCGGAGCCGGAATTTCCGGACGCTGCCGGTTTGCTTAACGCGGCTTTGGAAGCCTCCTGCTCCTGGATCATTTTCTCCACCTGTTCCGGCGTGATTACGGTTGCAAACGCGCTGACTGACCAACATAAAAACAGATATGTCGTAAAAAGCAGTAGCAGCCATGTTTTTTTATGTTGATTCATTGCGATTCCTCCACAGCACTGTCCTTTAATGTCGATACGAAATCATTATACCATGTTTTTACCGCATTGCAACATTCATCCCAAGTTTTGCCCGTAATTTGAACAGTCAGGACTCGATTGTCGCCAAATCCGATGCGCCGCGACTGATAATCCACCTCTGCCATGCCGATCAGCAGCATCAGGATGCACAGCGTACTGAAAAAGGAAGTGAAAAAAATCCTTCGTTTTTTTCGATTCATTCGTTTCGCACATCTTTTCTAAAAATCTCCCCGTCCCTGCGGCGGAAAAATGTTTTGTTCAGCTCAGCCTGCCAAGCTCAGCCGCGAGCGCCTTGCCGAAAAGCTCGCCCGAATACTTCGCTTCATCCAGCGTATTCACTTCGGTGCCGAATTCTACCAGCAAAGAGCCTTTCGTCAGATTTTCATTGTATTTGCGGGCGCAGAAATTCAACGGGCGGGCAACTCCCGGGTAAAGGTCGGTAAGCGATTTCTGCAGCCGCACGCCAAGCCGCAGGTTATATTCCCAGTTTGGAAAGCCCATTTTGCCCGTATCGTCGCAGCCGGAAATAATCATGATCTGCGCGGCCTTTTTACCATTGATCACCGCGGTCGGCTTGATTCTGGTTCCGTCCGCGGTTCCCATCGCGTCGCGGTGCACGTCGAGCGTTACCTGAACGGAGGGGTACTGTTTTAAATCGTTCTGTATGGTCACCTTGGAGCGGTCATAGGAGCCGTTGTAGGTCGGATAATCATGCACCGTGGTATCGTGCACCACATTGATTCCTGCCGCCTTGAGCTGTTTTGCAATCTGCTCCCCCACGGCAACCACGCTCCGGTTCAGGTCCGTGGTGCGGGTATCGCCGTAATACGCCTCCGTGGTATGTGTGTGGTAAATAAGCACCTGCGGCGCGGAATTCTTTTTAATCTTCACCGCAGGCGTTTTTGCCAGTTCCGCGGCGATATCAATCGAATGGTTTTGATTTGTATTTTTCACCCAGATATTGTTATACTGCGTGCCCGCGTTCACAATCGCCATTTCCTTGACCGGCGCGGAGGACTGGGAAACGACCGGGCCGGACGAACTCGATGCAGGAGCGGAGCCCGCGCTGCTCTGCGGACTGCCTGATACGGACGGCACGCTGAAAAGCGGCGCGGAGGAGGCGGGCGCAGAAGAAGTCGGCGCCGAAGAAGCTGTGTTTTCCGGTGCGGAGGAATTCGGTTCCGGGGAATAGCTTCCGTCCTCTTCATCCTCTTCCAGTATCGACTGCATTGCCTGCGGCGCGCCGCCCGGAAGAATAAACCCCGCAGCCGTAAGGGCGGTATTCTGCGCCAGAACCTCCGGTAAACGCGAAGCGACGCACAGCACCGCGGTAACCGCCAGCGCTGCGGAACAGACCTGAGCCGCCTTTTGTGACCATTTCTTCATAGTATGCCCCCATAAGGTATTCCTTAATTCTTATGCGGGCAAGCCCATTTTCATGATGGCGGTTACAAAATCGGACAGGCCGGTAAAGTCCTCTCGGCTTCATTTTTGACCGGCGGGAGCGCTTTTAAACAATATTATTACGCGATTTTAAGTCAGTTCCTCAAATTCTTCTATAGAGAGGTCCGGATTGAGCGCAAGGTTCACCGCCATGCCGAGAATACGTGCTCCTCTGGAGATAATGAGGTCGATCTCACGGGGCGTAACCATCATCTGGGCTCCGCGCGGCGCGATTTTTTCCTCCGTGCCCTCCGTTTCGCCGTCAAGCAGGTCTGCGGCAAGGGTTGCCGCGTCCACCACGGTGGGAATTCCCATGCCGATAACCGGCACATGCAGGGTGCTTTCATCGATCTGGGGCCTTGCGTTTCCAACACCCGAGCCGGGTGAAATTCCCTTGGAGCTGAGCTGCACGGTGCACCCGAGGCGGGACGGACTGCGCGCGGCAAGCGCGTCGATGGCGATGACCGCCGCGGGCTTTGTTTCCTTTACCAGCGCGGTCAGAAGCTCCACCGCCTCAATTCCGGTGCAGCCGAGCACGCCGGGGCTCACCACCGCCACCGGCCGAAGCTTGTCAAGGCCGGTCACGCGGGCAAGCTCGCCCTTGATGTGCCGCGTCGCCATAACCCTTTCCACGGCCAGTGGGCCCAGCGCGTCCGGCGTAATCGCGCGGTTTCCCAGCCCCGCCACCAGCACCGGACCTTTTTTCGGCGCAAGGGCGTCCAGCTCCTCGGATATCTGCATCAGCAGGACATTGTCCTTGTCCAGATGGTCGGAGATCGACTTGACCTCCATCGTGACGTATTTTCCGCCGTTGTCTTCAATCCGTGTGATTACGCAGCCGTCCTTTTCCTGCCGTGTCTGTTTGCTGGGTTCGGTGTTTTCCATCGCTAAGTCGGTACGGAAATTCAAAAAATCAGCCCCTGTCTTAATATTTTAAAAATTACTTGCAATTTTAACGTTCAGGTGTTATTATGATTGATATGTGACAATGCCAAAGGAGGTGTAACTATGCCAAACATCAAATCAGCGAAAAAGCGCGTGAAGGTTATTGCTACAAAAACTCTCATAAACAAGTCCCTTAATTCCGGACTTAAAACAGATATAAAGAAAGCGAACCTTGCCGTTGAAAACGGTGACGCCAGCAAAGCGGAAGCTGTTAAGGTCGCGATTAAGAAGATTGATCAGGCTGCCGCAAAGGGGATTCTGCACAAGAATACCGCCGCAAGAAAGAAATCGTCTCTCGTACGCAAGCTGAACGCAGCAAACGTATAATTATCCCTCACACGCGGTTAAAAGCAAAAGCAGAGCCTTGCGCTCTGCTTTTTTACATTTTGGGCAAGCATTGCAGGCTTTTATAAAATGTTTGCGGTGATTGACTTTTTTTATAGAAATGGTTATCATATAATCAGATAAAAGTAAACGGAGGTGCTCGTTTTGAAAAAGCACAATACTTTTGCCATACTGATCACGGTTTTTTCCGCCGTTGCCGCAGTGACCGCCGCTGTTATTGCCGTGACGCTCTTCTTTGAAAAGAAGAGAAAGGATGAAGAGGAACTTGAGCACTACCTTGACTGTTCCATCCAGTAAGGATTGCGGGTAGTCGCATAATGACGCGGGCAGGTTTATTACCTGCCCGTTTTGTTTTTTTGTACGCTCAGAGAATCCGGCTGGCATTTATGTTATCAGCTTTTGTCGCCCGGTTTGGAAAGCAGCGCGGCCAGATAACCGAAGACAACCGCCGCCGCAATGCCCGCCGCGGAGGCGGTAAGACCCCCGGAAAAGGCGCCGAGAATGCCATGCTGTTTCACGGCTTCCATTGTACCCTTGGCCATGGTGTAGCCGAACCCGGTCAGGGGAACCGTGGCCCCGGCCCCGGCAAGCTTAACCAGCGGCTCGTAAAGCCCCAGCGCGGTCAGCACGACGCCCAGCGTTACAAAAAGCACAAGGATGCGCGCCGGCGTCATTTTTGTAAAATCGATCAGCACCTGGCCGACCACGCAGATTGCGCCCCCAATTACAAATGCCCATAGATAATCCACATGACTCACCTCCGCTTTAGTTTCGCCGAATCTGGCAATGTTATACATTATGCGGAGTTTGAAGTGAAGAATGAAAACCATATTTTTAACGGCGGCATTGAAAAAATGCTGCGGCATATGAGACTGATTTAAAGGAGGTATGCGTTACGAAGGCTGTATTCATTGACCGTGACGGAACCATCGGCGGCGGGGACGATGTAACGTTCCCAAAAGAGTTCAAGCTGTTTCCTTTTTCCGAAGCTGCTTTTAAGATTTTGAAAGAGAGCGGATATCTTTTGATCGCCTTTACAAACCAGCCGGATATTTCTGACGGAAAGATTTCGGTACATGATTTTGAAACGGAGCTGTACTCCTTTGGCTTTGATGCTGTCTGCATCTGTCCGCACCGGCCTTCCGACCACTGTCCATGCCGTAAGCCAAGCCCCTATATGCTTCTCCGGGCAGCAGAGAAATATCAGCTGGATTTGGCCGAATGCTTTGTGATCGGCGACCGGTGGAGCGATATACTCGCCGGAACTCAGGCAGGCGTAAAATCGATACTGGTAAGAACCGGCGCAGGCATGGATTCGCTGGGCGTGGATTCCGATAAATGGGATTTCACAAAAGCCGTCTATATTGCGGAAAACCTGCTTGACGCAGCCCAATGGATTATCCATAACGAAAAATCAGCGCCCCATGCAAGGCGCTGATTTCCTGAGCCGCGTTTTTCGGTTTTGCCTGGCTTTGTCCAGAATCCTGATGTCTGTACAAACAGAAGAGGGAAGCCGCGCGGTGTGTGGGGTGCCGCCAATGAGGAAGACGGCAGCACGGCAATTTTGCCCTCTCAAACAATGAACCCGGATTTTATCGGAACAAAGC
>DATAML010000183.1:0-1688 GCA_036260545.1 Caproiciproducens sp.
CGATACGGGTATTTTTACAGTTCTTTCGCAGATGAAGCGTGAAAAAATCAGCGAGGGAATGAAAGTAGTCGATTTAAGCGTGGGAACACCCAACATACCGCCCGCGCAGCACATTATCGACGCGCTGGTGGAAAGCGCCAAAGATAAAACAAACTATATCTACGCCCTGAATGATACCGCTGAGCTGCAGGACGCGGTGAGCGAATGGTATCGCCGCCGCTACGGGGTGGAAATTGACGGGGAAACGGAAGTGACTTCGCTTCTCGGCTCGCAGGACGGTCTTTCCCATATTGCGCTTGCCGTAGTGGATCCGGGCGACTTGGTTCTTGTGCCGGATCCGGGATACCCGATTTTTGGGGACGGCCCTGTGCTTGCCGGCGCCCATCTTTATCGCATGCCGCAAAAAAAAGAAAACGGCTATATTATTGATCTAAAAGCGATACCGGAGGAAATTGCACAAAGGGCAAAGTTCATGGTTGTATCATATCCGAACAATCCGGTTACCAGCATTGCGCCGCCCTCTTTCTATCGCGAGCTTGTTGCTTTTGCGAAAAAGTATGAGATTATCGTTTTACATGATAATGCATACAGTGAACTGGTGTTTGACGGGGAAACGTGCGGAAGCTTTTTGCAGTATGAGGGCGCAAAGGATGTCGGTGTAGAATTTAACTCCCTTTCAAAAACATACGGAATTGCGGGAGCCAGAATCGGGTTTGCGCTTGGCAATGCAAAAATCGTATCCAAACTGAAATCATTAAAATCCAACATGGATTACGGGATGTTCCTGCCGATTCAGAAAGCGGCCGTAGCGGCTTTAACGGGGCCTCAGGACTGTGTGAAGTCCACCCGGCTTGCCTATGAGAAAAGGCGGGACGTGCTGGTGGACGGCTTAAACGCTATTGGCTGGCAAATTGAAAAGCCAAAAGCCACCATGTTTGTCTGGGCAAAAATTCCCCAACCGTTTACGAACAGCGAAGAGTTTACCAAGGAGCTCCTGCAAGAGGCCGGGGTTTTAGTCACGCCGGGTTCTGCGTTCGGGCCGTCCGGAGAGGGGCATGTGCGGATGGCTCTGGTTCAGGATGAGGAAGACCTGCAGTATGCAATTCATTCCATAGCCCGGAGCGGGATCTTGCACGGAACCAAATAAATTCTTATTCAGCAATTGAATCACAATAAAACAAATAGCCGCCTGCACTGATAGCAGACGGCTATTTTGGTTGGCAGGTTTTTTGGAGCCTGCGTTTTATTTTTTCAGCAGGTCGCGGATTTCGGTCAGCAGCTCTTCGGATTTGGATATCGCCGGTTCGCTGGAAGCTTCAGCAGTTTCGGCAGCCTCAGCAGCCTCATTCTTCTTAAACTTATTCTGCAATACGTTAATGTATTTGACAAAGAGAAAAAGAGCAAAAGCGACCACCAGAAAGTAGATTACGGACTGTATGAAGTTTCCGTACGTAATTACAATGCTGGATGATCCGAAAAGACCGGGAACTGTCAGGGCGAGATTTACAAAATTAATGCGTCCGAGGATAACGCTTAAAAGCGGCATAATGATATCCTGCACCAAAGAAGAAATGATTGAATTAAATGCGCTGCCGAGTATAACGCCGATCGCCAGATCCAGCACGTTCCCGCGCGCTGCAAATGCCCGAAATTCAGAAATCATTTTTTTCATGATTTTCCCTCCCGAT
>DATAML010000184.1:0-3656 GCA_036260545.1 Caproiciproducens sp.
GCCAGCCTCCTATTATGTTCAGCACCTCAGCAGTGCAATTCCCAACACGACAATGATAACTGCCACAATGAACAGCATCAGTCCGGTTGGGCAAAAACAAGAGATAACCAGCCCCAGCCCGAATGCGACCGCGCATTTTCCTGTAAAGCCTTCCTGTCTGCAACGCATTCTGCTCACCGCCCAAATTGAAATCAGGACCGTTATCCCTTATGTCTAATTTCATAATATTCAGGCATGGTTCGTTTGGTGCAATCAGGAAAGCACAAAAATTAAAGCGTTTCCGCTGTGGACGACGATCCAGGCATCGTCCTTTGTAATTTCATTGCTGACGCCCGGGGGATTGTCCGGGGTAAGGCAGGCATTCGTAAGCGGATACTTCAGCCCGCCATAGCTCACCGTACAGGAGGAGGTTCCAAACGGGAACACGGAAACCGTGCTGCCTTTCAGCTTCTGAAGAGTCAGTCTGCCGCCGTTCAGAAGAAATACGCGGCACCCCTGCCCCGCAAGCACGGCCTTGCAGCCCTGTGATGCCAGAAACTGCAGCGCACACAGGTTGGCGTAAGAGTGGTCAAAGCGGCCGCCGATTGCCCCAAGCAGCATAAAATCCTGAAAGCCGCGTTCCAGTGCGATGCGGATCGCCGCCATCATGTCGGTGTCGTCCTTCTCGATTCGGAGCTTTATGGTTTCAATATTTTCTGGCAGCTCTCCCCGAACCGAATCGAAGTCGCCCACGATCAAATCCGGTGTAATATGATTCTGCAGCGCCGTGTCAACACCGCCGTCGGCACAGATAACAAAAGAATTTTCCCAGTCAACCTCCGTGAAAATTTTATCATTTTCAAAAGGAGCGGAACCGATTATAACGCAACTTTTCATTTCATATTCCATTCTTTTAAATCTTTCACTTCGTTATACATGTTCACATAGTTTTCATGCCGTGATTTGCTGATAATTCCTTCTTCAACCGCCTCAATTACCGCGCAGCCCTTTTCGCAGGTGTGCGAGCAGGATGCAAATTTACAGCGGTTGAGGTAAGGTGCAAATTCGCGGAAGCAGTACTGCAGGTTGTCCTTATTCACAATATCATAACGTTCGATCTGAATCGAAGAGAACCCCGGTGTATCCGCTACATAAGACCCTTCTTCCAGCTTGATGAGCTCCACCTGTCTGGTTGTATGCTTTCCACGGCCGAGCTTGAGGCTGATCTCCCCGGTGGGCAGATGGAGCCTTTCGTCGATACAGTTCAGCAGCGAAGACTTTCCCACCCCTGAATTTCCCGTAAAGGCTGTAATCTTGCCACGCAGAAGCCCGCGGATTTCATCGACGCCCTCGCCGGTTGCCGACGATATCATATAATAGGAAATTCCGGTTTTTTCGTAAATGTCGCACAGACCCCGACAATCCTGCAAATCCGTTTTGGAAACCACAAGAACCGGTTCGATGCCCTTGTCTTCCGCGGCGGCAATCGTTTTATCGATAATCAGCGTATTGGGAGAAGGTTCACAAACCGAAACCACAATAATAAGCTGATCAATGTTGGAAACCGGGGGACGTATCAGAAAGTTCCTGCGCGGCAGAATTTCCTCAATTGTACCCGTACCGTCTTCCTCCGTGCTGATTGTTACATGGTCACCGGCAAGAGGGGTAATTTTGTTTTTGCGGAATACTCCCCTTGCTTTGCATTCATATACCGCACCGGCGGCTTCCACATAATAGAAGCCGCCGATTCCTTTTATAATCAGTCCGTTTTTCATATTAATCCCCATTAAGGTGTCGGGGTAATTGCGCCGCTCGGCGTTTCGCTTTGCGAGCTGCTTGGGGACTGATACGGATAGCTTTCAGTCAGGCTTGGCACACCGGTATCAAAGTTAAGATTGTACACAGCGTATTTGCTGCCGTCCAGCTCAATTACCAGCTGTTTCTGGCCGCTTGTGCCCTGGAATGTCAGCTGACAGACATCATTATAAGCGGGATTCACCGTTTTTTCCGGCTGGAGCTCGTTGCCGAGGTAAGCCTTGAGCTTAATATCGTGCGTGACTTCCGTCGGAAGCTTGACGAATACGGTAATTGTCTTGACTGATTTTTTACCTGAGCTGACCGTCAGCTTTACCGCGCTTCCCTTGTCGACCTTCACTCCGGGCAGCGGGTTTGTTTCAAGCACCGTGTCCTTGGGCTTGTCACTGTCGTCCTTCGTAGTGATTTCACCGACGGTAAGTCCCGCGGATTCAAGCGCCGCTTTTGCGTCGTCAGCCGTTTTATTGATCACGGACGGAACCGCAACTTTTTGTTCGGTTGGGCCTGTGCTTACATAAACTTTTACAGTGGAGCCTTCCTTAACCTGGGTGCCCGCAGAAGGATCCGTTTTGACGGTTTTGCCCGCTTCAACCTTCTCATCCGCCACCGGATAAACCTCCGCAGTCAGATTATACTGTTTCAGTTCTGCTGTCGCTTCATCCTGCGTTTTATCCGTAACATCGGGAACCGCAACGTCTTTTCCGCCACTGTTTACGACCAGGGTGATTTCTGCGTTGGCTTTCACCATGGTATTCTCTTTGGGGGTTTGGCTGAGTATAACCCCTACCGCCTTGGTAGCGTCGTTCTTGGTTTCCGTAATAAACTTAAAGTTCTGATAGTCCGGGTTCTCCTTGACTTCAGTGATCGTCTTCCCGACAAAGTTCGGAAGCGCGACATCGCTGACCTGGTTGCTGCTGCAGCTGTGGAACAGCGCAGCAATAGCAAACCCAATTGCGACAATCAGAAACGCAGCCGCAATTCCGGCAATGACTAAAGTTGCAACCGATTTCTTTTTCTTTTTCGGCGCTTTGCCCATTTCCTCCACATACTCATAACGGTCATTATAAGCAGGCTGTTCCGTATTTTTTACATTGTTGATCGCATCAATATACTTGGTCGGTTTTTCATCCACAAAATACTTATATTGAAAGCTGATGCTCGGATTCCTGCGGAAAGCCTCGATATCACGCAGCATTTCCGCGGCAGACTGGTACCTCTGCACAGGATTTTTCTGCATTGCCTTGAGAGTGATTTCCTCAAGTCCGTCCGGTATCGACGGATTGATCTCTCGGGGCGGCTTGGGGTCTGCCTGCAACTGCATAATAGCAACCGAAACGGCGCTGTCTGCTTCAAAAGGCAGCTGGCCTGTAATCATTTCATAAAGCATAACGCCCACGGAATAAATGTCGGCTTTCTCGTCCGTCAGATCGCCCCTGGCCTGTTCGGGCGCAATATAATGTACGGAGCCGATCGCTTTATCCGTCATGGTACGCGTTTCACTGCGGGAAAAACGCGCGATTCCGAAGTCTGTTACCTTAATTGTACCATCCTGCAGCAGCATGATATTCTGCGGCTTGATATCGCGGTGCACGACCCCTTTTTCATGCGCATGCTGCAGCGCGCGTAGGATCTGCACGGTGAAATGGATGGCTTCCTTCCATTTGATTTCCTTCTGCTGGTCAAGGTAGTCCTTCAGTGTGATCCCGTCGATATATTCTTCCACAATATATTGAATCCGATCGCCGAAGCTGACGTCGTAAACCTTCACGATGTTCGGATGCGAGAGCACCGCGATCGCTTTGGATTCATTTTTAAACCGGCGTATAAATTCGTCGTTCCCTAAGAACTCGTCTTTCAAAATC
>DATAML010000029.1:0-3786 GCA_036260545.1 Caproiciproducens sp.
GTTTCCCAGTTCTTTATCTGGGCAGCGCCGTCGTCTCCGAGGATACGGATGAGCTGACTGTCCGTGCGCAGGGTATGTACTTCGTCCAGAATTGCGCCGATGTCCTCCGATACGGAATCATAGTCTACAACCAGACGTCCGGTCTCGTTAAAATCCGTCATTTGCCCGGCCTCCCTTTTTTGCTGTCGATCACATTCACAAACTTTTCGCACCGGGCGTCCAGCTCCTGTTTGGTGAGGAGTTTTTTACCGGGCTCCCTCCATTCTGGGCGCCAGCGGTACAGAACCTCGCTGTTCTGGAATTCCTTCAGCGCGAAAATCCGCCGCACCGTGGTGGGATGGTCGTATTCCAGTTCCAGCAGACGGACGGGTGTTGCGCGCATGGAATCGTACTGCTTGAGCACCGCGTCAATATTGACTTCCCGGTTGGTCAGCAGGGCGCCGCCGAGTACTTTCGCAAACGCGCGCGCGCTGTCCTCCGGGTCGTTCGCGCAAATCATTCCGGCACGGTCGCAGGTGACCTCCGCGGCGCGGCTCCAGGCGGCAAACATGAGCCGCAGAGGAGTGGAAAGCAGCTGGATAATCTGCTGCGTTAACGGAATGGAATTGAGCGCCGTGCCTAAAATGATACTGGCCGCGGTATTGAAAATTCCGTGGTTGTTATGGATATGGCCGCATTCGTGCCCGATGATGGTTCTCAGCTCGTCGGAGGAAAGTCTTTCCACGGCGGAGGAGTTTAGAATAATGGCCGGGGATTCGTCGTCAAAGGCGATTGCGTACGCGTTGAATTCTCCAATTTCCTGCTTGACAAACACGGTTGGAATACCGATTCCAAGAAGCCGGGCACAGTCCTCCGTCATTTTATAGATTTCCGGGAACTGGCTGGGGCCGACCTTCAGTGCGGACAGGTTGGTTTCCTGCTTCATAACCGGGACCAGCTGGCTTGTAACCGCCTTGAAAAACGGATACACGCCGGGCATGGCTTTGATCTTCTGGCGGATGATGTAATCGGAGGCGTAGGCGTAGTCCGGGACCCCGGCGTCCATATGGGCGCCGGACTGCTTCTGGCGTTCCCGCACATAGGCGTCAAAGCTTATATCCAGGTTTTGTGTTGGATTTTTTTTTATCATTCGGATTGCTCCTTACCGGTTCAGAACAGAAATCAGCTGTTTGTTCACATCTTCCGCCTGCGCCGCAATTTCATTCACATTGTCGATCATCTGTTTTAATTCGGCCTGTTCCTTTTCCGCGGAAAGCTGGTTTTCCGCAAGGGAAACCTTAAGCTGGGTGAGCGTATTCTGCGTGTCGGAAAGGATGTTTTCCGTTTCGGTTTTGATCTTGGTTTTCAGGGCTTCAAAGGCGCCTTCCACCTGGGTGCGCACCTTTTCAGCAAAATCGTCCTGCGCCTGCATTTCGGCAAACTGGCGGGAAACGGTTTCCTTGTAGGATGCCTTGAATTTTTCAATTCGCTGGCCTCCGAATATTTTACCGATGGCGAACTTTCCGGTAAAAGTTCCGGCAATACCGGCCGCCGCCGCGGCGATAATCGCAACCGGCCAGGTAACGGGAAGCGCAAGCGCGCCGATGAGCAGGTTGATGCCCAGTCCCATGCCCAAGGTTCCGGCCAGCCCGGTGGCCCCGCCGAGCAGCGCGCCCTTCCAGCCCGCTTCCTTAAAGCCAAGGTATGCGCCGCCTACCCCATAGCCGATCAGGCCGCCGATTGCCGCGCCGAAGATGGTATCCGACTTGCTGGCGCCGCTGTTGACGGACACGGAAAACAGGTTCTGAATCTTTTCGGTCGCCTCGTAGAAATTGTTTTCAAAGCCGGAAAGACGCTCCGCCTCGTTTTCCAGCGCCATGGCGATGGAGCTTTGAATCTGTTCGGTCAGGCTCTGCGCAGATGCGGTGACTTCCTTTTTAATCGCGTTGTTGATCGCGGCCTGTGTGGCCTCCGCGTTGTTGTCGTCAATATCGGCGGGCTGCAGCGGGAAGCTGTCGATCACGTTCATGGCGGCTGCTTCCAGCTCTGGCCAGAAGTTTTTGATTTTCGGCCGCAGCTCGTCGTAGGTGTACTGCGCGGACGTGTTGATCCGGTTGAATTCCACGCGCCGCTGCTCCCGGATGGTTTCAATTTCGTCCATCGCCTGGCTGTATTTCTCGTCAAACTCCTCTTTCCGCATTTTCAGGGCGCTTTCCCTGAGCTCCACCGTCTTGAAGATTTCCACGGAGGCAGTGCGGATTTTATTGACCGGAACGCTCAGCATGACCGCGCCGCGGTCTTCCGTAAGAAACCGCTCCAGCGCGTTTTCAAAGGCGGGAAAGCAGCTCTGCTCCAGCTTTTCCTGATTGCCGGAAGCCTTGGCCTTAAGCGCCATTTTGGCGGAAAGCCCGTATACGCGTACCTTTCCGATCTTCTGCTTATAGGCCTGAAATTCCTTGGAGTCCGCCCCCATCGTTTTGGCTGCTTTCGCCATCACGTGCTCTTCAATCCGTGCGGTGATGTTATTCAGGACGCGCTCCACGTCCTCTTCGTCCAGCAGGTCGATTCCCGTTACGACAAACAGAATCCGACCGAGGTCGCTGGTAATGACCTTGCTTTCCAGAAAATCGCGCTCGGATTCGGAAAAGGGGGACTGCGCCATGATCACCATCAGCGCCGCGTCGATTTGGGGCAGCACGGACATGGTTACCTCCGACATGGCTGCGTCGTCATTCAGGCCGGGGGTGTCGATGATCGTGACCCCGTTCTTGCAGTAATTGATGGGGTAATACACAGTGGCTTCCTTGATTTCGCGGGCCTTTTTCTCGCCGTCCTTGGTAAGCTTCGTTACGTATTCGCTCAGCTTTTCCACTTCGACTTCTTCCGTGCGGCCGTCCTTATACGTGATTTTTACAAACGGAGTGATGCTGTAGGTGATTTTATTCAGCGTAGCCGTGGTCGGCAGGACGTCCATCGGCAGGATTGGCTTGCCGAGCAGGGCGTTGATCAGCGTACTTTTCCCGCGGTTGAATTCGCCGATGATGGCCACGCTGAAGGAATCTTCCTCCAGACGTTTGATCACGCTGTCGATGGAGTCGACATTACCCTTCAGATCGAGCGTCTGGCTGTATTCCCTAAGCTTTCTCAAATTGGCCGTAAGCTCCATGACCATCTGTTTGTACCCCGTAAAGCTGCTGAAGCTGGTTTGTTCCGGCATGTTTTTCATCCTCTCTTCTAAAAGTTTTATGCGTAGACGGAGATATACATAAATAAGATGATTACGCCGGAGATGATTCCGGCCACAATGGCAGCACCTTTTTTGGATTTGAATCCCATGACGACGGAAGCGGCGCACAGGGCAAGACCGAAAGCGTCGCTCCAATTCCACGCAATAATCGGCGCAAGCACGGCGAGCGTAAATGCCCAGATTATCATGACTTTGTTGCTTTCCGCAGTACTGGACGGGGAGGGAGCGGGAATCGGTGTGGGTGTGGGTCTTGGAATCGGATTTGGCGCTGGTTTTGGTATCAGAACTGGAGTTGGAATCGGCGCCGGAACAGGCGCGGGAGCAGGAGCTTCCACGCGCTGCCCGCATTTGTCGCAGAAAATCTGTCCCTCCTGCAGCTCATTGCCGCAGTTGCCGCAAACGGTCGGGCTGTCCGCGGAAGCGACCGGCGCGCCGCATTTGGCACAAAAAGAAGCACTGTCGTCTACCGGCTGGCCGCAGTATTTACAAATAGCCATAATATACCCCCATCAGTCTGTTTTTGGTTTTCAGGCGGTCTGCTTTGTTTGGTTGATGATACC
>DATAML010000034.1:0-10875 GCA_036260545.1 Caproiciproducens sp.
CTTTCCCAAAAAACCGGATTAAAAATTATTTATATCCACAGTGGCTTCAAAAAGCCGATTAGAGCAACATATATTCGCAGTGCCGGTCCGGAGGAATTTGTGGGGTATATTGTAAACGCAAAATATATCATAACAAACTCTTTTCACGGAATGGCCTTTTCTATTATTTTTCATAAGTGCTTTTTTGTTGGGCTGTTAAAACCACCATCCCAGGTAAATTGTCGTCTTGAGAATATTTTGGACCTTTTCCATTTAAGAAACCGTCAAATTGTTGACGGCAGGAATGATTTTGTCGATCAGGGAATTGATTATATTGCCATAGAACATGCTATTCAGCGGGAGCGGGAGAAATCAGTAAATTATTTGAAGGATGTTTTAGGATTGCAAAATGAATAGAACAAAAAAATTCATGTACAACACGGTTGCCAGCGCTTTCCAGCAGATTGTTGTTATGGCTACTGGTCTGATTTTGCCCCGTGTTATGCTGGAATGTTATGGCTCCGTGGTCAATGGGCTAACATCATCGATCGCACAGTTTATCAATTATTTTACCTTGGTGGAGGCTGGAATCGGGGCTTCGGCTGTGTATGCACTTTATAAGCCGCTTGCAGAAAACGATCACCCGGCAATCAGCTCTATTGTGACGGCCGCTAAAAAATTCTATATCCTGTCCGGGTATTTTTTTACTGCGCTTACTTTTATTCTTGCGTTTTGTATCCCGTTTATCCGTAAAACCAATGTGCTTTCGCCTTTGGAAATCGGAATTTTGGTTTTGGTGCTGGGCGTATCCGGAACACTTGATTTTTTTGTTTCTTCAAAATACAACGTGCTTCTAACAGCCGACCAGCGGTATTATGTAATTTCCGTTTCTTCAATGGTGGCTACCGTGCTTAATGCGGTTATTATTGTGGCACTGGCATACTTTCATGTCAGCGTTATTGCTGCGCGCACTGCAGCGCTGCTGTCCGTTTTTGCGCGAGTTCTGATTCTATATCTATACGTACGGAAGAAATACGATTATTTGAATTTTGAAGCAAAACCGGATAATTCTGCGATGCGGCAGCGCTGGGACGCACTCTACCTTCAAATTTTAGGATTGGTACAAACCGGTGCGCCGGTAATTCTTGCTACAATATTCATTAACTATGAAGCAGCAAGTGTCTACTCCATTTACTATATGGTTATTGGCGCAATCAATGGAGTTTTGAGCATTTTCACCAGCGGCCTATCCGCTTCTTTTGGGGATGTGATTATCCGCGGTGAAAAGGAAAACCTTCAGAAAACATATAGGCAATTTGAATTTACTTATTATGCTTTGATTACATTTGTTTACGCTTGCGCACTTGTGCTGATTATGCCTTTTATTCGTATTTACACAAAAGGAATTGTAGACGCTGATTATAATGTTCCCCTGGTTGGTTACCTGATGGTTCTTAATGGACTCTTATATAATCTGAAGACGCCGCAGGGAATGTTGGTCGTCTCAGCCGGCCTTTTTCGGGAAACAAAATGGCAATCTACTATTCAGGGCGCCATTGCCATAGTGGTCGGAGCCGCTCTTGCGCCCAAGTTTGGGTTGCCGGGAATTTTAACTGGCTTAATTTTGTCTAATCTATATCGTGATGTTGACTTGTTGCTTTTTATTCCTGCCCATGTGACACAACTCTCACCAAAACAAACGTTGAAGCGATGGGCAAATTCGTTCATGGAATTTATTGTCATTCTGATTCCGTTTTTCTTTATAACGATTTTTGCCGCAAACTTTTTGCAATGGACTGAATGGGGAATTGTCACTGCCTGCTATGCGTTAGTTGTTGTGTTAATTTTTAGCTTTATTTTTGATCGAACAGAGTTCAAAAATTCATTGGTCAGAATTCTGAAAATGATTGGAGCAAAAAAATGATACAATTATTTTCCAATCCGGAGAATTGCTGCGGATGCACTGCCTGCCTGAATATTTGTCCTAAGAACGCGATCTCCATGCTTCCGGATGAAAAAGGATTTTTATACCCGAAAATTGATATAAAATTATGCGTTCAGTGTGGCCTGTGTCGAAAAGTCTGCCCTTTTCATGAAAAATCCCATATGGATGAAAATTTGAAAGAACCGGATGTCTACGCAGTCAAACATCGATCCGGCGATGTGCGTATGAGAAGTTCGTCCGGAGGAATGTTTACGGCCATATCGGATTATTTGCTCGATGAGGGTGCAACGGTTTATGGGGCTGCTTTTGCTGAAAATTTCGAAGTATGCCATCAAAGGGCGGAAACAAGGGAAGAACGTGACAAATTCCGAGGCTCAAAATATGTACAGAGCAATTTAAAAAATGTGTTTCAACAGGTAAAAACCGATTTGGAAACAAGCCGGTATGTCTTATTCTCAGGAAATCCCTGCCAAACGGCGGGGCTTTATAATTTTCTGAAAAACAGCGGAACGAATATGAAGAAATTGTATTTATGTGACCTTGTATGCCATGGAACGCCAAGCCCTCAAATTTTTAAAGAGTATCTTGATTTTTTGAAAAAGAAGTACAGGTCTGAAATCTCTTCTATGACATTCCGGTACAAACCGCTGGGATGGAAAGTTCAAGCTGTTAGCATATGGTTTCATAATAAAAAACAATACTCTTCTCAGGCAACCCAAGATATATTTTATCGATTGTTTTCGTCTAATATTATTCTGCGCGATTCCTGCTGCCAATGCCCCTTTACAAATCTGCACCGCCCGTCCGATATAACAATCGGAGACTTTTGGGGTGTTGAAAAATCCCTGCCGGATTTTGAAGATGAAAAAGGGGTTTCCCTGGTTCTTGTCAATACCGAAAAGGGGCAGCAGCTTTTTCATGCAGTTGAAAGCGGGCTTACATACTGTGTCAGCAGTACCGAAAGCGGTATGCAGCTAAATTTACGCCAGGCGAGTTTCGCTTCACCGAAAACGCAACCGTTTTGGAAGGATTATCAGAAGCGCGGATTTTTGTATATTACAAAAAAATATGCAGGTATCGGCTTAAAAAGCAAAATAAAGAACTGTATCAAAAAGGTACTCCAAACAGTGGGCCTTTTTGATGTGGCAAAGAAAATGCTAAAAAAAGCCGGCAAAACCGCTTAAATGGTTTTGCCGGCTTAACTAAATAATTATGAGTTTATGTTTCCTCCAAGCGCCTGAATTGCACTTTGTAATTTTTTCAGCACCGCGTTGCTGTCGCGGTTATACTGTGCGGTGAGGGTTCCCCTGTCCGCTGCAATAACAGTGTCTGGCGCATATGCGCTGACAGTTTGCTTGCTTAGCAGTGTGAATACCGGTGCGGCAAGCTGATAAAGTACCGTGACAGGATTTGCAGCGAGCCATTTTTTAAACCCTGCTGTATCTTGCGTTGTTAATTTTGACCTTTCAATATTTACAATTATTACAGTTGTTTGTGCCGTAAGGAAATTGACCGGTTTTGGCGTAACCTTTGAAGCGCCATACGTAATGACCTGAAACCGATCGCATTCATGCTGTACGATAGCGATTGATGCTGATTTCATTCCATGTATATTAGTGTAAAATGATATACCGGCAGTGGTATCTCCCTCTCCTGCTATGTTCCATGTTTCGCTTCCGTTCAGCACGATTTTTCCGATTTTTTGCGTCAGCAATCCGCCTATCACCTCGTAGGTGTCACATGTATCATTTGGCAGACTGTAAAGCGTTTGAGGTGCTGCTATGACCTGCGACTGCGACGCACCGTCGGACACCGTAACCTGGGTAGTACCGGTAAGCGTGCAAGGATTGTCCGGCGACTTTGTGCCCGTGCCGATTTCGTAAGTTAGGCCGTTGAGAAGCAGAGAGCGCAAATTCGTATTCGGCTGTACGTCGTCAAGAGTTAGCTGCAGGCCGCTGGCAGAGCCTGTAAAAGCATTTGCAAAAACGTTGCTGCTTTCTTTCTTTGTGTAGCATTCCAAGCCGGCGGCTGTTTGCTGCGCACGGTCGGCATCCGCTTTTGCAAAGGCGGCTTGCTGTTCTGAAGTCTGCGCGCTGGCCCCGGCGGCTTCGGAGTAAGACTTTGCCTGGCTTTGCAAAGCCTGTACGGCCTTAACGCTAACAGAAACATCGGAGTAGGCAGCATTCACTTTTTCCTCCCACTGCTGGAAGAGGGTGGGGCGCTGGTCAAAAACCTCGTCGGCGGAATTCAGACTGTCCGGAATCATAAATTCCATAATGTTGCTCTGCCAGACAATATTTTTGGTATGGTCGTCAAATATTTTTTCAAACTGAATTTGTACCAACAGCTTGCCGGAGACTGATGTGGAAGCAGAGGAAATGCTCCAAAGCACTTTGATTTTATCATCCAAAGTTTGAATTTCCGGCAGAATCACATCCGATTTCCCAGCGCTGTTTTTCGTTTTAATCGTGCAGCTGCACTGAGACAAATCAGTGCTTTCGCAATACCGGTCAATCCAAAAGCAGACGAGGTCACAGTTTGAGCTACCTTGGCAGGACAATATTTTTTTAAACTCCCCGATATTAAAATAGTGGCCGCTGGCAGTAAATTCTTTCATACAATTCGCCTTTCCTTAATTTATAATTTTAAAGACTTTACATATAACATAAGAAAAGGTCGTTAATTTCCCTGCAGGAGGAAATATTTTAGAAAATGACTTTAAATTAAAAATGTACCATTATGGACAACAACACAAAAAAAGCAGGCGCTGCGCACAAAGTGCGGGGCGCCTGCTTTTTTTGTGATTTAAATATTGTAATCTGATATCTATTTTAATCTCTCAGAGCAAACAGAATATTGTCCACGGTAAGCCTTGCGGGAATTACAGTTTGTTTTTCTCCTTTCCAATAGACAGCTTTGTCTTCAAACCCAATATTTTTAAATTGTTCTATGTCCTTAAGAGCTTGAAACGGTATGGTTTTGATCAGTTCCCTCATATTGAATAAAATTTTGTTGCTGCGCTCAAATTCAATCAGAATAGTATAATCGTCATTTGGTGTCACGCCGATTATTTTGCTCATTGGTTTCAATCTCCTCCCTAGGGGCAAAAATGTGCCTTGTATATCATTATACAGAGCATTTATTTTTTCGGTATCTCCCATATGGGGGATTTTTTGATTGAATACAAAGAATTATGAATCCGAATTGGAATTTTATTTTGGCATAATCTTGATATAATTGGTTCAAATTTATAATTCATTTAATACGGAAATCCGGTGACTTTACATATAAGGGGCGACCCATTTTGAAAAGATCAAAAATAGTGAACAGAAAACGTATTTTTAACGACCTGGCGGCTGCTTATGATTTTCCGCTTACCATAGTGGAAGCACCCATGGGCTTTGGAAAGACCACGGCGGTCAAAAGCTTTTTTGCTTTCGAAAAGGCGCAGCCTTTGTGGATTACATTCCGCAACTCCGAAAATTCCTCCGCGTTTTTTTGGGATGCTTTTACCGATGCAATCGGCAAAGCAGATGAAAAGGCGGGAGCCGCTTTAAGGGGTCTCGGCTTTCCGGCGGATGCTCCCGGTTTGGATAAAACCCTTTTCATTTTAAATAACATGACCTTTCAAAACAAATTCCTGCTTGTGCTGGACGACTACCATCTCTCTCAGAACTTGCAGTTGAATCGGTTGATTTTGCAGTTCGCCCAGGAGGAAATCACCGACTTTCATATGATCATCATCACGAGGGATACAACAGATTTTGATTTCGTAGAGCTGCTTTCAAAGGGACTATGCTATGTGGTATCCCGGGAAAAGCTGAGATTTACGGAGAATGAAGTCAGAGATTACTGCAAAATGATGCTGACCGAAACAGCGCCCTCCGACCTGCAGAAAATATGCGAATATACAGGCGGGTGGATTTCCTTTATTTATATTATTTTACTGGGAACGGAACAGGGCATTCCTGTTGGCATGAGCAGCACAATTGACGGGCTGATCGAAAAAACGTTATATCAAATTTATGACGGTGCGACGCAGGATTTTTTGCTCCGGCTTTCCGTTATGGATGAGTTTACGGCAGAACAGGCGGAATTCGTTACCGGAAACAAAAACATCGCTGCTGTTCTCAAAAACCTCAGCCGTAAAAACTCTTTTGTGTTTTATAACGAGACGGATCAGACTTATAAAATACATAACGTTTTTTTGGATTTTCTTCGCATGAAGCGGAGATTTTCTGACAGCGAAATAAAAGCGCTGTACGGCCGGCTCGGCGACTGGTATCTTTTAAAGGAAGATTTTCCGAACGCCTATTCCTGCCTGTACCGCGCAGGCCAGCCGGAACGTATTCTTTTCCTTTTGAATGAACCAAAAAATATAAGAATGGGGGCGCCGCGTTTTGAAGGCGAACACGAAATGTTTGATCGTCTTGGGCGGGAGCAGCTGTTCCGTTATCCGTTCGCTTATTTGCAGCATATATCCATTTCGCAGGTCGACGGGGAAAAGGACCCGGCCATAAATTGGGCGGAGCGGCTGGATGAGCTTCAGCAGTACTGTGAAGGAATGGACTCCGTCGATGAGGAGTACCGTGATCGGATTTTGGCTGAAATATTGGCTGTACGGATCTTTACTATGTTTAATCATGTGGAAGATATGGTAGAGGCCTTCAAAAGGATTTTCAGGCTGCTGAAGGGCCGGCAGTCGTATATCGCGTTCCCGAACAATGTTTATACTTTTGCTTCGCCCCATTATCTTTATCTCTATTTTCGCAGGCAGGGAGGCTTTGAAAAGCTGAAAGACCTGCTTTCGGAAAGCGTGGAATATGCGAAAATTTCAAACGGCTGCGGGGAAGGAAGCGATTCCTTATCGCTCGCGGAATACGCGCTTGAAACCGGCGATTGGGATAATGTTGAATTAAACAGTACAAAAGCGTTGCTGAAAGCTAAAACAAAAAATCAATTCAGCGTTATCCTGTGCGCAAAATTCTGCCTTATGAGGCTTTATATCCTTCAGAACAGGGTTTCGGAAACGCTTGAACTGCTAAACAAGTTGGAAAAAGATATTGAAAACGCAGATCATCCATCCTACTCTACCACCGCCGCCATGTGCAGGGGATATATTTACGCCTGTCTGAATCAATGGGAAAAAATACCGTTCTGGCTGCAAACCGGTGATATGGCAAATGCCGTTCTGTATTATCAGGGAGTGGGATTCAACTATCTTGTCTACGGAAAGGCTCTGATGGCTGCGGAAAAATATGCGGAACTCGAAGTGCAGACGGAGATTTTTCAGAAACAGTTTGCTGTATACAGCAATCAGCTCGGCTTTATCCATAACCATATTTTTCGGGCGGTTGCCAAATACCATTTGTACGGGCCGGATGCCGGAACTGCGGTTTTGGAAGAGGCGTTCTCCCAGGCACAGCCCGACGGCATCGTAATGCCTTTTATTGAAGCCGCAATTTATATCCTGAAAATGGTCGAAGCGGTTGCCCAAAAATATCCGGACAGCGGTTACATACAACGCGTTCTTTCCGGCTGCCGGCTATACGAGCAAAATGTTAAGGGTGTTCGTTATGAAGCGGTTTCCCTGTCACAGCGCGAGCTTTGCGTATTGTCGCTCGCGGCCCAAAGTCTGACCAGAAAAGAAATCGCAGAGCGTTTGTTTATATCGGAAGGAACGGTAAAGACACATTTCAAAAACATCTATGAAAAGCTGGAAGCAAGCGGTAAAGTGGAGGCAATTAAAATTGCGCAGGCCCGGGGGTATATTCCGTCTGCCTGACGTTTGTACATGGATTGCGCAGTCAGCAAGGATTGCGCCGAAGCAAATACGGCAGGCGTATAAAGCATGGCAATAGAAAACCGTTTTTACTGCCGCCCGGTTTGTGTCTGCAACCCAATTCTTGACAAAAGAGGGAACAGGTAGTAATATAATACTATTCTGACATTTACGGATCGAGGTGAAAGCGTATGAACCACAGCGTGTTTAAAAAGAGTATTCTCTGGAACAGCATCGGTGAAGTTGCGATTCAAACAGGTAAAATTGTACTCTCCGTGTACAACTGCGCCCTTTTGCGGCATCCCATACGTCTTTTCACCGGTGATACCTTACTTTCCTTCTAACCGAAGGCACTGTTTTGGAATTCAGCCCGGGAGGCGTATTTGCCGCTTCCCGGGCATTTTTATGCCCGCAGACAGCAAAGCCCGCAGCCGCAAAATTGCCGTGCAATTTTGTTTTCTGTACGGACTTTTGCTTATACTGCGGGTGTTTTATTATCAGCGCGGCGCTTTTGAACGCACTGCGGGAAAGTAAGGATTCTATGCTGAAAAAATATTACGCCACCGTTTCCATGTGCGCCGCTCAGGCGTTTGACGGAAACTTTCTGTGTGTGGCAGCGGATTATGTTGTCCGCTTTATACGCTTTCTTGTCCTGATTCTGATCTGGCGTTCCCTTGCCGCGGCCGGCGCGGATTTCAACGGGCTGACGCTGAACCGGATACTGACCTATCTGCTGATGGCCTCGGTCCTGCACCAGCAGCTGAACATTATCACACCGGCGACCTCCGCGCTTTGGGAGGGCTCCATCATCGGACGGTACACAAGGCCGGTTCCCGTAATCGGAAGCTTCGTTGCCGAAACAGTCGGGCGCTGGTGGATTCCGGTGTTCCTGTTTTATTCCCTTCCGCTGTGGCTGGCTTCTCCGCTCTTCAACATCAGCCCGCTGCCGGCAGGTCCCGCCTGCGGGCTCTTGTCCGTCCTGAGCCTTGCGCTCAGCGCGTCGCTTGGTTTTGCCCTTGACATCCTTTTCGCGGCGCTTGCCATGCGTATGAAAAACGGCTGCTGGGCGGCGATGGTGGTGCGGGAGGCCCTTGCTTCGATCTTTTCCGGCGCACTGATTCCCTTTGCGGTGCTGCCGTGGAATCTGGGCGGGATTTTTGAGCTGCTTCCGTTCGGCTCCATTGCCAACGCTCCGCTTTCGATTTATATCGGAACCGGGGACACAGTCCGATTGTTGCTGCTGCAGGTGTTCTGGAATATCACACTGTGGTTTGCGGCATTGCGGATTTACCGCAAAAGTGAAGAAAGGATGATTTCTTATGGCGGATAACCGGCATATTCAAAATATAAAAACACTGTTTCGCCTGTTCGGCGTTTACGCGAAAATGGATTTGATGTGGTTCCTGCGCGATACCCGGTACTGTCTGCTGCAGATTGCGGCGGATATCGTAAGCGCAGTGACGGCCGTCTCCGGGGTATTTTTGTTGTCTGTGCAGTTCGGCGGAATCGGCGGCCTGAGCCGGGACGAAATCCTGTTCATGCTCAGTTACGCGACTATGGTGGACGGCGTGTTCATGATCTTTTTTGCGGGAAGCAATACAGGGAGCATCAGCCGGATCATCGGACGCGGCCAGCTTGACCACGCCGTCATCAAGCCCGTCCCGCTCTGGATTCAGCTCCTGACCGACGGTTTCTCACCGGTTTCCGGCAACAGTATGCTGGTCTGCGGCATTCTTCTGAGCTTGTATTCCATCCGTCGGCTGAACCTGCATGTTACGGCCCTGTGGACGGCCGGATACCTGTTCAGCGTGGTTTGCTCCACGGTGATCATTCTTTCCGCAATCTATATCATATCGTGTCTGGCTTTTTACGCGCCGGCGGCAGCGGAGGAAATCGCGGAAACCGCAAAGGACCTGTTTTCTTCGCTGAAAGGCTACCCGCTCGGAGGGGTGCCGCGGCTCTGGCAGGCGGTGTTCTGCACGGCTTTGCCGGTCGGCCTTGCGGCGTGGTTTCCGAGCAGCGTGTTCCTTTCCAAGGCGCCGGGCGTCTTTGCGGGGGCGCGGTTCCCGGCGCTTACGGCGGCAGCGGCGGCAGTGCTGCTTCTTACGGCTTCACTATTATTTAAAAAAGGAATGAATTATTATGCAAAAAACGGTTCGCCCAGATACTCGGGCTTTGGTCATAGATAATGTCAGCAAGATTTACACCCAGTGGCAGAGAAGCGGAAAAATCAGGGATATCGTGAAGAATCTGATCCGTCCCGAACAAAAAGAGGTGCGGGCGCTGGACGGTATTTCCCTGGAAGTAAAACACGGGGAGTTCCTCGCTTACGCCGGCGCAAACGGAGCGGGGAAGAGTACCACGATAAAAATTCTGTCCGGCATCCTGCAGCCCACGGACGGAGAAGTAAGGGTGCTCGGCAGGAATCCGGCTCAAGACCGCATTGAACTGATGAAGCACATCGGTGTCCTCTTCGGGCAGCGCACCGAGCTGTGGTGGGATCATCCGATCATCACAAGCTACCAGTGGAAAAAAGCAGTCTGGAATATTCCTCAGGAGGTCTACGAGCGCAATCTGGCCATGGTCACGGAGCTTCTGGACTTAGGTGATATCCTTCATACCTTTGCGCGGGAGCTGAGCCTTGGGCAGCGTATGCGCGCCGACCTTGGGATGCTCCTCCTCCATGAGCCGGAGGTGATTTTTCTGGATGAGCCGACGCTTGGGCTGGACGTTCTCGCAAAGCGTCAGATGATCGAATTCCTCAAGCGTTACAACCGGGAAAAGGGAACCACCATTGTGGTAACAAGCCATGACATGGACGATCTGGAGGAAATGGCAGACCGGATTATCCTGCTTTCCAAGGGAAAGATTGCGTTTGACGGCGGGTTTGACACGCTCCGGCAGGTGCAGGGCGGGCTGTGCCGCGTCAATATCACGACCGGTGACGGGCGCCCCCCTGTGCTGGAAGGAATGAATTATATCCGTTCGGACGGGAACGTTCATGTCTTTGAATACGACCGCTCGCAAAACGGAATGGGCGGGCTGCTCGGCACTCTGGCACATCTGGACAATATTGAGGATATCGAAATCCGGAAGGCGCCCATTGAGGAAGTCATCGCAAACCTCTACCAGAGCTGGAAAAATCCGAGCGCTGAGCCTGCGTGATTAT
>DATAML010000037.1:0-21497 GCA_036260545.1 Caproiciproducens sp.
ATATTGCTTGCCAAATTATAAAAGCTTTCGGCACGTAAAAAATATCCGTCCCGCGGATGTTTTACCCCTTTAGAAAGCAGCAGATAATCGCTTAAATTGGAATGGGAATGATAAGTTTCAAAGTTGAAATTGCGGCTGCCGCCCTCAGCGTTGAATCCATAGTTTACGGCAATCGCTTCAATCAGTGTGGATTTTCCTGTGCCGTTTTCCCCCACGAAGAAGGTTACATTTTTATGCAGCGGCAGCTCATGCAGCCCTTTTACTGCCGGAACACAGAAAGGATACCGGTTAAAATCTTCTATTTTATCACGTCTTAGACTTACCCGGGTAATATATTGTTCCTGCATAATTCACCTGCCATAATATAGTTGTGCAAACTCCGCAGATGCGTATTGAGAAAAGTTCCCTGATTATTCGCCGACTTCCGCAACGCAGAAGTCGCTCATTGCTTCAGTAACGCGGCAGGGGAGTATCTGCCCGCAGATGTTTTTCCCGCTGTGCGCTTTTACCGGGGTGTAATTTTCGGAATATCCTTCATAAACGCCCTTGGCACATTCGCGTTCAAACAGAATCGGTTCTGTCCGCCCGATCTGCTCGCGGAAAAAGGCTTCCTTTGTCTCTTGCGTTGCTTCGATCATCCTGTGGCTGCGCTTTTCTTTTTCCGCCTGCGTAATCTGATCAGGAGCGTCGTTAGCCTTTGTGCCGGGCCTTCTGGAATAGGCGAAAACGTGCACCTTCGCAAAGCCGATCTCCTTTGCGAAGGTAAGCGATTTTTCAAATTCTTCCTCGCTTTCCCCGGGAAATCCAACCATGATATCGGTGGTGATCGCCGCGTTTTCAAATGCCGCGCGAAGATTTCTTACGATGGTGCGGTATTCGTCCGTATCGTAATGCCGGTTCATACGCCGGAGCGTGTCGTCACAGCCGCTCTGCAGGGAGAGGTGAAATTGCGGGCAGAGCTTTTTCTGACGGCGCAGGCGGGCAATCACGGCCTCGCTGAGCTGTTCCGGCTCCAGCGACCCGAGCCGTACGCGCGCGATCCCTTCCGGTTCACAGGCGGCCTCCACGGCGTCGCACAGATGCAGGCCGATATCCTGACCGTAGGCGGGAAGGTTGATTCCGGTGAGCACGATTTCCCGGTAGCCGTTGGCCGCGATTTCCGCGACTTCCTGCCTGAGCTGTTCGATGGGTTTTGAACGTACCCTGCCGCGTGCGTAGGGGATGATGCAGTAGGAGCAGAAGCGGTTGCAGCCGTCCTCAATTTTTACAAAAGCGCGCGTACGCTCATAAAAATGGCTGACACTCATCGTTTCAAACCCGTCGTTCTTTTCGTGTGGAACAATATCCACAATTCGCTGATGGCTGGAAAGGTACTGCATGATGTGGGGAAGAAGCGAAGAGCGGTTTGAGTTGCCGAGCACAATGTCCGCGTCATGCAACTCGGCGGCGGCTTCCGGGAAAGCCTGCGGCATACAGCCCGTCAGGACGATCACGGCGGTGGGGCTGCCGTGCCTTGCCCGGTGAAGTGTCTGGCGTACCTTGTGGTCGCTCACGGAGGTAACGGTGCAGGAATTGATCAGCACCACGTCGCTTTCCTCGTCGGGGCCGCAGGCGGTAAAACCGGCCGCAACAAGCTGGTTGAGCATGGCCTGCGATTCATACTGATTGACTTTGCAGCCGAGTGTAATGACTGATACTTTCATGAAGTCTCCTTTACTTTCCATTTTTATATTGCTTATGAATAGAAAAAATGGAAATAGGTTCGTGTAATATATTAATATAGATACTTTAATCCGGATTTAACATAAATGTATGGTCAAAATGAATATTGACCAAATGCCCTGCCTGCTATAATATAAAAGAATAGTTCGAAATGGGAGGTAATTTAAATGTATTCAACGTCTATCCAGTTGTCCAGCATTGAGGCGGTCAAGAAATTTGTCACATTGACAAACAGTTATGACTTTCCGATTAACCTCACTACAGATAAATACAAAATCGATGCGAAATCTATTATGGGTGTTTTTAGCCTTGATCTTTCAAAGCCCGTTGAAATTGTTGTAGAAAGTGACCATGCCGATGATTTTATCGCGCAGCTGCAGCAGTTTATAGCAGAAAAATAATATTGATTTCAAACAGCCCGTATTCATTTACGGGCTCTTTTTTATTCCTCATATTTCTGAGCTAAAACGCTCCAGCGCTGGAAAAGCTCGTCGCTTTTTTGATTCAGCGCTTCGATTTTTTCGGTTATTTCCACCGCGGCCTCATAGTTGCTGGCTGTTTCAGGATTGGACAGCTCGTTTTCGAGCCTGTCCTTTTCTTTTTCCGCTTCTTCTATCTGGGCTTCAAGCCGTTTCAGTTCTGCTTTCTCTTTGCGGATGGCTGCTTCGGCTTCCTTCTGCAGTTTGTATTCGTTGATTTTAACAGGCTCTTTTTCCGCCGCCTGAACCGCCATACTGCGGCTTTTGGTCAGAAAATCGTCGTAATTGCCCTTGTATTCCATAACGCCGCTTTGGTCAAGAAAGTAAATTTTATCCGCGATTTTATTGATTAAATAACGGTCGTGAGAAACAATAAGTAAAGTGCCTTCGTAATTCTGAAGGGCAGATTCCAGCGCTTCGCAGGAATTGATGTCCAGATGGTTGGTCGGTTCGTCCAACAGCAGGAAGTTGTTGCGGGAAAGCATCAGGCGCAGCAGCAGCACCCTTGCCCGTTCGCCGCCGCTCAGGGCCGCAACGGACTTGAACACTTCGTCGCCTCGGAAAAGGAATACCGCCAGCGCGCTGCGGATCTCCGTCTGCGTCATTCCGGGGTAGGAATCCCAAATTTCGTCGATTACGGTTTTCTCAAGGTGCAATCCTTCCTGAATCTGGTCATAGTAGCCGGTATCAATCCCTGCACCGAAGCGGAATTCGCCGGCACATGGGGAATAGGTGCCTAAAATCGTCTTTAACAGAGAGGTTTTTCCGCACCCGTTTGGCCCGATCAGAAAAACCCGTTCTCCGCGGTGGATTTCCATATTCACGTTCTGGAAAAGCTTCTTTTCATCAAAGCGCAGTGCCAGCCCGTCCACGTTCAGCACGTCGTTTCCGCCGCGCTGGCTGATGCCGAAATCGAAATGGATGCTGTCCGGGTTCTCGTCCGGCTTTTCCAGTGTGCTTTCCAACCGGTCGATCATCTTCATTTTGCTTTCGGCGGTTTTGATGCTCTTTTCGCGGTTCCACTGGCGCTGCTGCGCCACAATTCCTTCAATGCGCTTGATTTCCTTCTGGGTATTGTCGTATTTGCGCTGCGCCGCAAGATGGTTTTCTTCCTTCTGCGCGAGATAGGCGGTATAGTTACCCTTGTATAAGGTCAGTCGGCTGTTCTCCATTTCAAACGTACGGTTTGTAATTTTATCCAGAAAATAGCGGTCGTGGGAGATTACGACAAACGAACCGTTATAGGAGCGCAGAAAGTCTTCCAGCCATTCCACAGAACCGATATCAAGGTGGTTGGTCGGTTCGTCGAGAAGGAGCAGGTTGGCTCCGCCAAGGAGCATTTTCGCAAGCTGCAGCTTTGCCTTCTGCCCGCCGCTCAGTACGCCAATGGGAAGCCCCATCTGTTTGTCGTCAAAACCGAGCCCCAGCAGCGCGGAACGCGCCCTGCTGCGGAAGGTCAGTCCGCCCTGCAAAACAAAACTGTCATTCAGCAACGCCTGCTTTTCAATCAGTTCATCGGGGTCTTTCGGCTTAGCCTGAAGCTGATGACTGATTTCTTCCAGCTCTTTTTCTGTTTCAAGCAGGGCGCCGAATACGGTCAGTACCTCGCTGTAGGCGCTGCGTTCAAGGTCGCGGCACACATGCTGTTCCATGTAGCCCAGAACAGTGGAGTTCGCTTTGTAGACGTCGCCGCCGTCCGGCTGCATTTCGCCGGTAATCAGCTTAAAAAGCGTCGTTTTGCCGGAACCGTTGATTCCCACCAGACCGACGCGGTCATTTTCCTGTATCTCAAAAGAAGCACCGCTGAAAATCAGGTCGGTGCCGAAGGTTTTCATTAAATTGCTTGCGCTGAGCAAACCCATGAGAGATTTTCTCCTTGTATGTAAAGTGCGGAGCGTATATTGGCCCCGCTCACATATTATAATGAAATATCAGCTTTAAATCAAGTTTTTCAGAGGTACTTCTTGAGTTCTTCAATATTATCCTGCTCCGCTGCAATATAATTTTCTGCCAGCTGCCTAGCACCGTCGTCGGCGTCTTCCAGCGCGTTCAGCTTTTTGGTGATGTTGATAATCCCCATTGAAGTGCCGGTGATCATCATCTCGGCAATATGCTTCGGGTCGGGATTCACAGCGGTATTGATTTTGAGTGAACTTCGGAACATCGCCTTTTTCAGGCGGGGGCGTTCTTCGGGCAGCCTTCCGTCGTCCCGAAGCATCGCTTTTGCCTTCTGCTCCGTTTCGCGGTAGTTTTCACACTGCTGTTCCATCTGCTCCCGGAGCGGATCATAATGAACCTTGGGAATCAGCGCCTCCGTGGCTTCAAGTCCCATTGCCGTCGCCTGGTATACTTCGTCAAGAAGGTCTTCGTTTTCTTTCATCATATCTTTATCTCCTAATATAATTAAAATAAAATAGGGAATTCCGCGCTACTATCATACCCAATCCAGTACTGAATAAACTGGACATTTTTGCATCGACGGGATATAATTCTGAGAGGAAGGTGATTCTATGCATTCCGGCATTTCCACGGCCTGCCTTTATCCGCTGGAACTGGAAAAGGCTCTGCAGGCTTTAATTTCAATGAAATTTCAGCTTTTTGAAATTTTTATCAATACATTCAGCGAGCTGACCGACGAATATATTCTGGGGCTGAAACAAATGCTGGAGGAAGGCGCGGGTACAGTAAAATCTGTTCATCCGTTTACCTCCGGCTTTGAAAGCTTCCTGCTTTTCTCCGATTACGAGAGGCGCTTTCAGGATGGTCTGGAATTTTATAAAAAGTACTTTCATGCCGCGAACCTGCTGGGCGCGCAGATCCTTGTGCTCCACGGTCAGCGCGGCGACAAGCACAGCCGGATTACGGAGGAAACCTATTTCGAGCATTACGCGCGCCTTTATTCGCTGGGCAAAACCTTCGGCGTTACGGTCGCGCAGGAAAATGTCAACCTGTTCCGCAGCGATGATCCGGCATTTATCCTGCGCATGAAAAAATATCTGAGCGGTGAATGCGCGTTTGTGCTGGATATCAAGCAGGCGATTCGCGGAGGGGTGGACCCCTACAATATGTGCGACGCAATGGGCGACCGAATCGTCCATGTGCACCTCAACGACAATAAACCGGGCGCAGACTGCCTGCTGCCGGGTTTCGGCGAAATGGATTACGGATTCCTGAAGCATAAGCTTATGGATTACGGTTACACCGGCGATCTGATTATCGAGGTTTACCGCCGCAGCTTTGGCAGCCTTCAGGAACTGGAAGCTTCAAAGCATATTGTTGACACATTGGTAAGGGCTTAACAGACTTATTTTTACTTTTCAGAAATGCACAAAATAGGGTAGAATGCGTCTTTTTCCTGCCGGACGTCACTTAATTTATTATTTATTGGATTTTTTATAAGCAGATCTTAGAGAATCGTTATAAACTGCTTGAAAATTTATGTAAAAATATGTTATAATTCAATAAATCAGTAAAGAGGTGAACAGAATGAAATGTCCATACTGCGGCCATGCGGAATCTAAAGTGATTGATTCCCGCCCCACCGACGAAGGCATACGTATCCGGCGGCGCAGGGAGTGTTTAAAATGCGCAAAACGCTTCACAACCTATGAAGTGATCGAGACCGTACCGGTCGTAGTTGTGAAGA
Organism: Caproiciproducens sp.; assembly: GCA_036260545.1. Taxonomy (GTDB): domain Bacteria; phylum Bacillota; class Clostridia; order Oscillospirales; family Acutalibacteraceae; genus DATAML01. The sequence continues at coordinate 5,848 of DATAML010000037.1, forward strand.
AGGATAAATCAAGGGAAACCTTTGACCGCAATAAGCTTTTAAGCGGTCTGCTGCGCGCGTGCGAAAAGCGTCCCGTTTCGCTCGATACCCTGGAGCATATCGTTGATGAAATTGAAAATATGCTTCAGAATTCACTTGAGCGTGAAGTTCCCTCCAGCTTAATCGGAAAATATGCCATGGAAAAGCTCAGGGACATCGACGAAGTTGCTTATGTCCGCTTTGCCTCGGTTTACCGTCAGTTTAAAGATATCAATACCTTTATGGACGAGTTGAACCGTATGATAAAAAGTAAATCGTAATAGAATTTTATGGCGGCAGTGCAACACTGCCGCCATTTTATATCTGATTAGAAAATATTTTGCATCACTGGAATTTCAGACTCGTTCAGATAACCAAGCTGCGCGATTCCGCGGTCGCATTCCGCCGTGAACTGATCTGTTGTTCCGTAAAAGCTCAGCATGGGGAGCGCCGCAAGGGTCTGGTCGATCGCCTCCAGCTTTGCGTGGGGCATATAGGTGCACAGTACTTCATGGCTCTTGTGCCAGTCCTCAACCGCTTTTTTGCTCAGGGTAAGGGCAGTTTCGTTGTTTCCGCTTTCCGCTGCTTTTTTTGCGCTGATTACCGTATTTGTCATTTCGTCGCTGATCCGTTTGGTGTTCACGGTTCCTAGAATGCAAACGAAAATCAGAACAACAAAGATTCCCACGGAGATCCACACCCGTTTCATTGCCTGTCATCCTTTTTTATGATATTGAAATCACCTTTTCGGTTTGCCGTCATAATGAAAATCTGATCTGCGTTTACGTTCTTTCCGCGTAAAACGCCGTCAAGCCAGTCCCGGCTTTTGTTGCACAGCTGCAGGGAGATATCGGAAATCACGCCGTCGCTGATCACGACTGTTTCAAGACCGGTATCCGGCAGGGCTACGCCGAGCATTCCCGCGGTGGGCTGCTCTTTGTCCGGCTTTTTGATCACGCTCATTTTTCCGTTGGTTTCCACAATCGCATAGGCTACGTCCTGCAGGCTGAATACATCCTTTTGCCGCAGCTGTTCGATCAGGTCCTCAGTGGTCATGCGCAGCCGCCTCATCTCACTTTGGTTCAGCTTTCCGTCGTTGATTACGATCAGCGGCTTGCCGCATACAAATTTACGGAATTTTGTACTTTTCAGCATGATGACCGAAATCAGGATTTCACACATCACCAGAACCGCAATCGGAATCAGTCCGCTGGCCAGCGGCTGGCCGGTGTCCTGCATGGGAATGGAAGCGATGTCGGAGATGAGAAGGGTTACAACGAGTTCGCTGGTTTGCAGTTCGCTGATCTGCCGCTTGCCCATTAATCTTACTGCTACAATGATTACTATGTAGAGCAGTATGGTTCGAATAAAAGAGATCGTCATTTTCATCACCGAGCATAGTATGAACGGTTTTGCCGGCATTATGTATTGAATGGAATTCCGGGCGGCAAAAAAGCAGCTTCCTCCGGGCGCGAACGCGCAAGAAGCTGCTTTTTGCAGCATGAAAACAGATTCAATTCAAAAAGGCAAAACACAAAGATAAGACAAAGAAAATATATGCTAAAAAGGAATAATTATAGAAGACTTTACGTTCGAAGGAGTACCACAAAAATCTGATATTCAGGTCATTGCGGAAGAATGATTAAATGGGCTGAATATTTCTTGCAAAACGTTCGTAATTACCTGCGGCATTGAACTCCTTCATCCACAGCGCGCGGCAGTTTTTACGCAACAGCTTCTTTTTATCTTCCGGCAGTAAGGCAAACTGCTTTATTTTATCCGCCAGTTCTTCCGGAGAAATTTCTGCTTTCAGCAGAAATCCGGTTTCGCCGTCGCGCACAATTTCTCCTGTACCGCCCACATTCGTGGCAATCGTCGGGATACCAAAGGAGCTGGCCTCCATAATGCTGACTGGCAGGCCCTCTGAGCTGCTTGTGTTGATAAAGACATCAACCGGGTTGTTCCGGTAGTATTCCATCAGCTCCGGGTTTTTTACTTTCCCGGCAAAACGGCATTCCATAAAACCCAGCGAGCTTGCCGCGTAATTCTTTAATTCCTCCAATCCGTCGCCGTTGCCGAAATGGGTCCACTTCAGTTTCAGACCGGAGCCTTTCAATACGGCGAGTGCCTGAGCCAGCAGTTCCACGCGTTTTACCGGAACAATATAGCAGCAGCTCACAATATGAAATTCGCCGCCGTTGTTCTCCGGCGAAAGCCCGCGGTCGCCAGTTCCAAGATACGCGGTTTCCACCTTGCCGCTGTATTCCGGATACCGTTTTTTCAGGTAGCTGCTGCCGTTTTGTGAGCACGGATATATCATGTCCGCATTCTCCATCAGGTAATTCCGGAGCGGAAGGTAGTTTAATGAGTTGCGTTCACTGTATAAGTCGTAACCGTGCGCTCTGCTTACCGCTCGTTTTGCGGAGGCAGGGCAGATTCTTTTCAGTCTGACTGCCGCGGCGGCGGTGTCGTAGAACCAGTAGCTGTAAAAGGTTACGCCGCTGTATTTCTCCAGCTCACAGCCAGCCAGAATTTTGGAAGCCTCCCGGTATACCCGCTCAGATTTTGCCAAAAAATAGGCCAGGTACATCCGCTTTTTCAGAGAATGGCCTACGGCCTCCCTCTCACTGCGGCCGCAGCATCCGTTATGGTTCGGGAAAGGTAAAAATTTTATGGCTTCCGCGGGAATTCCGCGTTTGATTCTGGAAGCCGGAATCCGGAAAACGCTTGTGTTTTCCGGCACATTTCTGGTTTGAACGGCCTTGTCCGCCGTGCTGGTGGCTATTATAATCACTTTTTCAAATGCTTTTGCCAGTATCGGGACTTCATTTTCTATAAATTCCTCGCCTTTATCAAAAGGAAAGATCTTTGTCAGCATGACAAGACAGTTTTTCATAGCAAATCTCCTAAGATGCAGTTTTATAAAGCATAACATACTTATTTCCGCAATTCAACTTATCAGAAATACCGGAAAACATAAATTCTATATGCAAAACCATATAAAATCCTTAAAAAATCTTTAAAAGTAAATGATTGACAGAAATTTATCTTTCTATTATAATTTTTACGAGGAAATTATTAAATTTTGAGGGGCAGTAGAATGAATTATTTGAAAAACATTATTCAGAAAAACACGAAATTGACTTTGTGGGCGATCATTGCTTTTACCGTTCTTTTATTAATCGCTTTCATGTCCAGCCTGAATTTACTCAGCACCTTGTTTTCACCTTTGTCCACTGTTAAAACCTCCGCGGAAGCAGAGTCGTTTTACAGTGATAAAAAAGCATATGCACAGCTGGAAAATGCGGATGTCTATTTTATTGACTACGGCGTATATACATATAAAACACGTTACGGAGTAAAAACCTCGGAAGAGAAGCTTTCGGAAGTTTTCGGTTTCGTAAATTTTGAAGACGGTTATGTGCTGACCAATATGCCGAAAAGCTATGTGGATATGGATGAAGCGTCGCTTGGGGCTGTCTCTGCTACCTGCAAAGTAAGGTCACTGGAAGACGGCGAGTATTATAAAAAAGCCTACGATGAGATGATCAGTGAAATTGTAGATGCAACCGGAGCAAGCCGCGAGGAAGTAGAAGCCCGTGTACCCAAAATCTGTCTGGAAATAAAAGAAAACGGCAGGCAGGAAGACCAGATTTTGTTTACACTGGAAATTCTGGGACTGCTGGTCTGCGCTTTCTTTTTGATCCGAAAAATCATAATACTTTCCGATTATAAAAAATCCAAGCTTTACCGCGAGTTAAGCCTGCTCGGCGATGCGGAACAAATTGAGGATTCTATAAACCGCAATATTGACAGTAATAACTGCATCTATAAAAGCGATTATAAATCGATCGCGCTGTACGGGCTGATTCTGCCTGATTATACCATTGCAAGAAAGGGCGCTGAGCTGCATATTTTTAAAACAGCCGATTTGCTTTGGGCTCATGTGAAAGTCACAAAAAACAAAGTGAACTTTATTACGGTCAGCAAGAGCTTTAGCGTTATGCTGTATTTCCGTGGGGCCCAAAAACCGTTCAGCATTAATTTTAGGAACCAAGAACAAGCGAATGCGCTGATTAACAGGATTTCAGAAACCCTGCCGGTTATCTGCGGTTACAGCGATGAGCTGAAACATTCGTATAAGTCCAATTATATGGAATTCCTGCAAACCGCCGACCAGTATCATGTGGAATTCCTGAATAGAAAGAAACAGGAAGAGGTGCAGCCGGAACAGGCCTGATAATATCTGTGCGCTGTTTATAAAAACAAAATTGCTTAAGAGATCTGGTTTACTATACAGGTGAGCCGGATTTCTTTTGTTAATTTAATAGAAATTTCCTCTTTGTTGATGAATTATTCTTGTTTTAAATCACATAAACTGATATAATAATTCTGCTTAATTTATAAAATTTCTATAATAAACAAAAAACATTCAGAATTATGGTGCATAATTTAGAGAAATGTTTTAAAGGAAGCACGATTAAATCAGATGAATATCGGATTTATTCAGCGGTTTCCCGATTGCCGCCAAAGAAAGGCAGGAGGTCTGAATTTGCCAAGGATCAGTGTGATAGTACCTGTATATAATGTGGAAAATTATCTTGCGCAATGCGTAGAAAGTATTTTAGCGCAAACCTTTACCGATATTGAAGTTCTTCTGGTCAACGACGCGTCCACGGATCATTCGCTGGAAGTGGCAAACCAATTTACAAAAGATCCCCGCGTCAGGGTTTTTGACAAACCCCACGGCGGGCTGGGCGATACCCGTAATTACGGCGTGGAACGCGCCGAAGGGAAGTACCTTTTGTTTGTCGATTCCGATGACTGGCTCGACACCGGAATGCTCCGGAATCTTTACGCCTGCTCCGAGGAGTATGGATGCGATATGACTGTTTTTAACTTCGTCCGGGAAAATCAGGTTGACGGCGAACAGCGGGTCTGCAAACTGCCGGTAAATTTCCCGGAATTTGACAAGGACATTCAGGATACGATGATTGCGGAATTGATTGGCCCCGACCGTGGCGGCACCCCGTGGCGGCAGGTTGAAATGCTGGGCTGCGCCTGGCGAAGGATGTACCGCCGGAGCTGGTTTATTGCAAATCATCTTGCTTTTTATAACGAACAGGAAATCATGCTGGAGGACCTGCCGGTTTCCATTATGGCGCATTGCTTTGCCAAGCGCGTTCTTGTGGTGGGCGGGGCCTATTACCATTACCGCTACAATGCGCAGTCGCTCAGCACACGGTACCGTCCCGGTAAAATGGAGATGATGACCGGCTGCTTTCATGTTGTGCGCAAGTTTCTGCAGGATCAGGGCCTTTATGAGAAATATAACGAACGGCATATGGCCTGGCTGCTCCGCAGCGCGGCGCATTCGTCGCTGGTCAACTGTTTCAGCCCGATGAATAAAGCGGGCTTTTCGGCGCGCTATAAAGAGGTGCGCGGTATCCTTCACAATCCGCTGCTCAGGCAGGCGGCTCAATCCGATTATTTGGCGAACGGAACAAGGGCCGACCGTCTTATTCTGCGCGTAATACGGACACGCAGTACGCCCCTGGTGTATCTGTTTTACCGCTTTTATTCCCATATCCTACTGAAAGACGCGAGGAAGAAATAATGCCTGAGAAAAAGAAGGTTCTTTTTGTTAATTACAGCCTGCACAGCGGGGGAATTGAAAAAAGCCTTGTAACGCTGCTTTCCCTTTTTGACTACGAGTCCTATGAGGTCGATCTGCAGCTGTTCGCGAATGATGGAATGTTTTTAAGCCGTGTATCCCCAAGGGCTCATTTGCTTGAGCCGCTTTTCCCCAAGGAGTATAAGCTCAATATCCGGAAGGCGTTTTTTGCCCTGATCGGAAAAGGTCATCCCCTCATTGCGCTCTGCCGCCTGCTGGTCACCTTTGCCGGGCTGCACGGAACCATGGGAGAGCGCCTGGTGCGGATGTGGAATGTGGAAAAGCATTTTATCCGGTCTCCCAAGAAGGAATACGACGCGGTGGTTGCGTTTATGGAGGGGCAGCCGATCTATTACGCGGTTACAAAGGTGAAGAGCAAAACCAAGATCGGATTTATCCATGGCGATTATCTTGCCATGGGTCTGAACAAGGATTTTGATTACGGCTTTATCAAAGAACTGGACGCGCTCTGCACGGTTTCGGAATCCTGCAGGGCCGCGCTGGATAAAACTTTCCCGGAATTCAAAAACAAATTTCATGTAATCTATAATATTATATCAGCCACGTTCATGCGCGACATGGCGAATGAACCGGCGGATTTTGAGGACGATTTTACCGGAACGCGTATTCTGACGATCGCCCGCCTTTCGCACCAAAAGGGACTGGATATTGCTCTGCCCGCGATTTCCACGCTGAAAAAGGAAGGCTATCAATTCAAATGGTATATTATCGGAATAGGGCCGGAGGAAGCAAGCCTGAAAGTGATGGCGGAGCAGCTTGATATCGCTGACACGGTGCGCTTTATGGGAGAGCGGGCCAATCCGTATCCCTATCTCAAAGCCTGCGATATCTATCTCCAGCCGTCCCGGTTTGAGGGAAAGTCCATTGCAGTGGATGAAGCAATGGTCATGTGCCGGCCGATCCTGCTCACTGACTTTTCAACCGCAGCGGATCAGATTACCTCCGGGAAAAACGGTTTGATCGTACCGATGACTGGGGAAGGCGTTGCGGATGGACTCCAAATTTTGCTTCGGAACCCGGAACGCCGTGCGTGTTTTACTTCCGAACTGGAGAAATGCGATTATACCAACGAGGATGAAATCAAAAAGCTGTATGCTTTGATTGACGAAAAGAATTAGACATGGAAAAGGCTCCTGTACGGGATATCCCCGCACAGGAGCCTTGTTTGCGAAGTTACGAGTGAACCGCTGTCTTGATCCTCTTTTTTGAAACAGCTTTCCGGGCGATTTTATCCTTTTTGTCCACTTCCTTTTTTAACCGGATTTCCGCCGGCCCGCGGCCTTCGGAATTCTCCCAGAGTTCGGCGGCAACCGGCGCCCAGTTCTCAGCGGCGGCCACGCACTTTTTGCTTAGTTCCTCCACATCCTCCGGGTGCGTCATATCGGTTGATTTTGCACCGGACCGTTCCACCATGTCGGCCAGCCTGCCGGGGTTGTCAAGCAGCGGGCAGGGCTGCAGCATGTTTTGGTTAAACGGCTGGTTTTTGCGGTACTGCATAAACAGCGGTGACTGGTATGCCTCCAAAAGCGTTTTGTCTTTAATATTGGAATCTGCGTAATGAATGAATGCGCACGGTTCGATATCGCCGTTCGCATTGATGTGCATATAGCAGCGCCCCCCGGCGATACATCCCGTCACATATTCGCCGTCATTCCAGAAATCCATGGTAAACAGGGGTTTTGTTCCGCGAAATTTCCGAATTTGCTCATACATGAATTTACGCTGTTCGGCGGTCGCCATCAGTTCGGGTACCGCATCCACGCCTACCGGCATATAGGTGAAAAACCACGCAAATTTGCAGCCCTTGACAATCAGGTCGTCGATATATTGTTCGCTGCCGATGGTTTCCACATTCTTGCTTGTGTAGCAAAGCGAAGCGCCGAACGGCAGCTTCTTCCGCTTCAGAATTTCCATTGCGCGTACCACGGCCTGATAGGTGCCCTTTCCGCGCCGAAAATCGGTTTCTTCTTCAAAGCCTTCGATGCTGATTGCCGGAACAAAATTTTTCACGCGCAGCATTTCATCCGCAAACGCTTCGTCAATCAGTGTCCCGTTGGTAAAGGCAAGAAATTCGCAGTCGCTGTGTTTTTCGCAAAGCCGGATGATATCGTTTTTGCGCACCAGGGGTTCGCCGCCGGAAAAAATATACATATATGTACCGAGTTCCTTACCCTGCTCTACAATGCTGTTCAGAGTTTCAAAACTCATATTGAGCTTATTGCCGTATTCTGCAGCCCAGCATCCTGTGCAGTGCAGGTTGCAGGCGGAAGTCGGATCCATCAGGATTGCCCACGGGATATTGCAGTTGTATTTTTCTTCGCACTTATTCTTGTGACGGCTTCCGAGCACGCAGGAATTAATTAAGAAATTTTCGAACATTTTCTTCCGCACGCCAGAATCAATATCGGTATAAAGGCTCATAATCAGTTTATTCCAGTTGTTTTCCGGGTCCTTTAAATATTCTTCGATCATATCATAGGCATTTCGGTAGAAATCGTCCCGGTCCAGCTTGCGCGTCCAGTTCAGAACCTTCGGCGCGTTTTCCTCCGGATTGCTGTCCAGATAGCCCAAAACCTTTTTCAGACCGATGGCTTCCAGTTTTTCATTTACGGTTCCCATAATAAAATGCTTCCTTTCATTATAAATATATAATGTTTTCTATTTTGATCGGAATTTTATGAACAGTGTATAAGGATGCGGCAGGAGGTGAACCGGACGCCCGTAATGGATTGTTTTCATTGTAACATTTACCGGTTTTACAGTATCCATACAAAAAAGGAACGGAGTATAATTTTTATACAGAATCGTTAAAGTGTCATGCAGCCCTTTCAGGGCTCGGCGGCTCCGGCGTATTTGACAGAAACAATGCTTTATTGTATCATCAGAAGAGTTATAATTTGGATGGAGGTTCAGTTCTATGCTTTTATGTAATTTATTGAATGGATTAAAATACTCCAGCTCCGGCAGTACGGAGGTTGAAATAACCGGTTTGGTTTTTGATTCCCGCAAGGTGGAAAAAGACTGTGCGTTTGTCTGCCTGTGCGGTTCCACGGTGGACGGCCACGAATTTGCGCGGCAGGCGGCGGAAGCCGGCGCTGCGGCAATTATTGCCCAGCATCCGGTGGAGGTTCCGGGCGTGCCGGTGGTAACGGTGGAAAATACCCGCTATGCGCTGGCTGTGCTGTCCGCCGCCTATTTTCGCCATCCCGCCGAGGAAATCCGGGTGATCGGTATCACAGGCACAAAGGGCAAAACGACATCTTCCTATATGATTCGTGCCATTCTTGAGTCGGCGGGCATAAAAACAGGCCTGATTGGCACGATTGGCACCGTGATCGGCGACCAGATTATACAGACAGACAACACCACGCCGGAATCCTACGACGTCCAGCGCTATCTGCGCATGATGGCGGATGCGGGCTGCAAAGCGGCGGTGATTGAGGCTTCCTCCATTGGATTGAAGGATCACCGCGTTTCGGGCTTTACATTCGATATCGGTCTGTTTACCAACTTTTCACCCGACCATATCGGCGGCAGCGAGCATAAAAGTCTGGAGGAATACCTGCAGTGCAAAAATATGCTTTTCCGGCAGTGCAGAACCGGTGTGATCAATATTGACGACGAAAACTGGGAGCGCATTATTGCGAACCATACCTGCGAGATCGAAACCTACGGATTTCACAAGGAAGCCGGGCTTCGCGCCTTTCACGAAAAACTGATTTCCCGTCCGGGCTATCTCGGCGTACATTTCGACGTAGCCGGGCAGCTTGATTTGAGCGTCGACGTGGATATCCCCGGAAAATTCAGCGTCTATAATGCTCTGGGTGCCATCGCGGTCTGCCGCCATTTCGGAATCACAGAGGACGATTATATCAAAGGCCTGAATACGGTCAAGGTGAAGGGCCGGGTGGAGCCGGTTCCGGTGCCCGGAAACTACACATTGCTCATCGATTATGCGCACAATGCGCTCAGTATGGAAAATATTCTTGAAACCCTCCGCGAATACCATCCGCGCCGCCTTGTATGTATGTTCGGTGCGGGCGGAAACCGGGCGCGTTCGCGCCGCTACGAGATGGGTGAGGTCTGTGGCAGAATGGCCGACCTTTCCGTGATCACTGCGGACAATTCGCGCTATGAAGACGTAATGGATATCATTGAGGATATCAAGGTGGGCATCGATAAGACCGACGGCAAATATGTCGTGATCCCGGATCGAAAGGAAGCAATCCGTTACTGCATGGAGAGCGCGGAGGACGGCGATATCGTCGTGCTTGCCGGCAAGGGCCATGAAGACTATCAGGAGATCAAGGGTGTGAAATATCATCTGGATGAGCGTGAAGTCATTGCCGATATCCTGAATAAGAAGATTTAAGGTGACAAATATGAAAATGACAGTTGGCGAGATCGCCGGTGCCTGCGGGGGGGAGCTCCTGTGCGGTGATCCGGATACCGTAATCACGTCGGTCAGCACGGACAGCCGGAAGGTCGGCCCCGGAATCCTTTTTGTCCCCATCAAAGGGGAAAGAACCGACGCGCATAATTTTATAGACGCCGTATTCGCGGCCGGCGCTTCCGCTTCCCTGACGCAGGAGCACAGCCGGATGGACGACAGCCACGCGTGGATTCGCGTAACGGACACCGTGGCCGCCTTACAGCGGATTGCCTCGGCATACCGGGAAAGGTTCCGTATCCCGTTTATCGGCATAACTGGAAGCGTAGGAAAAACCACCACGAAGGAAATGATTGCCCTTGCTCTCTCCGCTCAGCTGAAAGTAATGAAAACCGAGGGGAATTTCAACAGCCAGATCGGTCTGCCGCTCACCATGTTCCGGCTTACGGGCGAACACGAGGCCGCAGTCATTGAAATGGGAATGAGCAACTTCGGGGAAATGGAGCGCCTTGCGCAGATTGCGGCACCGGATTATGCGGTGGTCACCAACATCGGGATATCCCACATCGAGCAGCTGAAAACGCAGCAAAATATCCGCAGGGAAAAGCTTCATATTACCGACCGTTTCCATAAAGGTTCCGTTTTGTTCCTGAACGGGGATGATGAGCTTCTCGCGGAATTGCGGGGGAAGCTTGACACAAAAATCGTTTGCTTCGGCACAAAGCCCTGGTGCGATTTCAGAGCTGAAAACATCGAGTTTGAAGCGGGTTCAACCGTCTTTACGCTTTTAACGCCGGAAACATCCGCTAAAGTTCGCATTCCGGCTTTGGGAATGCATAACGTCACGAATGCGCTTGCCGGTCTTGCTGTGGCTCATACTCTGGGCGTGCCGCTCAGCGGAGCGATTGAAAAGCTGGCCGAATATAAGCCGCTCGCCATGCGGCAGCAGATTCATTCTGTAAACGGCATGACGGTCATAGACGATTCCTATAACGCGAGCCCGGATTCCATCCGCAGCAGCGTAGACGTGCTATGCAGCTTCCATTCCGGCAAACGGGTGGCGGTGCTTGCTGACATGCTGGAACTGGGTGAGCTTTCGCAGCAGGCGCACAATAACGTAGGCGTTTATGCCGCGCAGGCTGGCGTAGATGTTCTGATCACCGTCGGCGAACGCGCGGAGCAGATTGCAAAGGGTGCGCAGTCGGTCAAACCGGATTTCACCAGCCATGTTTGCAAGGGCAATGAAGAGGCAATCGCAAAACTTAAATCCCTGCTTACCTTCGGCGATGCGGTGCTGGTCAAGGGTTCCCGGGGGATGCACACGGATCAGATTGTGAAAGCGCTTCTTTAAACTTCATAGAACCTGTTGCGGCGGACTTTTCAGTCCGCTGCTTTTTTTATTGCCTTAAATTCTACCGTAACACAGAATACAAATTTTGGAGTGCAAAAGGGACAAAGAGAGCAGATGGGAGTATGTCTACGCCGAAACGGTTACAACTTGTAACACTTGAATCGGTGGTCAAGTATTATATATAGGAAATGTTATACAAAAAGATGGTGTTAAATACCATTGTTTTTACCAATATTACATTTTAGGGGTTGTACTTCTTTCCTACTTATGCTAAAATGTAACCAATTTGTAATAACTGTAATGAATATGTAATTTATTGATATGAACGAAAAATCAGGAGGCGCAGGATGAAAAAAGGATTCTTTTTTATGATCTCATTCGCCGCGGCAGTAATTGCCCTTACAGCGGTTTTTCTTAACAGCGCGCCGGTTGCCGAAGCAGCCACAACGAAAACGGGCGTCGGCCTTGCGGAGCATGTCCTGAGCGCATACGATCAGGAGTGGAAATACCGCTCCGGATGTTACGGCCAGTTTGTAAAAGGAACCCGTTCTACGGATTGTTCCGGCCTGATTAAATCCTACCTCTGGTGGACCGGGGACGATACCAATCCGGATCCGGGACTTGTCCAGGTCGCGGGCAGCTCCGGCTCCATGCTGAGTTCGGCAAAAACCAGCGGAACGATTGATTATTCCAATAAATCCTCGCTTCCCAGAATTCATGGCCTGATTTTGTACCAGCCCGGTCACGTGGGAGTTTACGTAGGCGATAATATGGCAGTGGATAACCGCACAAGCGGTGTGAATATCAAGTATGAAAAGGTCTTTGGACGCAGTTCTCCAAAGTGGACAAAGTGGTTTAAGCTTCCGCAGATAAAATATCCCACAACTGGTTTTGAAACGTTCAACGGAGATCAGTATTACTATGAAGATGGACAGTATGTCGTCAATACGACTAAGACGATTGACGGTGTTACATATACGTTTGGTTCAGACGGTGTTGCCGTACAGAATTAACTGAAAATGCTTTCAAAATATCCCGGCTCTTTACGGAGTTTGGGATATTTTTTTGTGCGCCCAAAGGCGGCAGAGAAAAGCATTTTTGTGATTTCACGTATGATAAACGAAGAATTTCAAAGAAAAATGGAGGAAAATAAGGCTTTTGTTAAGATAAATTAAAAAAATAATAGAATAATGCAGAAAAATATTGACATTTAATGCTATTATATATATATTTGTTATGTTGCGTTTGCATCTATACGACTGTTCGGCGGCGCTTTGCCGCCCCAAAACCGCGGATTGAATAAAGAATATTCGGGCTGCCGGACGAAGCGATATCCCAGCGGAAAAAGCCCGGTACAATGCAGAATTCTCTTTACGGCGGGCAGTGAAAACAGCGCGGTCCGGATTTTGCTTCACCGGCCCGTCGAAACGCAGCAAATCATACCGCAAAGGGGATGCATGGAATGAATGATAAATCCATTATTTCATTAAAAAATATTTCGGTATCGTTCGACGGAGAAACGGTGCTGAAGGACTTTAATCTTAGCATACGCGACGGCGAATTTGTTACCCTGCTCGGCCCTTCCGGCTGCGGAAAAACCACCACCCTCCGGATTATCGGCGGATTTGTCCGGCCGGACTGCGGTGATATTTATTTTAACGATAATAAAATAAACGACCTGCCCCCGCACAAGAGGGAAGTTAACACTATTTTTCAAAAATACGCGCTGTTCCCACACCTTAATGTCTACGACAACGTCGCGTTCGGCATGAGGGTTCACGGCAAAAGTGAAAGCAGTGTAAAAGCAAAGGTTCATGAAATGCTGAATATGGTCAACCTGAACGGTTTTGCCCACCGCAACGTGAATCTTTTATCCGGTGGCCAACAGCAGCGTGTCGCAATCGCGCGAGCGCTGGCAAACGAACCGAAGGTTTTGCTTCTGGACGAGCCTTTGGGCGCGCTGGATCTGAAGCTGCGCAAGGATATGCAGGTTGAGCTCAAGAAGATTCAGCAGCAGACCGGCATCACGTTTTTGTTTGTTACCCATGATCAGGAGGAAGCCCTGTCTATGTCGGATACCGTTGTTGTAATGGACAAGGGCCAGATTCAGCAGATCGGCAGCCCGCAGGATATTTACAACGAGCCTAAAAACGCTTTTGTCGCCGATTTTATCGGAGAGAGCAATATTCTGGACGGTGTGATGCATGAAGATTATGCTGTGGAATTTGCAGGTCACAAGTTCCGGTGCGTAGACCGCGGCTTCCAGCCGGACGAACCGGTTGACGTGGTCATCCGCCCTGAGGACATCGATGTTGTTGAGCCGGACGCCAGCCATCTTTCCGGCACGGTTACCAGCGTAAACTTCAAGGGCGTACATTATGAAATTATCGTTGATATACGCGGCTTTAAATGGATGATACAGTCCACCGATTTTCAGGAAGTCGGCAAAAAAATCGGCCTTGTTCTTCAGCCGGACGATATCCATATTATGCACAAATCCGAATATTCCGGCATGTTTGGTGATTACAGCACCTTCAGCGATGAGATGGACGAAGACAGCCATCCTCTTGAAAAGGACGGGGAGGATGAGGTTTAAGAATGAAAGCAAAATCTGCTGCGGCGCCTTACGTCGTATGGATGTCAATTTTTATCATCATTCCGATGATATTGGTTGTAATCTTTGCGTTTACCGATCGAAGCGGCGCTTTCACATTTAAAAATATTGCCGAGGTAGGCCAGTATTCCAACGTTTTTCTGCGTTCCATCTGGCTCGGCGCATTAGCCACGCTGATTTCCCTTCTTTTGGGTTATCCGCTTGCTTATATCATTTCACATATCAGCGCACGCCGTCAAAGCGTGATGGTAATGCTCGTTATGCTGCCCATGTGGATGAACTTTCTGCTGAGGACTTACGCATGGATGACGCTGCTGGAAGATAACGGCATTATCAACAGCTTCCTTGCGTCCGCAGGATTGGCAAAGCTGCAGATGATCAATACGCAGGGCGCCGTCGTGCTGGGCATGGTTTATAATTACATCCCCTATATGATTCTGCCGCTGTACTCGGTTCTTACAAAAATTGACCCAAGCGTGATTGAAGCGGCACAGGATCTGGGCGCGAACCGGTTTGGCGTGTTTTCCAAGGTGATTTTCCCCATGAGCATGCCGGGCATGATCTCCGGCGTTACCATGGTCTTTGTTCCGGCGGTCAGTACCTTCATTATTTCCAAAATGCTGGGCGGCGGTGCAAACCTGCTGATCGGCGACCTGATCGATATGCAGTTCCTCGGCAGCGCGTACAATCCCAATCTGGGTTCCGCCATTTCCCTGGTTCTTATGGTTCTCATCCTGATCTGTATGGGCATCATGAACCAGTTTGACGACGGGGAAAGCAACGGGGGAGGGATTATGATATGAAAGCACTTTCAAAACTCTATACCGCTTTTATTTTCGTTTTCCTTTATGCGCCGATTATTGTATTGATTGTTTTCTCCTTCAATGATTCCACAACCATGAGCCGTTCCGTCTGGTCTGGATTTTCCATGAAGTGGTATTCAAAGCTTTTTCAGGATGGGATGATCCTCAACGCGCTGCGTAACACGCTTATTATCGCGCTGGTGGCTGCCATTGTTTCCACACTGCTCGGAACCGCTGCGGCAATCGGAATCAACGGGATGAATAAATGGATGAAACGGGTTGTAATGAATGTTACCAACCTGCCCATGGTGAACCCGGAAATCGTAACCGGCGTTTCGCTGATGCTGCTCTTTGTTTTTGCGGCAAGAGGAATGGGAAACCAGTCACTCGGCATGCTTTCCCTGATTCTGGCGCATGTTACGTTTTGCCTGCCCTATGTGATTTTATCAGTTCTGCCCAAGCTCAGGCAGATGGATTCCCATCTGTATGAAGCGGCGCAGGATTTGGGCTGCAATCCCATCCGCGCGTTTTACAAAGTCGTTCTGCCGGAGATTATGCCGGGTATCGTAAC
This sequence comes from Caproiciproducens sp., assembly GCA_036260545.1. GTDB lineage: Bacteria > Bacillota > Clostridia > Oscillospirales > Acutalibacteraceae > DATAML01. Next base: position 21,290 of record DATAML010000037.1, read on the forward strand.
CGGTATGATCATGGCGTTCACCCTTTCCATTGACGACTTTGTCATCAGTTATTTCACAAGCGGAACGACGCAGACCCTGCCGATTTATATTTATTCCATGACCAGAAAACGCATCAGTCCGGAAATCAACGCGCTTTCCACGCTGCTTTTCGGTACAATCATCGTACTGCTTCTGATTGTAAACTTCCGTCAGTCCAAGGATAAAAAA
>DATAML010000060.1:0-15483 GCA_036260545.1 Caproiciproducens sp.
CCGTTTTCAAGCACCATGATCGCGTTGGAATTGCGGACGGTGGACAGACGGTGCGCAATGACAAACACCGTGCGGCCGTTCATCAGCTTATCCATGCCCTTTTCAATAAGAGCTTCCGTGCGGGTATCGATGGAACTGGTCGCTTCATCCAGAATCAGAACCGGGGGATTGGCGACCGCCGCGCGCGCGATTGCGAGAAGCTGGCGCTGCCCCTGGCTCAGGTTCGTGCCGTCAGAGGTCAGCATCGTATCGTAGCCGTTCGGAAGATGGCGGATAAACGAATCCGCGTTGGCAAGCTTTGCCGCCGCCACAATTTCCTCGTCTGTTGCATCAAGCCTGCCGTAACGGATGTTCTCCCTTACCGTACCGGTAAACAGGTGGGTATCCTGCAGAACCATGGCAAGCGAACGGCGAAGATCATCTTTCTTGATCTTGGTGATATTAATGCCGTCATAGCGGATTTTCCCTTCCGGCACCTCATAGAACCGGTTCAGGAGGTTGGTGATGGTCGTTTTGCCCGCGCCGGTCGAACCGACGAAAGCAATCTTCTGCCCCGGCTCCGCATAGAGCGAAATATCGTGGAGCACCGTTTTATCCGGCTCATAGCCGAATGTAACGTCATGGAGCCTTACGTCGCCGTTGAGCTGGGTATAGGTTACCGCGCCGTCGTGGTGCGGGTGCTTCCACGCCCAGAGGCCCGTACGTTCGGCGGTTTCCGTCAGGTTGCCTTGAGCATCCTTTTTGGCGTTGACCAGCGTGACATAGCCGTCGTCGCTTTCCGGCTGCTCGTCGATGACCTCAAAAATACGCTCCGCGCCGGCGAGTGCGGCAAACACCGTGTTCAGCTGCTGGGAAATCATAGTGATCGGCTGGTTAAAGGTCCTTGTATATTGGAGAAAAGAGGCGATGGAGCCGATGTCCATCCATCCAGAAATAACCAGTACCGCCCCGGCTACCGCGGTAAGCGCGTAATTGACATAGCCCAGGTTGCCCATGGTGGGCATAAGGACGCTGGCGCTGTAGTTCGCGCTTGTCGCCGCCTGCCGCAGGTTTTCGTTCAGAGTATCGAATTCTTTCTTTACCTTGTCTTCGTGGCAGAAAACCTTTACCACCTTCTGCCCCTCGATCATTTCTTCAATATAACCGTTGGCAGCACCGATGGCAGCCTGCTGCTTTTTGAAATACTTTGCGGACATCCCGCCGACCTTCTTGATAATGGTAAACATAATCAGCAGCATAACGACGATCAGAAGCGTAAGAATCGGGCTGAGCACAAGCATCATAATGAAGGTGCCGACTACCGTGATCGTTGATCCGAGCAGCTGGGTCACGCCCATGGTGATCGCCTCGCGCAGGGTATCAACGTCGCTGGTGTAGCGGCTCATCAGTTCGCCGTGGGTATGGGTGTCAAAGTATTTGATGGGCAGATCCTGCATCTTGTTGAACAGGTCGCGGCGTACCGCGTTGAGCGTGCCGTTCGATATTTTTATCATAAGCTGGCTGTAAATCAGGGAAGACAGAACGCCGATCGCGTAAATGCATCCCATGACCGCGATCATCTGAATAAACGGAATAAAATCCGCAGGGGTGACCTTTTTGCCGACCAGCGGTGCAATGCACTGGTTCAGCAGGGGCTTTATGAAATACGTACCCGCAACATTGGCGGAAGAACTGATCAGAATAAAGAACAGGACGGTAAAAAACCGGAATTTCTGCTGGAAAATGTACCCGGAAATCCGGGCAAGGGTCTTGCGGACATTCTTGGGCTTTGCTCCGGATGCATTGTGTCTTGATCCCGGCATCAGACAGCCACCCCTTTCTGCTGCGATTCATAGACATCGCGGTAAATCTCGTTGGTTTCTATTAACTCGTCGTGCGTGCCGACCGCGTTGATTCTGCCGTCGTCCAGCACAATGATTTTATCCGCTTCACATACCGAAGAGATACGCTGCGCAATAATGATCGTCGTAACGTCCCTGCGCGCCTCTTTCAGCGCGGAACGGATTTTTGCGTCCGTCGCGGTATCCACAGCGCTGGTGCTGTCATCCAGAATCAGGATTTTCGGATTCTTGAGCAGCGCGCGCGCAATGCAGAGGCGCTGCTTCTGGCCGCCGGACACATTGACGCCCCCCTGCCCCAGGTCGGTGTCATAGCCATTGGGAAAGCTCATGATGAAATCATGGGCCTGTGCGGCTTTGCAGGCTGCCACAATCTGTTCGTCGCTCGCGCCATCATTGCCCCACTTAAGGTTATCCTTTATCGTACCGGAAAACAAAACGTTTTTCTGCAGAACCATGCTGACGGCGTCGCGCAAATCCTCGATTTTATAGCTGCGCACATCGCGCCCGCCAACCAGAATGCGCCCTGCGGTCACATCGTAAAGACGCGGGATCAGCTGGACAAGGCTGCTCTTTGCGGAGCCGGTTCCGCCGATGATGCCGACGGTTTCGCCGGATTTGATATTCAGGCTGACCTGCTCCAGCGTATTGGCTTGCGCATTCGGGTTATATTTAAAGGATACGTCCTCAAATACAACGGAACCGTCCTTCACTTTTTCGCTGTCTGTTACACCGTCATCGGTAATATCGATTTTCTCATTCAAGACCTCGCAGATACGGTTCGCGGAAGCTTTTGAAATCACCAGCATGACAAATACCATGGACAGCATCATGAGCTGCATGAGAATCTGCGTTACGTAACTGATAAAGCTGATAAGCTCTCCGGTTTTCATCGTACCCGCCACGATCATGTTTCCGCCGTACCACATGATGGCTACAATGCAGCCGTACATGGCAAGCTGCATGGCGGGCATATTGAACTGCACGATCCGCTCCGCTTTCATTGAAAATTTCATCAGGTTGTCGTTGGATTCCTTAAATTTCAGCTTTTCATGTTCGGAACGTACAAACGCCTTAACCACCCGGATTGCAATGAGGTTTTCCTGCACCGAAGCGTTCATTGCGTCGTATTTTTTCAGCATGACGCGGAAACGCGGAAACGCCTGTGATAAAATAATTCCGAGGGCAACGGCAAGAAACGGCACCGCCACATAAAACACGTTTACCAGTCTGGAATTGATCTGGTAGGCCATAATGGTCGCGCTCACAAGCATGACCGGCGCGCGCACCATCAGGCGTACGATCATCATAAAGGCATTCTGAATGTTTGTAACGTCCGTTGTGAGCCTGGTGACAAGGGACGCGGTACTGAACTTATCGATATTGGAAAAGGAGTACTCCTGAACTTTTCCAAACAGGCCGCGGCGGATTTCGCTGCCGAAGCCCATGCAGGCAATGGACGCAAACCGCGCGGACAGGATGCCGAACGTCAGCGAAAGCAGCGCCATCAGCACCATCATCCCGCCGATCTGAACCACATAGCCCACGTTTTTATTTGCGATGCCGTTATCGACGATTTCGGCCATCAGCAACGGTATTCTTACTTCCAGCAGCACCTCACAGATTACTGTTACCGGAGCCAGAAGTATGAATAATAAATACTTGCGCGTATAGGGCGCAAATGTTTTAATCATTCTCTTGTTCCCCTTTCTGTTCACACAGCCGCTTTTTCTCGGCCATCATGGTATCCATTAAAGCAAACATGGATTTATTTCTGAATTCATCCGACTCAAGGTTCCCGATCAGACGGCTGAGATAACCGCAAAATTCTTCGCATTCTCCTTCGCTGAAGCCGCGAAACATCCGCCGGTCTATGGCATCGAATACCTGAGTACCGAATTCGGCCGATTTCCGGCCTTTCTCGGTGATGGAAATGCGGTTGCACCGAAGGTCGCCTTCATCCGCCGTTTTTTTCAGCATCCCGCTTTTCTGCATCCGCTTGACCGAAGTTGCGATGGAGGGCGCGGAAACCTGCAGGGTATCGGCCAGCTGCTTCTGCGTGCAGTTATTATGCTCTGCAATATACTGCAGAATCGGGAGCTGCCCGAAGAACAGCCCGTTTTCCGCCGCCGCGCGGTGGATAAAAATGCGGTGTATAATATTGAGCTTAGCCATCCGGTCTACGATCATCCGATAATCGTATTCCATTTAATAATCTCCTTCACTGCAAGCGCATCAATTAGTTAATTGATTAATTATTAACCGATTAACTGTTTATATAGTTTAATCCTTTTTCCGTAAATGTCAAGGGCTTTTAAATATTTTTTGCACCTGCCGATTTAACGTAGTACTGCAGAACAATTTGCATAAAACAGCACTCTGTACTGCATATTTTTTAAAAGGATTTTCCATTGACAAACAAACAGTATTCAGTCTATAATTTGTTTAATTATTTGCAGTTACATAAAATATTTGCATTATTCCGTTACCTTTCCTGCATTTAAATAGCTGTATGCGCAAAACATACGGCCAATGAAAGGGGTATTATGATGAAAAAGTCAAAAAGAATTTTAGCAATCGCACTCTGCGCGGTTCTTTCAGCCAGTACGCTTTCCTTTGCGGGCTGCTCCAAAAAGGCGGATGCCGCCGCTCCCGCGTCAGCTGCGGCGAATACTTCGGCTGCCAACCAGTCCGCTGAAAAGAAAGTTCTGAAGGTCGGCATGGAATGCGCTTTTGCGCCGTACAACTGGACCCAGGCGGACAGCAGCAATAACGCCATCCCGATTGCCAACAGCTCCGGTGAATACGCCAACGGATACGATGTCATGATGGCGAAAAAAATAGCCGACGCCATCGGCTACGACCTGCAGATCGTTAAAACCGAGTGGGACGGACTTGCCCCGGGCGTCGCTTCCGGCAAGCTCAGCGCAGCAATCGCCGGCATGAGCATTACGGCAGAGCGTTTGAAGACAGTCGATTTTACCGATCCTTATTATAACGCCACTATTTACGCGCTGGTCAAATCGGACAGCAAATACGCTTCCGCCAAGAGCGTTGCGGACTTAAAGGGCGCAAAATGCACCTCACAGCAGAATACCATCTGGTACGATATGTTAAAGCAAATCCCCGAAGCAAACATTCAGCCTGCCATGAAGAACGTTCCGGCTCTGATTGTCGCCCTGACCTCCGGCAAGACCGAGGTATTTGTAACAGACAAGCCGACCGCCATGGCCGCCGCCTATACAAACAAGAACCTGGTCATGCTCGACTTCTCCGCAAGCGGCAACGACTTCAAGGCCTCCGATGAGGACGTAAACCTCGGTATTGCGGTATCCAAGAAAGACACTGCGCTCAAGGAAGCCATCAATAAGGCGCTTGCGCAGATCAGCGACGCGGACCGCGACAAGATCATGCAGGACGCAATCAAAAACCAGCCTGCAACAAAATAATTGAACAAGATACGGGAAGCGAGTTGTAATCAATGAATCCGAATTCACCTGCCGACGCTGACTTTTTCGGCTGGGTAATCTATCTGCTCAGTAAATACGGGCCTATTTTCCTCCACGGCGCGGGGGTCACGCTGCTTCTGGCGCTGGTCGGTACGCTCATCGGCTGCCTGATCGGCCTTCTGGTCGGCGTGCTGCGCACGGTTCCGCTCAGCCCCAACGCGAATCCGGCCGTCAAGGTGCTGTATAAAATCATGCAGTTTATTCTGGCAGCGTACATAGAGATTTTCCGCGGCACGCCGATGATCGTGCAGGCGATGGTGGTTTATTACGGCGCGATGCAGGTTTTCCAGATCGACATGAGCGCCATGTTCGCCGGTTTCCTTGTCGTATCCATCAATACCGGCGCATATATGGCGGAGACCGTGCGCGTGGGCATCGACTCCATCGACGTGGGGCAGACCGAGGCGGCAAAGGCAATCGGTATGACGCACTGGCAAACCATGATCAGCGTGATCATGCCCCAGACCATCCGCAACATTATGCCGCAGATCGGCAACAACTTGATTATCAACATCAAGGATACCTCCGTACTGAACGTCATCAGCGTGACCGAGCTTTATTTTTCAGGCAATTCAGCCGCCGGCGCGTATTACCGGTATTTTGAGGTATTCTTCATTATCAGCGTGATGTATTTCATCATGACCTTCACCTGCTCCCGTTTTCTGCGCTGGATGGAACACAAAATCGACGGTTCCAGCTACTATTCGCTTGTTAAGAGCGATATGATGGCTGACCCCTGCGGGCACAACCCCGTGAAGACGCAAGGAGGTAAAGGAACATGGACGAAGTAATTCTGCAAGTACGCCACCTGAGCAAGGAATTCGGCGACCATCGGGTGCTGAAGGATATTGATTTCCGGACGAACCACCGCGACGTCATCTGCATCATCGGCGCTTCCGGCTCCGGAAAATCCACGCTCCTGCGCTGCATCAATATGCTGGAAACCCCAACCTCCGGCGAGATTCTTTTCCACGGCAAAGACATCATGGAAAAGGGCAGCAACGTCAACAGCTACCGCGCGAAGGTCGGCATGGTGTTCCAGTCCTTCAACCTCTTCCACAATATGACCGTACTGCAGAACTGTATGGCCGGAACGACCAAAGTTCTGAAAAAAGATAAGAAAACAGCCGAAGACCTTGCGCTGAAATATCTGACCAAGGTTGGCATGACGGAATACATCAACGCGAAGCCGCACCAGCTTTCCGGCGGCCAGCAGCAGCGCGTCGCGATCGCGCGGGCGCTTGCAATGGAACCGGAGGTTCTGCTGTTCGACGAACCGACCAGCGCGCTTGACCCGCAGATGGTGGGCGAAGTGCTCACGGTTATGCGCGACCTTGCGCACGAGGGTATGACGATGGTAATCGTAACGCACGAAATGGCTTTCGCCCGCGACGTATCCTCCCGCGTGGTATTTATGGCCGACGGGGTCGTTGCCGAGGAAGGCGCTCCGGCGGATATCTTCACAAACCCGCAGAAGGAAGCCACCAAAGAATTTTTGTCCCGCTTCCGCAATCAGTAAAATATTTCAGATGAAATGTCCCGGGCTGAAAATTTCAGCCCGGGACATTTTTTACTTTATGGCTTTGCGGTATTCCCAACAATATAGTCGATGCTCACATGATAAAGGCCGGACAACTGTTTAAGCGCCTCAATCCCCGACTGCGTTTTTCCGGTTTCATAGTAACAGTAGGTAGAACGGTCAATATCAAGCATTTCCGCTACCTGCCGCTGTGTGAGCCTGGAAGTAAGCCTTAATCGTTTCAGACGCGTACAAAGGACGGAACTCTGTTTTTCCTGTAACCCATATATTTTATCACCCTGTCATTCATTGGATATTCATTAAAACATTAGGCAGTATTATTAATAATTATTGTAAAACCTATAATATTGCATATAATAGTATATTCAATGATGCTTTTCAATATTTTAAAATATTTACGGGTGAAGAAAAATTCAACAATCTTGAAAAAAACCGATACATCCAAATCGGCTTAAAAATTTCATACTACCGTAAGTTAAAAGGTCTGACACAGGAACAGCTGGCAGAGAAAGTCGGACTGAGTCCAGGGTACCTTTCCCAGGTGGAAACGCCGGGCTTTGTGCAGCCCATATCCTTGAAAACACTGTTCGCCCTCGCGGACGAGTTCCGCATTCCGCCCTACAAACTGCTGGAATTTGACGATATTCCATAATAAACAAAATTTAGCCTCCCGTACGCTGTTTTGCGTTCGGGAGGCCATTCTGTTTTCAGCTTAAATCATTTTTTACTTTGCCGGGGTAAGCTGCCCGCCACCGGCGAGTTTTATCGTTTTGCCGTTCAGGCAGCTGTTCGCGCTGTTTGCGGAATCATAGTAGATTGTATTGCCGTTGTCCTTAATATTGGACAGGGTGGTGTCGGCGTCGGTCAGCGCGGTAAGGTACGAGGTTCCGGTTACATTCCAGGTGCTCGATTTATCCAGCGTGAGGGACATGACCTTTGCCGTGTTTTCCTTGTTGAGCGTACTTGTCAGAGCGGATTGATTCAACACCAGTGTTACCGAGCTGATCTTATCCGCCGTAACCGTGCCGCTGAGCGTCTGGGAATTTGCAGTCAGTTTCACCGTGCCGCCGTTGCTCCCGGCGGTGCCCCATCGGCTGGTTGCGGCCGCGCTAAGCAGGCTGCCTGTTCCGGTAAGCGCGGTATGGTTCAGCGTAATTTCCGCATCCGTGTTGGTGATAAAGAACAGCGAGCCGGCCTTTGCGGTAAGTGAGCCGCCGGTAATGTTCAGTTTGCTCGTACCGGTCGCGGCGTCGCCGGAAAAGCTCTGGTACATCATTACGCCGTTTTCCTTATAACCGGTTGCCGTGCAGTCCGTTAAGGTAATGGAGTTCTTCCCTTCCACCACCAGTGCCTGCGCGCCGGTTGCCGTAAGGGTGGAGTTGGAAGCGCTGATGGTTCCCGTGGAATAGATGGCGGGGGAATCTTTTCCCGCTGTAACCGCGGTGGAATCCGTCACCGTTACGGTGCCTTCTCCTCGGTCGGTCGCGAGCGCCGCGCAGTGTATCCCCTTGGTGCTGATTTTTACATTGTTTGCCGTTACGGTGCCGCCGTAGGTTGCATCAAGCCCGCGCGAGGAATCGCCGGAAGTATTGATGGTCACATTGTCCACTTTAATCGAAGTGCCGCTGCCGTAAGCGAAGATCGCGTTGGCGCCGTCGCCGGTCGTCGTAATCGTTGTATTTTTCAGCGTTACCGAGCTTTTATCCTGCGCCTGAACGGCTGCGTTCAGCCCGTAGAAATTGCTTTTCTCTTCGGAAGTCGTCTTGCCGGAAGTGGTGATTGTGGAATCCGTAAGGGTGAGGATGCCGCCGCTTGTGATTTTAACGCCGGATTCATTGCTGTTGGATGCGGTGATCGTCTGATTGGAGGCTGTACCTGTTTTTGTGTAAGCGCCCGTGCCGGTGATGGAAGGACTTCCGCTGGATGAACCGCCGCCCGCTGCCCCGCCGGCATCGCTCATAATTTGGACAGACACGAGAGCGTCAGAACTTGCGTTATAAGTAACCTTTAATATACTTCCTACCGCAATATCGGTCAGCGAGGCGGCATTGCCTGAGGAGGCGCTGCCGGATGAGCTGCCGGAAACTGTACCCGAGCCACCGGGTGCCTCCATACTCTGCTTTGTAATAACACTGGTGTCAGCGATCGTAATTGTTTTGGTTGCTCCCGTCAGGACAAGGTTTGCGGCATTGCCCGGGCCGCCGCTCGGCGGGGTTCCCTGCGGTGCGTTGCTGCCGGAGGCGCTGTCTCCCGTGGTGCTGCCCTGCTGATTGTCGCCGGGCTTGGCCGGCGGGGTTCCCTGCGGCGCGTTATTGCTGCCAGACGTTGTTCCGCCGTTTCCCGCGGTGTTCCCCTGCTGGTTATCATCGGGCTTTGCAGGCGGATTGCCCTGCGGCGCGTTATTGCTTCCGGGAGCGGTTTCCGCAGACTGGTTCAGTGTGCCAAGTGCCAGAGTAACCTTTGTACCGTTCACCGCGGTTACTTTTCCATAGATAGTGCTCTGATCCGCAGTGGCTGCGGAAGAGGTAACGGAAGAAGACGCTGCCGTTGATGTATTCTGCTGGGAACACGCGGTAAATGTCAGTATACTGATGGCGATCAGCAAAGCCGCCAGCGCGTGCAGCCAATTTCTTTTCTTCATATAAAACAGCTCCGTTCTGTAAAATTCAGTTGTCCTTTCGACTATAATTATCTTACCGAATATATGTGACGGTTCTGTGTAGGCAACCTTATAATTACCTGAAAACAAAAAGAAACCCACGTGACTGTATGCACGCAGGCTCCCCTCTGATTTTACTGTTATTTAATTATTATCTCTTTATAATTCCCTTCACCATGGCAATTTCTTCACCACTGGGGATAAGCAGGCGGTAAAACGGCGTTTTGGTAAAGACGCAGAAAATAACGATGGAGCTCAGCCCCTGCAGGGTGAGCGTAATGGAGGTTGCCAGCGCCACGCCGTTGATTCCCATTACAGGGATGAGCAAGAAACTGAACACGATATTCGCCACGATTCCCAGCGCGGTGGGAATAATATTTAACTCCGGGTGTCCGTAGGCGGAGATGGAATTGTTGAGCACCTTCGCGTAGGAGATAAAAATTGAGCCGATAATCAGATATTTGAGCGGAGCCAGCGCGCCGACATACATCGGGAAAATCCGCGGTACAAAGACATTCGCCACCCAGACCAGCAAAACTGCGGAAACAGCGGTGACATAGGTAACCAGCTTGGAGGAAATCAGTGTCAGTTTCAGCTTGTCATTCTGTTCTTTCATGGAGGCAATCCGGCTCATGATGACCATACTGACCGCATCCGGAAGAATCCATACCTGCTGCATCATCGTAACCGCCGTATTATACACGCCGAAGTTGCTTTGCCCGTAACTTCCCTGCACAATGTAGCTGCCGAAGTTGGAGTTCAGGTAGGTCAGGACGTTGCTCACATGGGCTTTCAGGCTGTATTTCAGGACACTGCCTGTCTGGACCTTGAAATCATCCTCCGCGGCAGGCTGCGGCATGGGGCCGCTCCAGCGTTTGATGCTGTACAAAGCCAGCAGAATCATGGAAACGGAAATCGCGATCGTTGCCCAAACCCACAAAGCGGCGGACGGATGCAGGAACACCGCCACGGCAAGCGCAAAAACGAGGATTCGCTGGATTAAAACGATCATATTGTACGAACGGAATTTATTCTCTCCGCGGAGCACCGCGATGCAGTTGTTCAGAACATAGGAACTCACACCGTAGATAATAATTGCTGCCAGATAAGGCGCAGGCGTTGCCGCAAAGGAAGAGCTGTTCCTCATCAGCAGAATGACGGCGGCGCCGACCAGCACAATGGCGGCGGAAAGCCAGAATGTTAGCTTTTTCACTGCCGCCTGCGTATTCTGAATCTTATATCTGGAAACAAAATAAATAATCGCAGAATTTACGCTCAGACAGAGGATGGTATTAAATCCGCCGCCCCAGAGCTGTACCGTGTTGTAAAGCCCCTTCACACCGGGATTTACGCGGTTTAAAACCATAAACGCGGCAATTAAACTGAGAATGGAACCAAATGCGTTGGTGCCAAAGGTATCCAGTGAATCGCGTACAATCGAACTTCTTACTTTTTTCTCTTTATTTTCACTCATACAGCAATTACTCCATTATTTTAGACTAAAGAACCACTGAATAAATTCCGATGGCGTCTTGATTTAATCAGTACTCCCAAAACATGAAGTATATTATAGCATCTTCCCCCTGAGATAACAAGAAATTCATTGCGCGTTCCCGCGGACAGACGGAAAGCAAAAAGCCGGAAGAAGCTTCCCTCTCCCGGTTCAATCATTTTGGTTTATGCCTGTCTTACATGGTTCCGTTCCAGCGCCTTTCGGATTGCAAGGAAAAGCGGGATGGATACCGCATCCGCAATCACGGCGTTGGTCAGCGTGGCCACAGCCTTGGTCGCGATTTTAATATTGATTGCCTGCACGGCGGAGCCGAGCAGCAGTTCCTTCACATAGGAATAGCCGAGGTACAGCGCACAGTAGCTCAGTGAACCGGCAACTGCCGCAAGGATCAGCCGCTTCAGGCTTTTCGCGGTTTTGTCGCCGCCGTAGGCGATGATGCCGCAGACAAACGCCATCAGGAACTTAAACACAAGGGTGAACGGAGCGCTGGACGCCCATCCGCCCACTAGGTCAAACAGGAACGAGCCGATCCCCGCCGCGGCGCCGCCGTAAACCGGGCCGAGCAGCAGGCCGGAAAGGATACAGAACACATTGCCCAGCCCGATCATCGTTTTATCCCCAAGAACAGGAATGGGAATATTCAGGTAGGTTCCCACCAAAACCAGTGCGCCCATCAGGCCGGTCAGCGCAAGGGTCGCCGACATATTCTTCCGATTAATAAACATTGATATCACCCTCCAATATAAATCGATTTGCTAATTTGCGAAGGAAAGCAGGCGGTTCCGCACATCAAGACGGTCAAACGCGTTGCCGATCATCAGGTAAACCGCAGCGCTGGAGCCTGCCTGTATCAGGTTGGCCGGAATTTCCGCCAGCGGGGAAACAAAGCTGTGATAAAGAACGGCTTCCGTCAGATAATAACCGGTAATGCAGATCACGCCGGCAAGAACGGCCGCCGCGATATTCCGCTTTGTAACGATTTTTTTGCCCGCCGAGGTAAAGCACAGCGCCATGGCGGATTTAATGATAAGGGTAGGCAGGGCGTACACGGCACCCCCGGTCAGAAGGTCGGAAAGGGCTTCCCCGATTCCGCCCGCCGCAATGGCAAACGGCGCGGGCAGCATGCTGGCTGCAAGGTAGAGGAACGCGTCGCCGAGGTGGATATAGCCGCCGGTCGCGGGGGTCGGGATATGGAGCACATAGGCGGTTACAAGAAAGATCAGCGCGGCAAAAAGCGCGGTGATCACAGAAAGCCTGGTTGATTTGGATTGATTCATCGGTTTTTACTCCGTTCTGTTGATTTGCTTTAAAGCTGTGCTATAATAGTAGCGGAAAACTGCATATATTAAAATATACAGTTTATAAAAAATTGATCAGTACAGTATTTTTACGGAGAGTATTATGACATACGATTATATTGAACTGGATACAAATTCCGAAGTGCCGCTTTACCAGCAACTCTATCTTGCGGTAAAATCCGCAATCGAGGCCGGGCATCTGGCAAGGGGCAGCAAGCTCCCGTCCATCCACAAGCTTTCGCACGATCTGGAGCTAAGCTGCACGACGGTGGAAAACGCCTACCAGCAGCTCTGCGTGGAAGGGTATCTTTGCGCAAAGCCGCAGCGAGGCTATTTTGTCCTTGCCGCGGTGCGGAGCGGCAAGGAACGGCCGAAGCAGCAAAAAATCAGCGCCGCCGCGGCAAGCCGCCCGCCCGTCCGCTACAACTTCGGCAGCGACTGCGTGGACAGCGAAAATATCGATATCAAAATATGGCGCCGCCATATCCGCGACGTACTGAACCGGCAGGACGTCATCGCGTCCTACGGCGAGCACCAGGGGGAGGGCGCTCTGCGGGAGGCGCTCTCCGCCTACAGCTACGGCGTGCGCGGGGTGGTTTCCACACCGGAGCAGATCGTCATCGGAGCCGGCACGCAGCCGCTTTTATCGATTCTCTGCGGGTTGGTGCACGATTACGGAAACCGCGTCGCGCTGGAGGAGCCGGGCTTTCCGCAGGCGGAGCAAGTTTTTTCCGACTCCGGAATCACCGCCGTACGCCTTCCCGCGGATAATGACGGAATCCGTATGGACGCGCTGCGGGCGAGCGGGGTGCGGCTCGTTTTCGTCAGTCCGTCCAACCGGATTCAGACCGGAACCAGCATCCCGATGAACCGGCGGTACGAGCTGCTGGAATGGGCGCAGGAAACCGGCGGCATCGTGATTGAGGACGACTACAACGGAGAACTGCGCTACAAAGCAAGACCTATCCCGGCAATGCAGGGCATGGGCGACTGGCGGAGCGTCGTTTATATCGGCTCCTTTTCCAAGCTGCTGCTGCCCTCCGTCCGTATCGGCTATATGGTGCTGCCGCAGGAGCTCTACGGACGATACCGCGAGCGCGCAGGACGCTACAACCAGACCGCCTCAAAAATCGAACAGCTTGCGTTGAGCCGCTATGTAAAGGACGGCCAGCTGGAACGCCAGCTGCGCAGGCTCAGGAAGCTCTACGCCGCGAAGAGCGGCGAACTGACCGAAGCGCTGGAAAATGCCTTCGGGGACAGAATCCGCCTTATGCTGCAGGAAACGCCGCTCTCCGTGGTACTGACGGTAAAAACCGAAAAGTCCTCCCGGGAGCTCTGCGCGCTGGCCGCGGAAAAAGGTGTGCGGGTGATGCCGATGGACGGGGAACCAGCAAGGATTCTGCTCGGCTTTGCGGGAATCCCGTTAAAGGACATTCGCCCCGCGGTCGACCTCCTTAGAGAAGCATGGCGCGGGCTATAATCATATTGTTATTTCCTCTATAAAGGAGTAAAATAAATTCCAGACTGACGGCAATACCGCACGGCCGCAAAGCTGCCGAATGTTTGCTTCCTGCATTGGCTGCCTTGGCCGATTTTTTTGTAGCCTGCAAGCTTATCTGAGCCTGATTACAATGTATAATAATTTTAGGATAGGAGCTATGGAACATGAGAGCACACGAAAGACTTTTAAAATATGTTATGTATAACACAACCTCGGACGAGAACGCACCCGAAACCGTCTGCCCAAGCACGGAAAACCAGAAGGTTCTGGCGCTTGCGCTGGTTGAGGAAATGAAAGGCCTTGGCTTGAGCGACGCGCAGATGGATGAACACAGCTATATCTATGCCACCCTTCCCGCCAACTGCGACGCAAAAGTACCGGTGATCGGCCTGATCGCCCATATGGATACCAGTTCCTCGGCAAGCGGAAAAGACGTGAAACCGAGAATCGTGGAAAACTACGACGGCGGCGAGATCATTCTGAACGCGGAGCGCAAAATTATCATGAGCCCGGTGAAGTACGAAAGCCTTTCCGATTATAAGGGAAAAGACCTCATTGTCACCGACGGCACCACACTCTTAGGCTCCGACGACAAGGCCGGCATCGCGGAAATCCTGACCGCAATCGAAAAGATAAACGCAGAAGGCATAAAACACGGCAAAATTGCGGTCGCGTTCACGCCGGACGAGGAAATCGGGCGAGGCGCGGATTTGTTTGATGTAAAGCGCTTCGGCGCAGATTTCGCCTATACCGTAGACGGCGGGAAGCTTGGTGAAATAGAATACGAAAACTTTAACGCAGCGGCAGCGGTTGTTACCGTTAACGGCGTAAATATCCACCCCGGCGACGCGAAAAACAGAATGAAGAATGCGCTGCTCATGGGAATCGAGTTTAATTCCCTGCTGCCCGTAAACGAAATCCCTGCCTGTACCGAGGGCTACGAGGGCTTTCATCATTTAGGCCATATGGAGGGCGACGAGGAAAAAACCGTGCTCCGCTACATCATCCGCGACCATGATAAGATAAAATTCGCGGAAAAGAAGGCGCGCTTTGAAAAAGCCACCGCATACCTTAATGAAAAGTACGGTGACGGCACCATTGAGCTTGACCTGCGCGACTCATATTACAATATGAAAGAAAAGATCGAACCGCATATGTTCCTGATCGAGAACGCGAAAGAAGCGATGAAGGACGCAGGCGTGGAACCGAAAACCGTGCCGATCCGCGGCGGAACAGACGGCGCGCGGCTTTCGTTCATGGGACTTCCCTGCCCCAATCTTTCCACCGGAGGGCACAATTTCCACGGAAGGTTCGAATACATCCCGGTGCAGTCGATGGACAGCATGACGCATGTGCTGATAAATATTGTAAAAGCACCGTGATTTTCTGTCGCATTTTCTTTAGGAATATGTTATAGTAAAGTGATAAAGTAATTGGTCTGCTGCCGTTCTGCGGCATTTGTTCCGCAATTTTGCGGTTGCACGACTTTCCGCCTGCGGCATCCAGTTGAAACACTATACATTTCATGGTATAATTATACTTTATAAAAAGAAAGCGTTTAAAGGGGAATAAGGGAAAATGATTTGTGTCAATCAATATCGCACGCATCTGTGCGGCGAAGTAAG